>NZ_LT745763.1:941721-1255629 GCF_900166595.1 Virgibacillus dokdonensis | reverse complement strand
TAGAGGTCTTGGGTTATCACCTTTAGTCGAATATTCTTCGTTTTGTTTGTACTGTAATCTCCATCATTTCCTAGGGTCTTAGAAAAACTTGACTTATCGCCAAGAAGGCGTAGTTCTTCTTATACTATAAACCTTTACTTTAAGCTTTTACACTTTCCTATAGTACAAAAAATATTTTTTGTGCACGTATATTTTGTAGATTACTGCTAATAATAAGTAGCGAAGGAGAAAAAGTTCTTATAAATATCCTCCAAACATTTTATTAATACAAGAAAAATGTATACAGTCCTAACTGTCTGCACAGATTCTTTTTAGTAATTTGTTTCTTGAAGGATACGTTGTCCAGTCTTTATGCTGTTCCACTAGCTGGAACTAACTAATGATCATGTAAACAACTTTATGAAGCAAACCCCGCTCTATGAAGTGTACTGTTTACTTCACAATGCATAAGAACCCTCTCCTTCAAGAGAGCTGGTCCTTAATAAGGCCAGCTCTTCTATGTCTTCCTCCCTTTTTTACTCATTCCAACTATTGATTCAAATTAAAAACTTTAACATTCATTCGACAAAATTCGATATTTGTATTGACTATTTTTATGTGCACGTTGTATATTTATTATGATAAAACGTTTTATCAAAAACAATTTTTACGTAAAGGAGGGAATATATTGAAGAAAGTACTTATTTTTGGAAGCTTAAATATGGACCTTTCCATTTATACCGATCGCATTCCAAATAACGGAGAAACGATACAAGGAAAAGACTTTTTCCTATCCCCTGGAGGTAAGGGGGGAAATCAAGCTGTAGCTGCCGCTAAAAGTGGAGCAAATGCTTGGATAGCAGGAGCAGTAGGCACAGATTTATATGGGAACAAATTAGTAGAAACGCTAAAAAAATATAAGGTGAATTGTGATTATATAAAAATGCGCCGACGTGTAACGACCGGAATTGCCATGATCATTAGAAATGATGGAGACAATCGAATTATTTTAGACAATGGAGCCAATGACGACGTTGATTTCCAAGACGTCAACAAAATGCTGCAAGATATCGGTCGTCCTGGAGATATTTTTTTAACGCAATTTGAGAACGATTACGAAACCACTTTGCACTCACTAAAAGCTGCAAAGGAAAAGGGACTTTTTACTATATTAAACCCTGCACCAGCTAAACATATTGCTAAAGCCAATTATCTTCATATTGATTTACTTATCATTAATCAATCAGAGTGTGAATTTTTATCGGGAATATACCCATCCGAAGAAAGCGAATACAAAAAAGCAATACAATACTTTCAGCAACAAGGAGTTCATGCGGTACTGATTACCTTAGGAGCGGAAGGGAGTATAGTTGGTGAAGATACAACCATCCATTTCGTGCCTGGTCTCTCTGTAAATACTGTAGATACAACCGCTGCTGGAGATACTTATATTGGGGCGCTTGCCTGTGAACTTTCTCATGGAAAAACAATTCAAAAAAGTATGGAATATGCTACGTGTGCCGCAGCGTTAACCGTATCTAAAGCCGGTGCACAGAAATCCATACCTACTAGACAAGATTTAATTGATTCCAAATATGTAGAGGAGTAGATATTGATGAATGACAACCAAACACCTATTATTATTGATACAGATCCAGGAATTGACGATGCTGTAGCCCTTGCTGCCGCATTATTTAGTAAAGAATTGGATATTAAATTGATTACGACAGTTGCTGGTAATGTAAGTCTCGAAAAAGTAACGTACAATACGTTACGGCTATTACAATTTTTCAAAAAAGAAATTCCTGTTGCTGCTGGTGCAGACCAACCGCTAATTAAAGAACCGATAGATGCGAGTAATGTTCATGGTGAAACAGGTATGGATGGTTATAATTTTCCAGAGCCTAACGAAAATCTCTTATTAAAAGAGCATGCTGTTAACGCGATGTACAAAACTATTCTTCAAAGCAATAAGCCAATTACGCTTGTACCCATTGGACCATTAACCAATATTGCACTACTTATAAGATTGTATCCAGAAGTGAAAACAAATATTAAAGAAATCGTATTAATGGGCGGATCTACAACGCGAGGGAATTCTGGAGTCATGGCTGAGTTTAACATTCATGCTGACCCCGAAGCCGCAAGTATTGTATTTAACAGTGGCGTACCCATTGTAATGGTTGGATTAGATGTCGGTTGGAAAGCACTCGTTTACCCTGAAGACAGTGAAAAATTGAAAACATTAAACGAAACCGGTCATATGATTTACCATTTATTCCAAAAATATCGTGGTGGTAGTATGAAAACTGGACTAAAAATGTATGATAGTTGTGCTATAGCCTACTTGCTATGTCCACAGATGTTCACTACACAAAAAGCTTATGTAGGTATTGAGCTAAATGGCTCCTTAACAAAGGGGGGTACTGTTACTGACTTGAAAGGATACTTAAATATGCCAAGTAATGCGACCGTTTGTTTAGACATTGATGAAAAATTATTTAAACAATGGTTTTTGGATAGTTTACAAAAATGCAACTAAACAACTCAAACAGGAGGAAACACCATGACAGATAACTTAATTATGTATAGCTCAGCAATCCTAGCTGTTATTATCGTCATTTATATGCTAGTAAAGAAAATGGACATAAAAGTCGCTTTATTTTCGATTGGTATACTTTTAATATTTATAGGGACGAGTATGGGCAATGAAATTCCAATGGCCGACTTTGAAACAACCGGTTCTACATTACTAGACCCATTGCAAGTTATTGTCCAGCAATTTAAGGAAACCTTTACGAAAGCAGGACTTATTATTCTCATGCTTGGCGGATATACAGCATATATGTCTTCTATTGGTGCGAACGACGTTACTGTACAAGTTCTAACAAAACCAATTAGTAAGATCAAATCTGTTTATTTTTTAGTTCCAGCAGTGTTTTTGCTCGGAAACTTATTATCGCTCGTTATTCCAAGCGCTTCCACATTAGCTATTTTATTATTGGCTACTTTATATCCTGTGTTAAAGCGAGCTGGAATGTCGGTACTAAGTATAGCTGCAGTTATCGCTACTTCAGCTACAATAATTCCGACACCATTAGGAAGTGATAACGTCGCCGTGTCGGAAGAGTTGGCGAAATTCGCTGCTTTTACTGACTTATCTGTAACCGATTACGTGTTTCAATACCACGCTATTGTCTCTATACCAACGTTAATTTTTATAGCAATAGTTCATTATTTTTGGCAAAAATGGATGGATAAAAAAACGTTAGCTTCTCAAGCGAAAGAGGAAGTGGAATTAGAAAATATAGAAGAAATAACTGGTGGTAAATTATTCAAAGTTGTATATGCAGTACTACCTATCTTTCCAATTGTCCTTTTGCTTATTTCTTTTATCTTGGAAATGACTACAAATGCAACGATCTCCCTTAGCGTAGAAAATTCCGTGCTTTTTTCACTCATCCTCGCTGTTGTTTGTGAATTAATACGTAAAAAAGGTAATAAGGCGGTTTTATCAAACACAGAGAAGTTTTTCGAAGGGATGGGGAAAGCTATTCCTATCGTAGCGCTCATTGTTGCTGCTTCCGTATTTGTTACTGGTTTAAAGTCCATCGGCTTGTTAGACACGTTACAGACGGCTATGCAAAACTTTCACGGACAAGGATTAGATTTTATCTTACCACTTATATTAGTGCTTTTTACTGCGCTTATCGTCTTATTAAGTGGAAGTGGTATTGCATTATTCTTTGCAATGATCCCTTTGATGGTTCCATTAGCAGAAGCAGCAGGAATAAGTCCAGTCGCTATTTCCATACCAATGGGACTTGCTGGAAACCTATTCCGTGCAGTATCTCCTGTAGCAGCTGTTGTGTTAATTATTGCCGGCACATTAAAAGTAGATCCATTAGACATTATTAAACGTACATCTGTGCCAATGATCTCCGGCGTCGTTTTCATGTTCGTACTTTCAATGATCATCTTTCTATAGGCAACTTTTTATAGTAGAAGCTGTAGTTTTTTCTTATGCTATAAATAAGATATTCCCTGTTTTATTTAGTAAAATGATATTAAGGTGCAGTGTCCTTAAACAGATGGTAATATGGCATTACACTAGATTTAAGGGGGAGCAGCACACAGAGATTATTCAAATGAATAATACAAATTTCTTCGTGTGATCTCCTCTGAAGCAAATTCCTTGTAAATGCGACAAGTATAACAGGAAGATGATAGCAACAAAAATGCTACAGATTAACCTTGAATCGAACTCACAAGCTCACTTACATCTAGTTATTCCATCATAGTTTTTGGTTTAAGCCAAAATTAAACGATTAAATTTATAGGGGATGTATTTTTAGTGAAAGTAACTATTAAAGATATTGCCAAGAAAGCTGGTGTCTCTCCAAGCTCCGTTTCATTAGTATTAAATGATAGACCGAGCCGTATTTCCGAACAAAAAAAAGCTGAAATTAAACAAATTGCCAAAGAGCTAAACTATACTGCAAATCAAATAGCAAGAAGTCTTGTTACAAAACAAACAAAAACGTTCGGCTTAATTATACCTGACATTGAAAATATATTTTTTTCTTCTTTAGCCAAACATATCGAAATGCAATGCCGTATACACGGTTACACATTAATCATTGTCAATTCCAATGACCAATTTGAAAATGATATCGCATTACTCGATTTATTATTATCGCGTTCTGTAGAAGGTATATTTCTTATCCCAGCCAGTGCATCATGGCTAAAAAAAACAGAGCTAATCGAAAAGTTAAAGCAACTCACTGTCCCATATATTTTGCTGGATCGTGTATTTTCTGACCTGTCTTGTGATAAAGTTTGGTTTGATAATGAATATGGAGCTTATATAGCTGTGAAATACTTATTGGAAAATGGCCATCGAAAAATCGCCTGCATTGCCAGTTCCAGTTTTATTAATGGACAATTTCGTTTAAACGGGTATTTGCGAGCTTTAAAAGAATTTAATATCCCAATTGATTATAACAACATTTTAACAGGTGATTATAAGAAAGAAAGTGGTTATCTAGCAGGCCAAAAAATAATAAACAAGGATGTAACAGCTATATTTATTACAAATGATATGATGGCGCTTGGTTTTATTCATAGCATTTATGAGAAGAACAAAAAAATACCCGACGATTACTCTGTTATCAGCTATGATAACACCATTTACCCTTACTTATTTGGTGTTGAATTATCATCTGTTAAACAAGATGTAAAGAAATTAAGTGAAACAGCTTTCAAACAATTGTTTCAAAAAATACAAAAAAAAGATAATGTTGCCAAAAACACTTGTTTACAGCCTGAACTTATCGCAAGAACAAGTGTAAAAACCATACATGCTTAGCATAAGAAATTTTTATTCTTCTATGTATATTTCTTAGCACATTACACAGACTAATCTTTGTAGGCAAAAGGATTAAAAAAGTTATCAAGCAAACAATTTGCGTGTTTAATGAGAAATGAGCTAAGTTTCGAACTAACCTTCATGAAAATGAGGTGTCTGCGATCGATATTTAACTGTGTTTCAAAAAAAGAACACAAAATGAGGTGTTTGCAAACGGCAATAAAATGCCACACTAACTCGTTAAGCCACTTCTTCCGAGAAGTCCATTAAAGGAAATGTAAAACATCAACCAAGCTGAATTGCTTATTGACTTTACAATTTACCTTTAGCAAAGGCTTTATCCTTCTTGCCTTCAAACCCAGTCCCCTCCTAGGGACTGGGTTTTCTTTTTTTCATATGATAAAGTGAGTCTTCAATCTGGGGGGTTTTTAAACCTCCACTGATTTTTCAGATAAACGAAATGGGGATTTAGGTGCTGTTATTCCCACTTAGACTTGTTCAGCTCACAGCTTCCAATTGTTGTGGGAGTCTTATAGCACCGGGATAAATGTATATTCTATTAGAAAAACTTGGCTTGTCGCCAAGTCTTATGACGACAAGCCTTTATTTTTCTTATACTATAAACAAAAAATCTTATACTTTTCTTTAGTGTAAGAAAACAACAGCGCTTCTTGCTCTTACTAAGGCTCGCTTACATAAGGGATTTACATGGGGTTCAAACAAAAATTTCTTAGCGATTTTTTGCTAGTTAACATTCCGTAATAAGTTAAGGAGTTTGCTTTACAACCCCATCCATTCCTATATACAATAGAAATAATATGGAAAAGAAAGGTGAGATCATAATGAGTCATGAAGATTGTATATTTTGTAAAATCATTAATCAAGAAATTCCTTCAGCTAAAGTGTATGAAGATGAGCATGTATATGCCTTTTTAGACATCAGTCAAGTTACAAAGGGGCATACATTAATTATTCCTAAAGTACATGTTAAAAACATTTATGAAACTCCATCTGACGTTGCCGCTGCTCTTTTTGAAAAGGTGCCAAAAGTGGCAAATGCAATTAAATCAGCTTATGAGCCAATAGGGATGAACTTACTTAATAATAATGAAAAGCCAGCCGATCAATCCGTCTTTCACTTACATATCCACCTTCTTCCACGATACGGAAAAAACGACGGCTTTTCCTCTAATTGGAAAGTACACTCAGATGATTATAGTGCCAGTGATTTGCAAGAAATCGCAGGAACGATAACAAACCATATGGATTAAAAGTGTAGAACCAGTGAGCCTCCTACTCACTGGTTTTTAAACGTCTGAGTATATAAGATTATTTAAGACGCACTCCCACCATATTTATTATCCTTCCATACTAAGAATTGTATTTTAATAAGGAAATAAGTGTTTTTTACAGCTTTTTATTTTATAAATTCTTTGTTATAATAAACGTAAGTTCTTGCAATTGGCAAAGAGTTGTACAATTGAGGAATGATAGTTTGAGAAAAGTTGAGTAGAGGAGAGTTTACAAATGAATATTCGAATTTTAATGATTTTGTCGCTACTGATAGGGATTGGCGCTGTATTACACGCTATTGTACCACCAGTTATTTTTGGAGTGAAGCCAGACATGCTGCTTTCTATGATGTTTTTAGGAATTTTATTATTTCCTAAACTGAAATACGTCATTATTCTTTCCATTGCTACTGGAGCTATATCTGCTTTAACAACAAGTGCACCTGGCGGTCAAATAGCTAACATGATTGATAAACCTATTACAGCTATTATTTTCCTTAGTTTATTCTTCATTATATCCAAAACATTGCGTCCGCTTCCACAAGCAGTTATTTTAACTGCAATTGGGACAATGATCTCTGGTGCTATATTTTTAAGCGTTGCACTCTTTTTAATTGGGATTATGGAGGGTTCATTCGTAGCGATGTTTAGCATAGCCGTATTGCCAGCAGCATTATTAAACTCTATTCTTATTGCTGTTGTTTATCCAATTGTACAAAGGATTTTAAAAAGAACACCGCAATTAATGATGACATGAATTAAAATCCTCTGACATACTGGATTGTCCAGGGGGTTTTTTAATCAAAACATAAGAAGTTTAACAATATTTGTTCGTAGAAAACGAAGCCTATCGCCAAACTTTTACGGTGAAGTACACAATTTTTGTTGTACGATAAACCTTTAGAAAAACTTGTACTATAGACGCTAAAAATTTCATATTTTCCTCTAGTAATTATATTTTATACTTTTCTACAGTACAAAATATACAAAAGTCCCTTTTAACTCTTAAACAAATAGAAAGGAGCGATAAATGAATGACAAATGCGAAATCACTATGGTTAGGAATTGCAGTCGGCGGTGCTGTAAGTGCAACTGTTACGCTGCTAAGTGCACCAGCTTCTGGAAAACAACTTCGGGTGAAAATGAAGGAAAAAAGTATTGAGTGGAAAGATATGCTTTTACATTTAAAGCAGGATGGCGTTCGATTAAAGAATCAAATTAAGGAAACTTCACAGGAAGGCGCCATATTAATTAAAGAGCTCACGCAAGATATGAAAAAATCCGTATCGGAATGGAAAACAACTGTAGAGCCTCATCAAGAGAATATTCATCAATATTTGGCGCAGATTGAATCCAGCCTAAATGACCTTGAAAATAAAATAAAAAAACAATAAACATTATATATTTGGTGAGAAGCTTTCTCAAAAGGGAAAGCTTTTTATATGTGTACACAAAATAGTTTATACTCCCATGCAAAAATGGTGAAATTTCTAGCATGGGATTTAAGCAAAATACAGTTGTCTCCATAAGGCTTGTTTACTAAACTAGTTTTTCTTATATTCCCTTGGCTAGACTGGGTTACATCATTGTTTCATAAAAACAGAACGAGCATTTCATAATAGCTCATTCTGTTTCTAGATCTATTTAGCTTGTATATCTTCAATAGAATCTACATCCATATAATCAGGTACAACTAAACCAATCTTTGCCCCTTCTAAATTTGCTCCTAAATCTTCAAAATCACCTTTAAACTTCTCATAAAAATCTTTATGGGTTGCTGGCATCCAAGCAGCTAATGTAGCATCTCCATCCCCATTAGCAACTGCTTCAAACATGACGGCGACATCTACAGGAGTAATTGTCACCTTAAACCCTTTTTGACGCATGACTTCAGCGACAACATTGGCCGAAGATCGTTCTGAATCCCAAGGTGTAGAAACAAGTTCGAATTCAACACCATCCACATCTTCTACTCCTTCTGTCCACGCTTCTACTTTATCCGGATTATCCTTAACCCACTGTTTTGCTACTTCAGCAACTTCTTTCCCGCTTTCAGAAGCTTCATACATAATTCCTTCCATATCTTCCACAGACCATTTAAATTGATCAATTAGCTTATAAGCATTTGGTTTATCTTCTTCTAGCCCTTTTCTTGCTAGTGATTTAATAACCTCTACGTCACCATAAATACCTTTTGGATCTTCCAAATATTTCAGATTATCGAATTTTGCAAATTTCCAATGCGGATTCCACCCCGTTACAATAATTGGGCTTTCACTTGCAATCGCTTCTTCTAATTCCGTTACCATGGCTGCCGTGGAAGACTGTTCAAGCTCCCAACCTGACAAACTATCATATTCTTCTATCGCCTTCTCTGTTGCTACTGTAATCCCCGCTCCGGGCTCAATCCCCGTAATGGTATAATCTATTTCTTCTCCATAATTCGTCTCACCTGAATCGCCTGCTGCATTGCCTCCTTCTTTCTCCTCAGAACCGCAAGCCGCTAGTAGCATCACGGCAATAATTGAACCAAATAATAACAGTTTACTCCAGCCATTTGCTTTCTGCACTAAATCCTCTCCTTACCCCTTATTATAATTTTTATTAGAAAGCTGATACAGAATAGTATCAGCTTCACATATATATTTCTTTGTTGCCGTTATTTAAGCAAAATATAATTCAACTTACTCTACACCTTTTAACCATTCGTCTACTTTATCTTGATTTTCTTCTACCCAATTCGCGGCAGCTTCTGTAGGCTTAGCGCCATCTGAAATCTCAAGCATAACAGCTTCCATATCTTCAGCCGTCCAGTTGAATTGATCTAAAATCTGGTATGCATTTGGCATATCTTCTTCCAATCCTTCACGCACCATCGTTTCAATGGTTTCAGCCTCTCCAAATGAACCTTTTGGATCTTCTAAATATTTCAAGTCATATTTCGCAAATTTCCAATGCGGCGTCCAACCTGTTACTACAATTTCCTCTTCATTTTCAATCGCAGATCCTAACTCCGTTGCCATAGCACCACTTGAAGAGGTCTGTACGGTCCAATCACTTAAGTTCTCATAGTCCTCAACCGCTTTTTCTGAAGCAGCTACGACACCCGCTCCCGGCTCAATACCAGTAATAGTTTGATCAGCTTGTTTATCTAAATCCTCAATACTATTGACATCCATATATTCTGGTACAACTAGGCCGATCTTTGCACCTTCCAAATTCACGCCTAATTCAACTACTTGGTCGCCATATTGCTCATATTGACTTTGATGTGTACCAGGAAGCCATGCTGCTACCATACCATCTGCCTCTCCATTAGCTACTGCTTCCCACATAACGGCATTATCTAGTGGGGTTAACGTAACATCAAAGCCTTGATCTTCCAATACTTTTCCAATTACGTGCGTAGAAGCTACTTCAGAATCCCACTCTACATAGACTAATTCTATTTCTTTACTTTCACCTTCGCCTGATGTCCCTTCTCCTGAATCAGAGGATTCATCATCTGATCCACAACCAGCTGCAAATAAAGTTAATGAAAGCCCAGCAACTAAGCCGAGACGTTTCCAATTAAATTTTAACATAATCTAATACTCCCCTTTTTCTTCATTGTTATATGGAAACTTTTCTTTAAGAAAAGATACCAATGAGCTTATTTTTCTTTCCGATTATTCATACTTTGCGTAAAACGATCCATAATGATCGCTAAAATCACTATACCAATTCCTGCAACAAACCCAGCTCCCGCTTCTGCACGCTGTAATGCTGAAAGAACGTCTCTACCTAAACCAGGTGCTCCGATCATAGATGCAATGACAACCATAGATAAGGCTAACATTACCGTTTGGTTAATTCCTGCCATAATGGTTGATTTCGCCATTGGAAGTTCGACTTTAAACAACTTTTGAGCACCTGTGCTACCGAAAGCTTCTGAAGCTTCTACTAACTCAGCAGAAACTTGACGAATCCCTAAATTTGTAAAACGAACAGTAGGTGGTGTAGCAAAAATTAAGGAAGCGAACACACCCGGTACCATTCCGATGCCAAAGAACGCTACTGCCGGAATCAAATAGACAAAGGCTGGCATGGTTTGCATAAAATCGAGAATTGGTGTAATAATTGCGGTTGCAATATTACTTTTAGACATGAGAATACCGATAGGAACACCAATAATGACGGATAAAATACTCGCCAACAATACGAGTGTAAATGTATTAATTAACTGATCCCATAATCCTTGGTTGTAGATCAACCACAGACCAACAATGGAAAATGTAGTAAGCCCAAATTTTTTTCCTGATATAAAGAACGCTATAATTGCTACAACAAGAATAATAATAAGTGGTGGGACACCCATCAAGGCTTCAGAAGTAACATCCATAAATTTTTCAAACTGTTCTTTCACAGGATCAAATAGAAAGGAAAATGATTCTGTAATCCAATCTGTAGCATTATCAGTCCATTTAGCTAATGGCATATTTGGTACAACATCTAATATATTATTAAGCATGCAAATTCACCTCATTCTCACTGGATAAAGCGGCAATTACTGCCCCTCTAACGATCACTCCTGCTAACTTTTCATTGTCTACAACTGCAACTGGAATAGGTGAATTATAAATTAAATCAAAAATATCATGCATCGGTGTTTCTTTTTCTACAGTTGGAATATCATTTTTCAATATTTCTTTTAAATCCTTGATCTCTGATTTCCTTGCTTCAGATGCATCATCTGCTGTGATATACCCCTTAAGATTTCTTTTACTATCTACAACAAATATACTTGACAACCCTTCTTCACGCATTCGCTCCAGCGCAACTCTTGGTCCATGTCTATCTAAATTAACGGTTTCCGGTCGCTTCATGATATGTTGTGCTGTTAACACTTTCGAACGATCAACATCCTCCACAAATTTCTCTACATAATCATTCTCTGGATTAACTAAAATCTCTTCCGGTGTACCAATTTGGACAATCGACCCGTCTTTCATAAGTGCAATTCGATCACCAATACGTAATGCTTCGTCTAAATCATGCGTAATAAAGATTATCGTTTTTTGCATTTTATTTTGTAAATCCATTAATTCATCTTGCATTTCTTTGCGAATTAGCGGATCTAAAGCAGAAAAAGCCTCATCCATTAACAGCACTTCCGGGTCATTCGCTAACGCACGTGCGAGACCAACGCGTTGTTGCATACCTCCTGACAACTGGTTAGGTTTTTGATGCATATAATCTCCTAATCCTACCAATTCTAATGCTTCTTTTGCTTTGCTTTGCCGTTTTTCTTTATCCACTTTTTGAATTTCTAAACCGTATTCAGCATTTTGTAAAATGGTGCGATGAGGAAATAAACCAAAGTTTTGAAAAACCATGCTTAGCTTTTGTCTACGAACATTACGTAGCGCTTGTTTATCCATTGCTACTAAATCCTCACCATCAATTAAAATCGTACCTTCTGTCGGTTCAATGAGTCGGTTCAGCATTCGAACTAAAGTAGATTTCCCGCTACCAGATAGCCCCATAATCACAAACACTTCACCTTGCTCTACCGAAAAAGAAGCTCGATTGACTCCAACTGTATTACCAGTCTCTTTCAATATTTCTTCTTTCGATAAGCCCTGATCCAATAACTTAATGGATTGCTTCGGGTTCTTCCCAAATATTTTAGATACATTCTTTGCCTCTATTACTACCGGCACACTTTTCACCTCGTTATTTAGTTTGCGCAAATGATCGTGCAATCGTACTACTACTTTTTGATCATTGCGACTACATACCAAGCCCCCTGAAAAACTAGCATGAAGGTTTCATAGTTTTCCAACAGTCCGGAACATGTCATTTACTTACTTTACAACTATAACTATTTTGTTTTTACAACACAAACTTTAAATTCTTTAAGTTTTGTACATATTTTTTATACAGTTAAAACTGAATAAAAAATATGTACGTTATTCTTTATATAACTTCAATATGCTTTAAATTACTACCCAATGACAAAGTTTTAATCGTTTTCTATTTAGTGTAACCTTTATATATCAAGGTTTTAGGAGGATTTTATGAATAAACCTCAAAAAGAGAATATAAACAATAAAATTTTACTTGAATTTACAAAGACCATCGAAATGTTTGGACTAACACCATTAGAGTCACGACTATTTACATATTTATATTTAGCTGACAAACCGATGACACTAGATGATATGGCGGAGGCACTAGGGAAAAGTAAAACGGCGATGAGTACGAGTATTCGAACGCTCGCAGACCAAAATTTAGTCACACGCGTTTGGAAGAAAGGAGTGCGTAAAAGTCTTTATAAAGCGCATACACAATTATTTAAAGCATTTATGATTTCTTATTTGAACAAGTGGGTGGAAGCAGTGAATCAACAAAAAAGCGCATTTATAGAATTGGAGCAAATGATGAAAGAAATAAAGAGGAATCATACTAATTTAAAATTAAAAGCTACGGAAGAACGTCTTCAGGAAATTATTCAGTTTCACCAGGAAATGGAAGATGTATTTCGTGAGGTAAAAAAGGATTAGCAAAATGACAATAAATCTGTAAAGCAGGCAGTGGAATTCATTATTTTACCGTAAAATAAGATTGCCAGCTTCTCAGAAGAAAACACATGTATTTTGTATGCTAATCCCCTAGATTTTCCATGATTTTTAAAAACTCATTCATTAAAGAAGGATAATATCCTTCTTTTTTTAGTGCATAAATAGTTTGATGAGGTGCTAATTTTTCAGTTAGCATACCAGCAAAATGGATCAATAAGGAAGAAAAATCTAATAATCCTGCTTCTTTTTGTTTTTTTAATTGATCTTCTAGCAGATCAAGTAAGCGAATTAAGTGATTGTATTCATCTTCTGTTACACCTTGTTCTATAATTAGCTTTATAAACGGGTGTGCTTCCTTATCAATAATTTTGGAAAGTAAATGCAAGTGAAAAGCAACCGTTTCTGCCTCATTTTTCATAGGTATTCCCTCGTTTCTCCTTTCCAGCCTATTTTTCTATTATAGCATATGTAGGAGCACACCCGTATGGCAAAAGCCGTTCCCGTCTAATGTTTTCAAGAACAAAAGCGCGGGGCGCCCGTTTAGTAACGTAGCGAATGGAGCGAACCAACGGACATAAAGGAATCATGTCACTAAAACAGAGGTATGCCGACGTCGGACGGCAAACCCGTTTTTAGTTGGCCTTAGGGACAAACCGATGATGACTTAGCGAGGGCAATGGAGCATGGACGTGGCTAATCGATTATTTCGTTATCCACACCACAAGCAACTAATTTTATACTTTCCTATAGTGTAAAAATAAACAGCATTTTAACTTTTATAATTTAGCCGCTCTATATAACAAAATTACTGTTTTTAGGAAAGAAATTTAAACATTTTTTAACAAGTAAAAAATCTGCTTCAAACCTATTGCTTTTTGCAGCCATTTTTACTATGATTCTTGAAGGATAAGTAACTTTTTATAGGAATTGGAGGGATCCACATGAATTGTTGGAAATCCATTAACCTTGCAAAAGACTTTGGTCGTAATCGATTATTTCTTATGTCAAGCTTAATTACGTTGTTTTCTTTTATTCTTTTATATGTAGTAATAACCATGGCACAAGGTTCAACAGCAGAAGTTAGTGAGGTCGGAATTTTACCTTTCTTTCTATTTCTCATGCTTTTACCAATGGTTCATTCGTCCATGCACATACTTCCTTTAATTCTAATGAATAAACGTATGAGAATCGTATTTAAATTTAAAAATAGATGCTTTCCTGTGTTCTATTATTATACAAAATATCACTTAACCAAAAAAGCGTATTTACTTGCAACTATAGCACCAACCGCTTTATTAACTATCCCAGGAGTTGTTGCCAGTTATTACTTTCACTCCTATTCAGTGTACATTTTATTACTTACATCCGTAAATATCGGTATTGCTTTCATTGATTTACTATATATTTGTCAGCTCTGGAAAGCGCCCAAATGTTCACTCATAGAGAATAATGAAGACGGTAATGGCTTAGATATACTAATTCAAGGTTCATAACCTAAAGATGTGCTTAAGTTTTATCCAAACAGCTAATTAAAAAACTTCAACCTGCTAATTGTATACTCTCTATAATGTTAAAAAGCCGAACAATACCAATTTTATTGTTCGGCTTTTGCTATATCTTACTTGTTCATCCCCTATTTTCTACGTTAGTAGGATTGTTTCATGCTTAGATGGTAGGGCACCATGATGTTCTAATCGGACAAAGAAACCAATTACCCCTATTCAGATGGTTAAACTTTTGGTACAGTAAAGAATATGATATTTTAAAATGACAAGGAGATTAAGAGCCCTTCGTCGTTCCTTTTTAGAGCCAATAAGTATAATCTGTTCTTTAAATATAGGGGGGGTACCATGAATATCATTTTTCTCATTTATGGATTTATAATATTTCTTATTTTTAACTCTTTAACGCATAAATTATGTATTAAACTGGAAATGGAAGCACTAAAACAAGGGAAGATGTTTCGAGTAATTAATCTAATGATTACTATTCTTCTCGTCAGTTCCTACTTGCGATTGATGAACGCAATGGTATAACCAAAATTTTTTGTTGTTATTTTAGAAATGAACTGTATTTTTAACTTCATTCTATGTTATATTAATTGCTAGGGGAGAATTATTGTACAAGCAGATTAGGAGTGTTTGAGTATGAAGAAAATAGCAATTGCTGCTACGTTAACTGCTAGTGTATTAGCACTAGGCGCGTGTAGTTCTGGAGATGACGAAGCTGTCGTTGAAACTGGAGCTGGAAATATAACGAAAGATGAGTTTTATGAAGTACTAAAGGATCGCCATGGCGAAGAAATTTTACAGGAATTGGTGACTGTAGAAGTACTTAACGATAAGTACGAAGTTTCTGACGATCAAGTTGATAAAGAAGTTGAAAAAATGAAAGACCAACTTGGTGAGCAATATGATATGGCTATTGAACAGCAATTTGGTAGTGAAGACGAATTGCGTAACATGATAAAAATTAGCTTATTGCAGGAAGAAGCGATCGCTGAAGATGTAGACATTAAAGAAAAAGAACTTAAACAGCTTTACGACCGTAAAAACAAAGAAATACAAGCACAGCATATTTTAGTAGAAGACGAAGAGACTGCTAAGAAAGTCAAGAAGAAGTTAGACGATGGCGGAAAATTTAGTGACTTAGCAAAAGAATATTCTACAGATGGAAGTGCTGAAAAAGGTGGCGACCTAGGTTACTTCTCTGCGGGACAAATGGTGCCAGAATTTGAAGATGCTGCCTATAGTATGAAAAAGGATGAAATTAGTGATCCAGTCAAAACACAACATGGTTTTCATATTATTAAAGTAAATGATATTCGCGATAAAGAAGAACAACTTGGAAAATATGAAGATGTAAAAGAAGACTTACGTCGTGAGCTATTAACAAAGAAAATGGATCCTGCTAAAATGCAAGAAAAAATTGATAAGCTAATTAAAGACGCAGACGTTAAAGTAAAAATTGACAAATACAAAGATTTGTTTAAACAAGACGAGAATAAAGAATCTGAAGATACAGAAGCAAAAGGTTAATATACCCATTTAAAACAGAGGCTAGGCCATTCGTTGGCACTAGCCTCTGTTTATTCATCAGTTGCTTGTTTCCCCCTTTCTTTCAACTCCCTCCCCTTTCTAACACGCTCCATGTAAACTTCCCCTTCTTGCTCAATGAAATGCTGTTCCATTCTTCTTTCAGCAACCATTCCCCGAAAAGCCATATACCCGCTAACAAAAATTAGTAAAATCATAACAAACACCCACCAAGGTACACCGAGTATCATATTATCTCCTCCTACTTGTCTCTTGTACAAGTATATGTTTACTACAGAAAAAAATAACTTCGATATGAAATATCACTTTATCAAAGCTAATATCTATGCTGATAAAAACAAGGATGCATAAGCAAAGGGGATTTTCCTAGCGAAGTTAAGAGCTTTTTTCACTATAAGAAAGTATACATTTATTTGATTTAGGTGTTTTCCGCTATAAAAACTTGGCGATAAGCCAAGTCTTTATAACAAATTATTTTCGATAAAACATGATTTAAGATACACTTAAATCAGCTTAGTAAAATGGAGTGATGATACATAATGACATTGTCTTATTTTTACAATTTTGTTCCTATCACCTTTAACTGCAATGAAGCAGAACGAAAAGAAATTCTTAACCAATTCCCAGCGCCTGTTTTACCTGATTCTACGGAGTTTTTTAACATAGCAGATGCATCTCCTGGTAACCACGTGAAAGTTCGAGTACTTCTTAATGAATTTCATGTACAAAAAACAAAAACAAATAAACAGTATCTTAAAATGCTGTTTAGCAATAATGCTGGTACGATAAATACAAAAATGTGGGATAATCAAGGTGCTGTCGATAGGCATCAACCTATTTTAGAGAAATACGCTGTTTTTGACATTGAAGGAATAGTCGATGATTTTCGCGGACATAAATCTTTAACAATTCATCAATTAACTCCTTGCACAGAAGAGATAGACCCATTTTCATTATTAGCTTACACCCAACAAAATATAGACGATTTAACTATTGAATTATTTTCCTATCTAAATGAATTAGCAATACCATATAAAGACATCGCATTAGGGGCAATGCGTCAATTTTGGGATCAGTTTAGAATTAGACCTGCCGCAAAAGGGTTCCACCATAATTATTTAGGTGGCCTATTAAAACATACGGTTGGCCTAATGAGATTTGCTAGATATATAATTAAAATAGAAGAAAATCATTATAAAGCTGTCATGAAGCTAATTAATGTAGTAGAAAAAGCTTTTAAAAATGAATTATGGTCGCAATTTCAAACAAGTGAAAATCAACAACTTATCTGGAAAGGTACCATAGATCACCTCTACGATATGTTGCAAGGTATGATGGCCTATAAGGAACAAGAACCTAACTATGATGTAATCATGACGAGCATTCTATTTCACGATATTGGTAAGTTAATAGAGTATGACCATGCTGGAAAAACATTTGAAGCATTTAAATTTCTCTTCCCTACAGCTGACCATTCCGATTTAGAAAATAGAAAGCAAGCGGGAATTACAATGGATGAATTAGGAGTAATGGTTGGTCATATTCCTTATGGCGTACTGATCCTTACAAAGATGATCGAAGCAGAAGGCATAGAATTATCTTTAGGAGCTATTCATCAAATGTCACATTGCATCCTCTGCCATCACGGGCTACCAGAATGGGGAGCCTGTGTTCGAAAACCGCAATCTATTGAGGGGTATATTATTCATATTGTGGATTTTTTAGACAGCCGATATGAAAATGCTGAAGAGATAAAGTAATTCTTCATTTTCTATTTGTTCCTATCAAGAGAAACCTAGGCTTGCCGTCAATGCTTTATGGAGAAAACTATTTTTTTAAAGTACACAGTAAAAAAAACTTAGGAAAACTTGGCTTTTCACCAATTCTTATAGCGGAAAAAACGCCGTCATTTTGCTTATACTTTAAACCTAAAAAACTTAGTAATTTCCTATAAGTATAAAAAGCCTTGCTATAAATGAGAAGCAAGGCTTTTTTCCATCAATGGTAAGGAGACATCGGATACTTGTTTTACCTTGAAAAATGATTAATGTTTTGGTATATAGTTAAATATTTCACCTGATTCAATCACTTGGATAAATTTCATTAACCATTCATAGTAATTTTTAGCATACTCTAACCGTTCTATATCCGCATGAATCTTTGCTTTTAATTGCTCATCTTCTGTTTCTCTTGCTATCTGTTGAAGCTCCGCCATCGCTTCTTCCGCTTCTTCAATATTTGTTTCCGTATGGTGACGCCAACGATTGCCAAACAAAGAAGTAAAAGATTTATACCAATCTTCTTCAGATTGATAAAGGTCTTTCCGAATACCACGTTTAAAAGTGGATTCCACCATTTTCATCTCAGACAGCGTCCTTACACCTGTCGACATGCTTGTTTTACTCATTTCAAGTGCATCACGCATATCGTCTAAAGTCATTGGCTTATTAGAGAAATATAATACACCATATAATCTGCCCACTGAAGAAGTAAGGCCGTAAAGGTTCATATTTTTAGCAATGACTTGAATGAATTTTTCAATTGTTTCATCATATTTTTCCCAGTCTTTGTATTCATTTTTCTCTGGCACTGGATGTCCCTCCACATGCATTATAATCATATAATCTGCAAATAGTTTATCATTTATTGTTAATGAATGCGAATAGAATTTAACATTTGAACAAAACTTCTTTTTTTCGCTACTTCAATAAGGTCTTGTTTACACGTGAAAACGATCACTTGTTGCTCTTGTGCAATGCGTTCAAGTAGCATTGCAACACGCTTTGTTCGCACCGAATCAAAATGTACAAAAGCATCATCAAGGATAAACGGTAAAGCATGTTCTTCACTCATACTTACACTAACCGCAAAACGTAATGCGATATATAATTGATCCATCGTACCTTGAGATAACTCTTTCACATTTAAACGTGTACCATCCTCTTTTTCCACCGTAAATAATCGCCCTACAGTCGGTGGGTAAACACAGCGATAGTTCTCTGCGGTTAATTCGCGAAAATATAATGAGGTTTTTTCCATCACCTTACTTATATATTTACTCTGATAAGATCGCTTCGCCTGTAATAGCATTTCTTTTGCCGCTTTTAATGTCGCCCAATGTCTAGCTTGCTGATGTAATGCTTCCTGTTCCATTTCTTTTTGATGAATCAATGTAGAATAATCTTCTTTTTTCTCCAATATATCTACTTCCGTATGAAACTTTGCTAATTTTTGCTGTTGTTCGTCTACATGCGCCTCCAACTCTGTAATGATTTGATGTACTTTTTTCTCTTCCTGTTCCAACTCAAAAACAGAAGGGGTTTTATGTAGCAATGCTTGCCACTTTTCTTTAGGAAACAAGAAATCAAGCTGAGCTACTAATTCTTCCTCTTGCTTCTTGAGTGATTGCAATCGTTGTTTCTGCTTTCCTTTCTCGTAATACACTTCTTCACTTTCTACCAGAGCTGCTTTTAATAAGTGATTCATTTCCAATTCTAAAGGCTTCATTTGTTCGTATATCTGTTGCAATGCCCATTCATTTTCAGCTAACTGATTTTCATAATACGATCGTTGGTTCAGATGTGCTTCATTTTTTGTCAAGGAGTCTTCTACATATTGAAATTGTGTTTGAACAGTCTGCTCCAACCATTCTCCTTTTATACGTTCGATAAACGCACTCAGTTTCGTGTGAATTGTTTGCATATGTTGTGCTTGTTTATTGTAAATTGTTTCATCTTCTTCCATTCTTTTATGAATAAACTGTAACTGTTTTAAACTATGAAAGACATCTATCCAATATTGGGGAGCAAGTTGTGCTAAAAATGGATAAATACGTTGCTCAGCAAGAATACGTTCATCCATGCGTCTCATTTGCTCCGATAATTGTAACTGCTGTTCTTCTTGTTGTAACGCTTTTACATCGACCGATTTCAATTGTTCTTCCATTGCATCAAGCTTTGTGCGAAACTGTAATTCTTGAGCCACAGATTGCTCTAGACGCACTCTCTCGTCATCTGTTATAGAATAATGCAGCTCACTTGTCCACGCTGTAAACCATCTGTCCATCTCTTTTATCGACTGTGCTCGCATCTTCCATTGAAAGAAAGCTAAAACCACTACAAACGGAGCCACAAATAGAAGCTTGTTATAATCCGTAACACTGCCCACAAATGCTAAAACGAATGCAACAATAATCCCGCTAAGAAAGAATGATCGTGTTTGCTTTTGTTTTCGCTGCTTTTCTTGCTGCCAATTAGCTGCGTTCCTTTTTTGTTGATCCATGGATAAGGAAGAATCAGACGTTTGTGCTTGTTGTAGCTGTGCTTTCCATTGCTTTAATTGATGTTCTTTAGCCATCCGTTCTTGAATAGCTTGTTTTTCTTCCATCAGTTTCTGCCGATGCTTTGCCAATTGTTGTTTTTCTAGCTGTAGTTGCAATTGTTTTGCATCTAATTGGTCTAAATCCTCTTTTATTTTCTTCCAATTCTTTTCCGTAAAGATAGACAACTCTAGTTTACTTACTTCTTCACGATTTATCGGTAATTGGAGGTCATTACAAATGGTATTAAACTGTTGTTGCTGTTTTTGTAATGATTGCGACAAATTATCTATTTGATCCTGGAACTGTTCATAACGGCCCATTTCTTCCATCATTTTTTTACCATCGTCATTCAAATCCACTGGTAATAGTGTTTCGTCTAATAATTTTATTTTGTTATGGTAACGCGATTGGTTTGCTTCTAAAACGGCTTGTTTACTCTTTAAAGGCAAGAGCTTCTCTTTTAACTGCTCCCAGCGCTCTATTCCCGCTTCAGGAAAACAAATTCTCTCTGGCATCTGTTTTAATTGCTTATGGATAGATTGAAAAGCTTGAATTGTTGGCAAGGCATGTCTTTGTTTTTCTATAGAAAATCGTTCTTCATATTGATCACTAATACTGTGTTTTATATCCCTTAACGATTGCTCTAATTCCTTTATATGCTTTTGTTTTTCTTGGTACGTTAATTCTATCCGTTTCCAATCATTGGCCTTTGTTTGAATTTCTTGAAGCTTCGTCAATTGTTGATTGATAAGCGGATTCTTTCCAGATGGTTTAAATAACGATCCTAGTTGCTGATCCAATCGTTTTTCTACTGTATATAAATTCTTCACCCCTGTTAACCCAATTCCAAGGATAATCTCTCCTAGGTCATCCGCCTGCATGTCGGAAATGCCCATTAAGTCTTTAGCAGAAAAAGAATATATAGACTGATATGTTGCCAACGTCATTCCTTTAAGCTTATCTTGAAGCCAAACTTCTCCTTTTTCATCCCCATCTGATGTATAAATAACTGCTTCGCTATGCCTACCTTTGTATAAACGTTCAATCATACACATATCTCCATGAAGGGAAACATGTAATCTGCCTCCGAACTGTCCACTTGTTTTCGGGCGATATAATTCACATTGTTTAGGTGGTAAGCCAAATAACATAAATAGGATAAATGTATGCAAAGTAGACTTGCCTGATTCATTTTCTCCGTAAATATAATGGACTGCACGACTAGAAAAATCAAAGGTCTCATTCACCCATTTTCCAAACCCGAAAATGGTTGCTCGTTGAATAATCACATTTCTCCCTCATTCCTTTAACAGTTCATGAACAAGAAGTTGTTTTGCCGCTGTTTTGATTGTTTGTTGTTCTTCCTCTGTTAACGACGGTAAAAACTTGCGTGCTTGCTGTTGCTTATAAAGGTCTGTTAACAACGGTTGCACTGGCTGTTTTTCAGCTTCACGGAGCATTTCACCAATGAAATGATTGCCATAATATAAAGTTTCATCAATATTTGTTTGCCCGTAAATTATAAAATGAAAAATGTACGACCAAGGATGAAATTGTTGAAGCGTTTCATTGACTACATCTATTACATCTTCTATGTGTCCATCGCGTTCCCATTCATAAATATGCTCATACTTACTTTCTAGTTGTACATCGATTAACTGTGGTGTTACAGCTGTCATCTCTTTTAGTGTTGCTAATAGCACGCTCTCCATATCAAAAACCGTGTCACATGCTGTTATGTCTACGGATGCATGCTTAATTTGAATAGCTTGTAGCGGCAAAAATTCCAGCTGTGCTTCATTTTTTGTAAGGCGAACATGATAACAACCTTTTTCACCTGTTTCTTTACGGTGTCGACCTTGAATATTTCCCGGATATATGATTGGAGGTGTTTGTTTTACTATTTGTCGTTGGTGAATATGTCCTAGCGCCCAATAATCCATATCTATTTCTGTAAGATCCGATATTTTAAAAGGGGCATACGTATCGTGCTCTGTATTACTTTGCACGCTCCCGTGTAACATGGCAATATGAAAGGCTACAGCTGGATTTTTTATCTCATATTCGGCCACTTTATTATCTAACACAGCTCGTTTTTCGTAACTAAAGCCGTAAATTTCTGCAACGGGTTCGCCGTTTTTGACATATGTATACGAAGATACCGTTTCATTTGAAAATTCAATCACATTATTAGGATAAGGAACAAAACGAGGATTCCCCTCCACATGATCATGATTTCCATAAGATAAAAACACGGTAATATTATATTGTTGAAGCGTTTCAAAAGCTCGTTTTAATCGAATTTGTGCTTGCAAGCTTTGTTGTTCATTGTCAAACAAATCTCCTACAAGTAATATAAAATCTACTTGATATCGAATCGCCTTATGAACCAAATGTTCCAAAGCTGTAAATGTACTTTTCCGTATTTCTTGAAAGATAGCTTCAGGTGCAGAAGCTAACCCCTTAAATGGACTGTCTAAATGCAAATCAGCCGCATGAATAAACGTAATTTCTTCTGACACATTTCCACCTCCATTTCCTTTACTATTTTAGCAAATTCATTATCAGAATGCACGTTCGTCAATTTGTTAGAATCACTGTCGCTCCCATTCCTAAAAGAATTCCTATCTCGTTCAAAAAACTCTAAGAAAACGTTGGTTTGGTTGACTACTTTTCAACAAATTCTCTTTAAAATTTTTGCTAAAACCCCCTATTCTTCATTCATACTTCCTTTTAGTGCGAAAAAGCTCTGCCTTAAAGCAGAGCTTCGACACATATTGTATTATTCTCAGTAATTTATTTTTCTTTTTTTGATAATGCTAGTGCTTTTTTTAAATCTTTTAGTGAACTAGATCGACCATACAGGAGAACTCCTCCACGGTACACTTTAGCTCCGAGAATCGCTAAAATAATGATGGTTCCAACTAAAAGACCGATAGATAAGGCAATTTCCCAAACAGGAATATCTAACATACCTACACGGAGAAACATAATCATCGGTGTAAAAAATGGAATAAACGAAGTGATTTTAATAAACCCAGCATCTGGTGTAGAAAGGCCACTCATTGCGATAACAAATGCGATAACAATCAAAAATGTCATCGGCATAATGATTTGTTGCGCATCTTCAATTCGACTCACCAACGACCCTAACATGGCTGCAAGTGTCGCATAGAGAAGATAGCCTAAGATAAAAAATACGATAGCATAAATATAAATCGATGTAGAAGCAGAGCCAATCCCAAACTGTGCAAATAGTTCTTTAGTTGCTTCATCTTTGGCAGTAATAAGCGCATAACCAGCACCTAAAAACAGAACTATTTGTGTTAAGCCGACTAATGCAACACCAATAATTTTAGCAAACATATGTGTTACAGGCGGTGCACTGGAAATAAGAATTTCCATTACTCGGGATGACTTTTCCGTTGCTACATCTGTAGCAATCATATTGCCATACATAATAACAGTCATGTATAACAAAAATAACATGATGTATACAATGCCGCGAGCTTGATTCAGTTCTTCTTCCGTTTTAGCTGATTCATCTAAAGCAATGGTATCAAACACTACCGGTTCATTAATCATAGCTAGTGTCGCTGGATCAACACCAGCTTGCTCTGTAGCATACATTATTTTCAGCTGCTGTAGCTGTTGCTCTAATGTCGTTTGTAAACTTGATTCGGAAATACTATTCGCGTAATAAGTTGCTTCTGGCAGTTGCTTTTCATTTTTACTCAAAAGGATAAGCGCTGCATAGTCTTCTTCCTCTACCGCTTGTTTTGCTTTTTCTTCTGTGTCCTCATAAAGCGCAAGTTCTATATCTTCATTGGCTTGTTCCACATTTTCGGCAAGTGGCTTAAATAGTTCATCTGTCTCATCAATAACAGCAATTTGATCTTTTTCCCCATCAGAAAAAACATCGATAATCGTTTTTATATTCGTTAAAGCAAATATAAAGATGAGTGTAATGAGTGTTGTAATGATAAATGATTTCGATTTCACTCTAGTCGTATACGTATGCCCTAAAATAATCCAAAACTTATTCATAGGAAGCACCTACTTTCGCAATAAAAATATCATTGAGAGACGGCTCTTCCAACTCAAATTTTCTTACAAACCCCTTACCTTGTATAGCAGTAAAAATTCCTTGAGACACTGCTTCATTTTCAATTTGTAACTCGCACCCATCCATAACGGATTTATATTTCGTAACACCAGGAAAATCTCTAAGAAAATCAACGGAAAAGTCAGCATAAACACTTAAGTTTTTCTTACCAAAGGAACGTTTTATCTCCCGTAATGACCCTTGAACGACTTGCTTGCCTTTATGTAATATGCATAAATGCTCACAAAGCTCTTCAACATGCTCCATGCGATGAGAAGAAAAAACAATCGATGTCCCTTTTTCTTTTAAATCCACCACTGCTTCTTTTAGCATTTCCACATTTACTGGATCCAGTCCGGAAAAAGGTTCATCTAAAATTAATAGTTTCGGTTTATGGATGACCGCTGAAATAAACTGAATTTTTTGTTGGTTTCCTTTGGATAATTCCTCAACTTTCTTATTTAGATATTCTGGAACTTGAAATCGATCAAGCCAGGATTTTAACTCTTTAATTGCTTCTGTCTTTCCCATTCCTCGAAGCCTCGCTAAATAAGTAAGTTGATCTTTCACAGTTAACTTCGGATAAAGTCCCCTTTCCTCAGGAAGATAGCCAATTAAATGACTCTTTTCATAATTAACTGCCTTTCCCTCCCACGATATGTCTCCAGATGTTTTGTCTAATAATCCTAAAATCATGCGAAATGTTGTCGTTTTCCCAGCACCATTTCCGCCCAAAAACCCATACATTTCTCTTTCAGGTATTTCCAAGGACAGCTGGTCAACAGCAGTATGAGTCCCAAATTTCTTTGTCACTTCTTTTAGTTGTAACATATTTCCTCTCCTCTCTAATCGTATATTTAGGCGTTAATATTCGCCTATTATTGCTAACAGTTTATTTGTTTTCCTAATCGTAATTGTATAGGTGCTTGAACCCGTTGCTTTCCTCAGGGCATGGCTTGATCCTCCTCACTCGCAAAAAACGCCAAGCTCATGCTTTTCCCGCAGGAGTCACCACATTAAGTTCCAAGCGATTGATTACCTGCTCCTACTATTACGGGATATATCAAATCCTTTGACACTTCTGAGATGTACCTAAATATTGATCTTAGGATTATTTGGAACCATTCATTCACTCCTCTAATAGCATATACGTAAAATAACGGCAAAAGATTCACATCATTCTACTTTTGATCTAAAATAAACGGAAGCAACCATAAAAGATCCACAATGTAATTGGAATATAATAGACATTACAATGAGATGCAGATAATAATAATTCAACAGCATCATAACAATATAGGCGATTAAAAGGACAAAAAAAGTAATATTCCAAGACTTCGCTTTTGCTTGGTTCATCATTTCTTTATGTCGTTCATCAAATAAACGTTTTTTTTGACCAATAGTTCGGGTGATAAAATAAACAATCGGAAGTAAAAGCAAATTTCCTACAAGAAATATCCAAATTACAATAGGTTTTTCGAGATATATGTCACTTAACATTCTCATCCCCCTCAAAAATAAAAATATCTTCTATGGTACAGTTAAATGTCTGTGCCAATTTATGAGCCAGTATGAGCGACGGTTTATATTTTCCTTTTTCTAAGGATATGATCGTTTGTCTTGATACTTTCAACTTATGTGATAAATCTTCTTGCGTCATATCAAACTGAATACGTTTTTCACGAATAAGTGTTTTCACTTTTCTCAACCTCATTAGTAAAGCAAACTTTACATTTATTATGGTGTCAAGAGAGACAGATTAGAAAAAAGATTATCATCCCCAATACCTCTCCCATCGTTTTATACTTTCTATGGATAAAATAGAAAGAAGGAGTTTACTTTTCTTTGTCGAATTAACACTATAGAGCCAAAGCACATTACATCAAGGATTTTAGTTAACACTGTTTTGAAATAGAACAGCTAGACCGACCCCTAAGACTTTAACATGTTATAAAGGAGAAAGATACCATGCGACATTATACGTTGACTGTGTTTGATCCGTCTGGAGAAAAGTTGTTAGATGAAACTTTTACAGCTACAAACGATGAAGAAGCGAAAGAAATCGGTACGGCTAAATTAGAAAAGGAAGGTTATTCCGAACATACACACCGTTGTGTTACACCAGATGCTAAACTTCTTTTGTTTCATCGTTGACATATGGAATACTAAAAACGTATCGTCTGTACGAAAATCTATAAAACTACACGAATAAACCGACCTTTTCATTTAACAGTCGGTTTATTCACCTCACCTAAATCCCTTGAAATTCGGGCTTTCGTTTATTTAAGAAAGCTTGTACACCCTCTTCGTGATCTTGTGTGTGTCGTAACTTCCACTGTGCCTCTTTTTCCGCTTCTAAAAAATCAAGAAGCGTTTCTTTTTGGTGTGAATGGTACATCATCTTTGTTTCCACCATAGATAGTATTGGTGTCTGTTTTAATTTATTTGCCAATTGAATAGCATATGGCATCACGCGTTCTGGCGCTAATTCATCGACCAATCCAATTTTTTTAGCGCTGCTAGCATCCATTTGTTGTAAACTCCAAATAAATTGTTTTGCCCTTTGCACTCCAATTCGCTCCTTTAACAGAAAATGCCCCCCTCCATCTGGAGCTAAACCAATGCCAATAAACAACATACCGAGCTTTGCTTCTTGCTGTGCTACAACAAAGTCCGCAGTCAATGCATAACTCAGCCCTAGCCCTACAGCTGACCCTTGAATAGCGCTGATTACTATTTTTGGCATCATAAATAGCTTCAACGTAATCTTACCAATTAAATCCATAATGGATGCAAAATCGTTATAATCTGCTAATTGATTCATCATGGAAATATCTCCACCTGAGCAAAATGCATTTCCTTCACCAGAAAGAATAACAACTTTATCATCATTTGCCTCCACTTTTTCAATCGTCGTTAATAACTCTTCTAACATCTCTAAATGAAGCGCATTGTAACGTTCCGGACGATTCAAATGAATATACGAAATTCCTTCCTTACTTTCATAAATAACTGTCGTTCCCATTTCCACTCCCCCTTTGTTTTAACTACATAATAAACTTCATTACTTCCTTTTATTCGGTAAAGGTTTTCATATTCCTGCTTCATTTCTTAGAAAAACTTACCTTATTGTCAACGCTTTATGGGGGAAATAGTAATTTTTCTTACACTAAATGAACAAAGGCGCAAGCGCCTTTGTTGTGGTGTCCTATGCGTTTGCTTCAGGGCCGTAAAGCTCTTCTAAAGGTTTCGTAATAATCCGACTAATATCATTAATTACCATATTAAGCCGTTGTTCCTCTTCCATCAATTTAGAAATTGCTTTATGTTGCTGAACAACTTCAACAACTTGCCTTGCTTTTTCTACTTCTTCTTCCGATATTTCCTGACCTTGCATTTGTTTTTCTTGTAAAGTCATTTGTGTTTCCCGAAAGTTATCAAACATCTGTTTAGCAGATGAGTCGTTCATCACTTCATCATAAGCATGTTTTAAAGCCTTAAACTCTTCACTTTCACGGATTGCTGTTTCTAAATCATATGCACTATCATAAATATTTGGCAAAATTGTTCCTCCTTCGAATCACTTTCTCATTTACTATAACAAACGAAGCCTTTCATGTATACCGTTTGTTTTATAGACAGGCTATTAGGTATTTTATTTTTTAAACTTGTTTTTACTGCTATAATAAAAAAAACAGCTTCTTAAAAAGGGGTTTTCAACATGAACGAACGTCTGAAAAAAATATTTCCTAATCTTATTGTGGAACCAAAAGACGCCTCGCCAACATCAACTGTGTATAAATGGTTTTTATTACAAAATGGTACGAAAGTAGGTATACCTAAACAAGACTTAACAGATAAAGATATACATTTATTAGCAACATTTCTTACCCCTTACCGAGCCGATCTGCCACATCCCACGAAAAAAGAAATACGATGGCAAAGCATTGTCCAACAATCCATTGAACACGTTCCAACTGAGCCATTAACCTCTTACCGATTTGTTTATTTTTCTATGAAGGAAAAACAAATTGAACCGTTGATGTTTAAAGAATCGGTTCAAACATTATTCAATTATGAAATAGCCATTTTATGGAAAAACAGAAATGAAGGGGTATTTATTGAAGAAAAGATGGGAGCTCAGGATGAAAGCATTCCATATGAACAAATCATTGATGTATTAATGAATGACTTATCTGTAAATATACGATTTTTAGTTGGACCTTATTTAAATAGCTATCAACAAGCAAGTGATCAATATATGCATATATTAGCCTACGCGAAAACGGCGTTCAAATATGCACCTAAAGCCGTTTTAAAATATCAAGAAGCATTGCCCTACATATTGTTAGAACAAACGGATGACAAATTTCAACATCACTTGTCTGAAGTGGCTTTACAGGAATTTGCGACCGATAAAGACTTTTTACAAACAATACGTACTTTTTTACAATGTAATTTGAATATTTCCGTTACAGCCAAAAAATTATATATGCACAGAAATAGCTTACAATATCGAATAGATAAATTTATTGAAAAAACTGGAATTGATCTTCGACAATTTCACGAGGCCGTTACTGTCTATTTTGCACTTCTAGCAAACATGCACAAAGACGAATGATATCTTTGTGCATGTTTGCTGTTTTCGATTTCAAAACTTTTATTTATACTTAAGTTAGCTAATCAAACGCTTTCAATTGGAGGAATAGAAATGGCTGAACTACGCTTAGAACATATTCAAAAAGTTTACGACAAAAAAAATATTGCCGTTGATGATTTTAATCTTCATATCCAAGATAAAGAATTTATTGTCTTTGTTGGTCCATCTGGTTGTGGTAAATCAACAACACTTCGTATGATTGCAGGATTAGAAGAAATTTCCGATGGTGACTTCTACATTGACGATAAGAAAATGAATGACGTAGCACCTAAAGATCGAGATATTGCAATGGTATTTCAAAACTATGCGCTATACCCTCATATGAATGTCTATGACAACATGGCATTTGGCTTAAAGCTAAGAAAATTTAAAAAAGATGAAATTGATAAGCGTGTAAAGAACGCTGCAAAAATATTAGGGCTAGAACCTTACCTGGATCGTAAGCCAAAAGCATTGTCCGGGGGACAGAGACAAAGGGTAGCGCTAGGAAGAGCTATCGTTCGTGATGCAAAAGTATTCTTAATGGATGAGCCTTTGTCCAACCTTGATGCAAAACTACGTGTTCAAATGCGTGCCGAAATTCAAAAGCTACATCGTCGCTTGCAAACAACTACTATTTATGTTACACATGATCAAACAGAAGCGATGACAATGGCAACACGACTTGTTGTTATGAAGGACGGAATTATTCAACAAATTGGTGCCCCAAAAGACGTTTATGACAATCCTGATAATGTATTCGTCGGTGGTTTTATCGGATCACCTTCTATGAACTTCTTTACTGGAAAATTATCAGAAACACATTTTGAAATTGGTAATACGAAAATTGCAGTTCCTGAAGGTAAATTAAAACCATTACGTGAACAAGGATATATAAATAAAGATGTTACATTAGGTGTTCGACCTGAAGATATTCATGATGAGCCGGTGTTTATTGAATCATCTCCAGACACAAAAATTACCGCTACCATAGAAGTGGCTGATTTAATGGGTGCTGAAACCTTCCTTTATTCCAAAATTAATGAGCAAGATTTCATCGCTCGCATTGACTCAAGAACAGATATTAATGTCGGCTCCAACATTGATTTAGCACTTGATATGAATAAAGCGCACTTTTTTGATATTGAAACAGAATTGCGTATTCATTAAGAACAAATGATCGGGGGGCGCCCGTTTAGGAACGTAGCTACTGAAACGAATTAACGGAGATAAAGGAATCATGCCACTAAAACAGTGTACGCCGACGTCGGGCGACCTTCCTCTTAGGGAAGAACCGATGATGACTTATCTTAGGACAATGGAGTGAAGTCGCCTCGTTGCTGGGTGATTTGAGCAGGACGAGGGCTATTCGGTTATTTCGTTATACAAAAGCACCCCATTTTATAATTTCTTATCTTTTAAAAATAGGGAAAAGCTTCTTTTATGAGGCTTTTCCCTTTTTACCATTCATATTTATGCTTTTGGTCCTAATTGTTGTTGTGCTGTTTGCACAAGTCGTTTCGTAATCTCTCCTCCAACTGATCCATTAGCACGAGAAGTAGAATCTGGACCTAAATTCACACCAAATTCTTGAGCAATTTCATACTTCATTTGATCAAGAGCCTGCTGTACACCAGGAACGACTAGCTGATTTGAACTGTTTCTAGCCATATTTATCACCTCCTGTACCTTTAGTGTGAGCAAAATTTCTTTACTTATGATGAAATAGAGTTGGTAAATAATAGGGTTGTTTTTTATAAAGTGGATATGTAATTAGACCCAATAGCTATGTATTTGTTTCGTATAATCTAAAATGCTGTTCTTATACTATAAACTTTTAGACTTTCCTATAGTAGAACAAAGGCGCAAGCGCCCGGTTAGCAACGTAGCGAGTGGAACGAAGCAACTAAAGTTTTAGGAATCACGGTGAGGAACGAACCGATGATGACTTATCGTAGGGCGATTTCGTGAAGTCGCCTAGTTGCTGGGCGCTGGAGCCGGACGTGGCTAAATAACTTAGTAAGTTTATCCACAGCGTGCAAAATTTTTATAATTTCCTAGACTAAAAAAAGCTGTTGCACCATCAGACATCTGTGGTGCAACAGCCGATTTTTCATTTACTTTGGATAAGTCATTTCCTTAGGATTTACATATTGTTCGAACTGTTCTTCGGTAAGTAAGCCTAATTTGACTGCTGTATCTTTCAATGTTGCATTATTTTCAAAAGCAGCTTTGGCTATTTTAGCTGCATTCTCATATCCAATATGTGGATTTAATGCTGTTACTAACATTAAAGAATCTTTTAAGTTTTTGTCAATATTCTCTAAGTTCGGTTCAATTCCTTTTGCACAACGATCATCAAATGATAATATGCTATCTGCCAGAAGCTCACAAGATTGTAAGAAATTATATGCGATTACTGGTTTGAAGACATTTAATTCAAAATTACCTTGACTAGCTGCAATACCAATAGTTGCATCATTTCCCATCACTTGGGTAGCAACCATCGTAACTGCTTCGCTTTGCGTTGGGTTTACTTTGCCTGGCATGATGGAACTTCCTGGTTCATTCGCTGGAATATTAATTTCGCCAATTCCACATCTTGGTCCACTAGCAAGCCAGCGCACATCATTAGCTATTTTCATTAAATCACCAGCCAATGCCTTTAAAGCGCCATGTGCATAAACAGACTCATCATGACTCGTTAAAGCGTGGAATTTATTCGGAGCGGAGATAAAGTTTTTACCGGTAGCGGCATTTATCTGCTTACACACTCGCTCCGAAAATTCTGGATGAGCATTTAAACCTGTACCAACAGCGGTGCCACCAATTGCTAATTCTTTTAAATAAGTAGTACTTTGCTCGATCATCATTTCTGATTTTTCAAGCATGCGGTGCCAGCCGCTAATTTCTTGTCCTAACGTTAGTGGCGTAGCATCTTGCAAGTGAGTCCGGCCAATTTTCACAATATCTTGATAGTTGTCCATCTTTACTTTAAGTGTATCTTTTAATGTACGTAAAGCAGGTAGAACTTTATCCTCCAGCTTCAAAACAAATGCTATATGCATAGCTGTAGGATATGTATCATTGGAACTTTGAGACTTATTCACCTCATCATTAGGATGTAAAGTCCATTCACTTCCTTGTTCTTTCAACCATTTGTTCCCTACATGTGCAATAACTTCATTCACATTCATATTTGATTGTGTACCGCTACCTGTTTGCCATACTACCAAAGGAAAGTGTTCTGTTAATTCCCCTCGAACAATTTGATCTGCAGCTACTTCAATTGCTTCCGCTTTTTTTGGTTCCATAAGACCTAGTTCTTTATTTGCAAGAGCTGCACTTTTTTTTAAAATCGCAAACGCTTTAATTATTTCTAATGGCATTGTCTCTTTACCAATAGGAAAGTTCTGTTTACTTCTTTGTGTTTGCGCTCCCCAATATTTTTCTTTTGGTACATGAATTTCTCCAAGCGTATCTTTTTCTATACGATACTCCATTGTACATATCCTCCCTATGTTAAATACTCCATTTCTATTGTATCAGAAAATAGCTTAAATTTAATTATAAAGCCTGCCTACATTAACAAGGTTTTAAATTTATTCTGGATATAAAGTGTTGTAAGACTACCACTACAAGATATCTGGGTAAGTAAAAAATAACAATACCTTAATCCCTTTTTTATAAAAGGTCTAAAGGTCATACCTGTTGGTTACAAACAAAGGGTTGGAAATAAAAGAAACCGCGCTGATTACAGGTTTACTTTATACATTTGTTTTTTACACTTATAGGAAAGTATTAAATTAGAAAAACTTGGCTTATCGCCAAGCCCTGATGGCGAAAGGCGTAGTTTTTCTTATACTATAAACCTTTAAACTTTTATACTTTCCTATAGTGGAACAAAGGCGCAAGCGCACGGTTAGCAACGTAGCGAGTGGAACGAATCAACTGAGATAAAGGAATCAGGGTGAGGAACGAACCGATGAATGACTTATCTTAGGACAATGGAGTGAAGTCACCTAGTTGCTGAGCGCTGGAGCCGGACGAGGCTATTTCGTTAAATCCGTATGCCAAAGCAACAAATTTTATATTTTTTCTTATCTTTTAAAAAAACAAAACTTTCTGGTGACAAGCCAAGTTTTTCTATAGGACACAAAATTGTACGGGCTTTTTATTCCCTTCTTTGAAGAATATCTTTTATAATATGTAAAAGATGCCTTCCATAAATTTTATGCACAGTAAGGATATTTGCTTTTGTTAGAGAATACTTTAAAGGAGGATTCAATCGTGCCCAATATTTGGACTCATATTATGTTTTGTGAAGAAATGGCTGATGCGGTAACAAAAACACATCAATTTCCAAGTTACGAACCCATGATGAAATTAGGCGCCCAAGGGCCTGATCCTTTCTTTTATCACCGTTTTTGGCCATGGATGAAAGAAGGAAAAGCTCAAGAAATAGGCTTAGCATTACATGAAACAAAATGTGGGCCATTTTTACTTGATTTAATACACACAGCTAAAAGAAAGGATAACCAAGTAAAAGCTTATGTATTTGGCTTTATTACACATCATATATTGGATCGCAATACACATCCATACATTCATTACTACGCAGGTTATGAAGGGAATAAACACCAAAAATTAGAAATCATTATTGATACGTTGATGCTGCATAAGTTCAACAACTTAAAGACATGGAAAACGCCGGTTTATAAAGAAATTGACGTTGGAAGAAAATTAGATAAACAAATTGTTCACTTACTTTATCAAATAATTAATAAACACTATCCAGAATTAAAAGCAACTCCATTCTATATTCAAAAATCATATAAAGATATGAAATTAGCCTTAAAAATATTATCAGATCCATATGGGTGGAAGAACCGTCTTCTCCCTTCCCTTATTTCATCCTATTCTCATCAACAACCAGTGGAAAATAAGAAGGATTATTTAAATGAGCAAAAAAATACTTGGTATCACCCCGCAACAAGAGAACCAAGCAACAAAAGCTTTATTGAACTATATCAACAGGCAAAAGCAGAAGGGGTAAAAATTTTAACTACTGTTCATAGTTATTGGAAAGAACAACATGATGAGCTGTATCATGAGTTAGCTCTTCAAATTGGCAATATATCTTATGATACAGGCAAGAGTCTTGCGCTAAAACTAGCCAACCAATATGCTGATCCAATCGTATAGGTACATATCATGCACTTTGCATGTAACTATTTTAGTATAACCCCAGCTTCTGAAGCGGGGTTTTGCCTTGCAGCGTCCGCAATACCTTTTTCTATATTCACAAACCTTAATAAAAGGATACCGCCAATGAAAAAGACGAGTAAAGAGATAATTCCATAACGGCTTGATCCTAAAAGCTGCCCCACAAGTCCAAATAAGAACGGCCCAAAAATAGCAGCAAACTTAGAGGAAATACCGTAAAAACCAAAAAACTCAGCGTGCTTATGTTCCGGGACCATACGACCATAAATCGATCTACTTAATGACTGTGCTCCCCCTTGTACAACCCCTACACAAATAGCAAGCAAATAAAAATGCAAAGCTGATGTCATGAAATATCCAAGTAATACGATACCTGTATATGCATATAAAGAAATCAACAAGGCTTTTTTTGCAGTTATTTTACTCGCAAGCCACCCAAAGAAAAAAGTACAAGGAATGCCTATAAATTGAGTAATTAATAAAGCTACAATTAAACTGTTTCCATCTATTCCAATGTCTCTTCCATAAATGGTAGCCATTTTTATAATAGTAGAGATGCCATCATTATACATCCAGAAAGCTAATAAAAAGATTAATAATTGCTTGTATTGTTTTATATCTTTAAATGTAGTAACAACTCTAGAAAAACCAATAGCTACATACGATTTATCCCTTTTTACAACTTGTTTCTTTTCTTCGTGAATATTACGAAAAAGTGGAAGTGAAAATAAAAACCACCATATTCCGACGGTTACAAAAGCTAGCTGACTCGCCGCTGTAGCATTTGCAATTCCAAACCAATCAAACTTTAAAATCATTAGTATGTTAATCGCTAAGAGCACTCCGCCACCTATATATCCCCAAGCAAAACCTGCAGCAGACACTTTGTCCATATCGCCTTCTTTGGCGATTTCAGGTAAAAATGCATCGTAAAAAACATTCCCCCCTGAAAACCCAATCGTTCCAATAATGAGTAGTATAGATGCAAATATGTAGTCTCCTTCACCAACGAAAGCAAGTAAAATGCTAGCGATCATTCCCATATATGCAAAAAACTGCAAAAAACGCTTTTTCGCAGCTGAATAATCACTAATTGCCCCTAAGATTGGTGCTAAAATAGCTACGATTAACACAGCAATAGATTGAGAATACCCCCAAAAGCTAGCCGCTAAATCTTGATTTGCACCAACTGCTGCGACATCATAATAAAAAACCGGTAAAACCGCCGCCATAACCGTTGTTGCAAAAGCAGAATTACCAAAATCGTAAAGCACCCAACTAAGGGTGGTCTTTTTCTTCATTTTGCTTCAACCTCCTTTTCAATTAGCATAACAAAAGTACGAATGAAAACGTCGGTTATTTACAAAAATTTAACACTTCTATCCAAAGTAACATCTCCTTTCACGTTATAGATATATTTTTCTTGTTCTTATGCAGGACTTTATTTTTATTGTAAACCATGTTTTAATACATGAACAGTTATATTTATACAATATTCTAATGATTTTGTTTTTACTCATATTTTAACAATGACGTATTATAAATGGAAATTTTTTGTACGATTCGATTTTTTGCTATTGACCTTAGAGTAACTCTAGGGTATATACTATAAGCCAAAGACGTACGATAATACGACAAATTGTAAACAGACAACGGAATAACACATCTACGAGGAGGTCCAAGATGAAAGATACATACTCTATTGGCGAAGTAGCAAAACTGCTTCAAATCTCGATTCATACCATTCACTATTATGAAAAAGTTGGTTTACTTCCTAAAATAGATCGATTAGAAAATGGTTACCGTTATTTTGATACAGAATCAATATTACGCTTAAAAGGTATTGTTTTGCTTAGAGCGTGCGGAATGTCCATAGATAATATCTTGAAAATTCATCAAGATAATTCTATTGAAAATAATCTTGATTTAATGCTAGATACATCTAAAATGCTGGAAAGTCATATTACGGAGCTTCAAAATATAAAAAGAGAGCTGGATGAAGCAATTATTGCCTCAAAAAATTTCCATACTAAAGCTAGCTCTTCGATTGTAATGGAAAAAATTACAGGGTGGTTTAACCCTTACTTTAACAATGAAATTTCTCTAACTGATTTTTTAGAGGATGACGATACAGCTTGGCTTCTCCAAGATGAGGAATTTGTTATGGGAAAAATAAACGCATTACAAGAATCGGAAGACTCCCTTTCACTGGAAGATCAGTTATATTTATGCTGTTACTTTTCATTTAATAATGAAGAAGCAATCGAACAATCCTTAAAAAAGTTGCTCGCTTATGCGGCAAATAAAAAGTATAATACGAAAGATTATGCTCTTTTGACGGTATTGTCGAAACCATCCATTTCCCTAGGGCACCATTTAGCAGGACGCCTTATGCTGGCATTACACAATTAAATTATTAAAGGAGACTATAAAATGTATACGATTAAAAAAGGGTTTGAGGAATCCAATAGACAAAGAGCAGCAAAATTATATAGCGAAGCTTTTGAGCGAAAATTTTCCAAAGTCGTGGGTAATAGAGAGGTTATTGAAGGTCTACTTGAACAATGTATGGATTCTCAGTTTTGTTTTGGTGCCTACAACGAAAACAACCAATTGGTAGGACTAATGGGGTTTCACATTGACAATCAAGCTTTGATAAAATTAAAGATTTCTAGCTTCATTAAAACATTTGGTGCTATTCGAGGGATCTATAAAGCATCTTTATTACAATTGCTTTTTAATCACAAATCGGACAATGCCAAACAATTACTAATGAACGGTGTTGCTATTGAGTCTACTTATCGTGGCAGAGGCATCGGTAGTCAACTTTTCGAAGCGTTATTCACCTTTGTAAAATCAGAAGGGTATGAAAGTATAAAATTGCACGTTATTGATGAAAACCCACGGGCTAAAGCACTCTACGAACGGCTTGGACTTGTACAAAAAAAACACGAAAAAATGCCTCGATGGGCGGCAGATTTATTTGGTGTAAGCGGATTTTCAGCAATGGTATTACCAATACGCGAAAAGGAAAAGAAATGAACATTCGTGCAAAACTTACATTAGGCGTAGGTATTGGCGTAATTTTAATTGTTGTTTTCCTTATTTCTCGGTTTAATGAATTCGAGATTCAATCCCAACAGGAAGTTCCTATGAAGTTCCAAGCTTCTGGAGTAAAGTTATCCGGGTCGTTATATTTACCTAAGTCCCCCCCACCATATGATGTTGCTGTGTTTATACATGGAGACGGACCACAAAATCGGACTTCAAATGGGGACTATGCATTTATAATGAACGCTTTATTAAAAAACAATATTGCTTGTTTCTCTTTTGATAAAGCAGGGATAGGAGACTCTGAAGGCGATTGGCTCTCTCAAACTATGGAAGATAGGGCAAAGGAAATTGAATCTGCTATGCAAATGCTTCGAAAAGAAACGCAAGTTAATACCATTGGCGTTATAGGGTTTTCGCAAGGCGGATGGGTAACATCTGAACTCGCAAAAGATAAAACGAAAATGGATTTCATGGTCGTTATTGGTGGAGCTATCGATTGGATGGAGCAACACATTTACTATGAAAGTCATATCGCCAATCAAAAAGGATTTACTAAACAGGAAAAGCTGGCATATTTAAAGGATATTAGAAAATTAGATACTTTAATTGCACAAAACGCGTATGAAGACTACGTGAATTTTGTAAACCACATGGCTTATGGAAAATCTATGTCAAAAGAGCGTTTTCAATTTACTTATCTTAACCACGAGGCAAACGCAACGGATGGTATAAAAGATATTCAAGTACCTTTTCTTGGATTATTCGGTGAAAACGACTTAAATGTGGACGCACAAGAGAGTTATAACACATATAAAGCGATTTTCAATGATATGGGCAAGACAAATTATGAATTGGTGATGCTACCGAATGCTACTCACGAACTTTTAGATGCTAAATATAATACACAACGGGAAGACTTGACACGTGACGCTCTTTTATGGGGAGATCGGATTTATGCGGATGGGGCGCTGTTTACGTTAGTAGATTGGATCCAAAAGACCGTAGATTAACATTCAAAAGAAGGGCATATTCAACGTTTAATTTACCTTTCCATTCATATCTGATAAAAATCACCAAAAAAGCCGCCCTACCAAACTGGCAAGGCAGCTACATTTACTAATTATTCCCAAAGGAAGGTTTTATACGCTTTACTCCATTTCACAAAAGCATTTTTATTCCCTTCATCAATGGAACGATTAATTTGTTTCTCAAGATATGCCTTATTATAATTAAAACATATTTCATCCAAAAGCAGACGACTAGACAATCGCAGTTCAAACGTAATTTCTCGTTTCGCTTTTACCTTTTTTCCATTGTATCGAAAGAATTGGTATACAATCTTCTGCTTTTTCATGGAACACTTCCCCCTTGTTCCTTTTCACTATTATCCTAAATTTTTAGAAAAATTTCAATAGGTAAGTGACGAAAAAGCAAAATTTCCTCTTTTTCCCTAATGAAACATCCTTCCACTCACTCAATACATATAGTTGCATGCTTCAATTTTTCTCTAGACTCACCAGCACCGCCTTTGGTAGAATCTTAAAGGTATAGTTGGGGACTTTCGAATAGGGAAAGAAGTTGTTTAAAGATGTATCGTTCACATATGTTCAGCTGAAACTAAATCGTACATCAAACGTGCAGTTATGTGCCAGAAAACAGGAGGTCCGTATAATGAATCATTCGGATAACTTAAAAAAGGGAGAAAAAGGGGCTTGGATAAGCATCTTTGCATATATCGTATTGGCTGCTAGCAAATTAGTAGTTGCTGCACTTGGAAATTCTGAAGCTTTACGTGCCGATGGATTAAACAACGCATCAGATGTTGTTGCTTCCATAGCTGTTTTAATCGGTCTAAAAATATCTCGCAAACCACCAGATGAGGATCATCATTATGGGCATTTCCGAGCAGAAACGATTGCTTCTTTATTTGCTGCTTTTATTATGATGTTAGTAGGAATTCAAGTAATTATAGAAACAGTCCAATCTATCTTAAAGCAACATTATGTCCAGCCTGATATGCTAACAGCTTGGACAGCACTAGTAGCTGCTATCATCATGTTTATGGTTTATTTTTACAATTTACGTCTTTCCAAAGCTGTTGCAAGTTCTGCATTATATGCGGCTGCTCAAGATAACCGCTCCGACGCATTAGTTAGTATTGGTGCTTTTATCGGCATTATCGGTGCTCAGTTTGGCTTGTTTTGGCTAGACCCAATAGCAGGATTAGTTGTAGGTTTTATTATTTGTAAAACAGCTTGGGATATTTTTAAAGATGCTACACATACATTAACAGATGGTTTTGATGAGAAACAAATAGAAAAAATAAAATTAAGTGTATTAAAAGACCCTGATGTAAAACAGTTGTATGATATTAAAGGAAGAATTCACGGTAATCAAGCATTTATTGATATTACAATATTGGTTGACCCAAACCTTAATGTAGAAGAAAGCCATGCTATTACCGAACGAATTGAAAGATATTTATATAAAGAACACCATATTACTCATGCGCAAATTCACATTGAACCTTACCAAACTTTTTAGAAAAAATCGATCATTTTTAAATTAAATCTTATAGGTTCTCCACAGAAGAAAGTAAAAGGTTTAAAATTGACGGTGGGGGGAATGTTCTTCTGTATTGCTTACCCCATCCCCTATGTCTTGTTACGGTGTCAGTAGTAGCACATTGTTCCCCTGTCTAGTTCTGTAAGAGAAATTTTTGAGTGGTGGGTTTTTGCATGTTACGCACTTCTACCCTCACCACAAGACATGGCATTTTTTAGAGGAAGGTCATGTATACAAGCACATACATAAGCTCAAAAATAGACCTACCTCCAAATTCAAAAACCGATAACCCATGAGAAAAAGGCAGTGAGAAAAATTGCACCATAAAAATAAACGCCATGCTTGATGCTTGCTTTTTTTGGATACATAGCTGTAACTGCAAAAATTTCATCTGTTAGCCCCATCGACATGGGAAGTTTCCATTTTAATATCATAAAAGACAAACTCATGAAAATTGAGCACAATTAATTCAAGTGCTCCGGCTCCTACCGCTATCATATTCTCCCCCATAAATTGACTAGCTCCAGCAAACACAAGCACGCTCACTAATGTCCATTCTGTTAGCGACGCCCCTGCCTGTTTTGCCAATTCACCGTATGTAATTGCTATTGGAATATATCCAACCATAATGGGAAAGCCCTTAACAAACCTCTTTGTATCATAGCTGATGAGATTCATTATATACTTCTGTATATTTTGTACCTAATACGTTCCCCCCCCAAAATATAATTCTTGCTATTATACCTTAAAGTAAATAAATTAAAAAGATTAACTTCTGTATATTTTGTATTGACAAAATTGCAATTCACAGTTATATTCAATAATAATCTTCAAAAATTATTTTGTTGCAACAATGATTTTTGAAGAATTTGGCTATAGTGTAAAAATAAGCGTGCACGCTTCATTTGAATGGACACAGAATTTTTAAACATCAAATATGACTTACCTGAAAACAACATAATACAACCTTGAATGATTTAGTAGACATTTTCTGAGCAGCTATGATAGAGACAGAGTGGTTGGTGTAAACTCTGGCAGGAATTTGATCGAAGTACACATTCGCTTGTAAAAGGTAGAATAAATCGAGCGGCTGGTGTATATACCAGCAAGTTGGGTGGTAACGCGGAGTTAAGCTTCGTCCCTTCATTAGGGATGGGGCTTTTTTGTATTTAAATAATGCCTTTTTCGCATTAATACGATTATATACATCTAACAATTATTTGAAAAACTTGGCTATCGCCAAGCCTTGATGAAGATAGCCTTGTTTTTTCTTATACTACAAACTAAAAATCTTATGCTTGCCTATGGTGCAAAAAAATAACTTCAAAGACAGACAGAAAGGAATGATAATCATGTTTCCAATTCAACCAAAACATCAACCAACTTTAGTAGGTGCCATTGCATTTTTTATTATCATTGTTAGTTTAATTAGCTTCTTTATTATTAAGTTGGGGACAAATCCACATATTCCAATTATTTTAGGTATTTTTCTATTACTTGCCTACGGTCTTATTCGCAAGATATCGTTTATTGATTTACAACATGGTCTAGTAGAAGGTGCTAAAACGGGAATGGGTGCTGTATTTCTATTTTTTGTCATCGGTATTCTAATTAGCAGTTGGATGATTAGTGGCACTATTCCAGCACTCATTAACCTTGGCTTTTCTTTTATTGGCACTACTTGGTTCTATTCTGTTGTATTTTCGATTACAGCAATCATCGGCGTCTCTATGGGAAGTTCATTAACAACAACTGCCACAATTGGAGTAGCTTTTATTGGTATGGGGGATGCTATGGGAGCATCGATGGCAATTACAGCAGGTGCTATTGTTTCAGGAGCTTTTTTTGGAGATAAAATGTCACCCCTTTCCGATACGACAAATCTTGCATCAACTGTAGTAGGTGTAGATTTGTTTGAGCATATTAAGCATATTAGTTTAACGACAATTCCTGCCTTTATTATTTCGTTTATTATATTCGCTCTTCTCTCACCAGAAGCAACTTCAACATCTATCGGAAGTGGAAAAGCGTATCAAGAAGCTTTGGAGGCAACGAATTTAATTCATTGGACTTCTTGGATTCCTCTAATTGTGCTAATAATTTGTACGTATTTCCGGATACCAGCTTTCATTTCTATTTCGCTGAGTAGCTTAGTTGCTACGGCTTTTGCCGCCATTACAAGCAATCTAGCGTGGAATGAAATTTGGAGCATTTGGTTTAATGGTTACACTGCAACAACAGATTTTGAGCCAGTTAATTCACTACTTACAAAAGGTGGAATTAACAGTATGCTGTTTACGATTTCCTTAGTTATTTTGGCTTTAGGGTTTGGTGGGCTATTATTTGTAACTGGAATCATTCCTACATTACTATTAGCATTACAAGAAAAATTAAAACGCGTCCGTTCTATTGTCGTTTCAACAGCAGCAACAGCTATTGGAGTTAATATTTTAATTGGTGAACAATATCTCTCGATCATGCTAACAGGCGAAACGTACAAAACGATTTACACAAAAGCGAAACTACCGAAAAAAGTGCTAGCACGTACTTTAGAAGATGCTGGGACAGTTATTAATCCACTCGTACCATGGAGTGTATGTGGGGTATTTATTGCTGATGTTCTAGGTGTCTCTGTCTTAACCTATTTACCATTTGCTTTTTTCTGCCTGTTAAGCCCAATTATTACGATGTTTTTCAGCGGGAAGTCCTTTGAAGCTTCTAAAAAATAAACAAGATGCTTTCACTTTCAATACCGTATGAAACCAAAGCAATAAAAAACAGTAGCAATGATAAAAAGATGTAGCAACTCGTGGATAGTTGTGAACTTCAGCGACTTTTTCATGAAACTCAAGCGAAATTATAATAATGCGACTTTACAAATTTCACATTTGCTACATCGACTTTATCATAACCAATTTTTTGATATAAAATAATTGGAGAAAGGGATAGAAAATTATACGTTTTTTTAATTTATAATATAAGAAAAAATACGGCTACAGCCATAACAACTTGGCGATCGCCGTAGTTTTTCTAAAAATCATTTATCTTGCTCTGTAAGTATAATGGGTTCATCTTTTGTTATTACTATCGTATGCTCATACTGTGCAGAACGACCCTGATCAATGGTTCTGGCAGTCCAATTATTGCTATCCATTTGACTATGCCAGCTTCCCTCATTAATCATCGGTTCTATTGTAATAACCATCCCTTCTTTTAAACGTAACCCTTTATTTGGTAACCCAAAATGAGGGATGTGTGGATCTTCATGTAGGGTTGGACCAATACCGTGACCAGTGAAATCGCGCACAACGGAAAAGCCCTCCCCTTCTGCATATTGCTGAATGGCGTGGCCGATGTCGCCAATTCTCTTGCCAGCACGTGCTTGCTCTATCCCTTTATACAGCGATGTTTTTGTAACTTCCATCAATCGAAGACCTTTCTCATCTACATTCCCAATCGCATATGTCCATGCAGAGTCGGCAAGCCCTCCATCGACGTTTACAACCATATCAATCGTTACAATATCCCCATCCTTTAGCTTTTCGTGGCGAGGAAAACCATGACAAATTTCATCGTTAATGGAGGCACATATAGCATAAGGGTATCCATTAAACCCTTTTTGCTCAGGAGTTGCACCATGTTTCTTTAAAAATGATTCTGTAAATGCATCAATCTCCATCGTCGTAATTCCAGGCTTTATTATTTTGGCAATTTCTTTATGGCATTTTACTAACACATCAGCAGCTTTTTGCATTTTTTCTATTTCACGTTTACTTTTTCTTGTAATCATTACATTTCCTCTCTTTCCTGTTCGTCTTTAGATAGTCAATTTTTTTGCCTTAAAGCAACTATTCAAGGTACGTATACAATAGAAATACACCGTCACTTTATTACATTTGTGCATACAACTGGCAGTAAGACATCTACTTCATTAAACAGGAGAAGTTGCAGATGATCCAACTGCCAGTAATAAACAAGTTTGTAGTCTACAATCAGAGAATTGTAGGATAACGTACTAGTGAATGATTGTACTTTTCGTTTGCGATTTTCACCCATATAAAAGTGTATCATAAATGAAGAAAATCTAAAACGAATTAGATACATTATAGCAATATAAGTATGCATACGAGTAGCTTGACTTATTGCCAAGTATTATGGTAAAAGCTATAGTTTTTCTTAAACCCTAGATTGTAAAATTAAGCGAGACACCAAAAAAGACATGTCATGATATACTCAACGAATAACCAACCAAAGTTAAGGAGAGTGTATCTGACATGTCCTACACCCATCTTACCAAAACAGAACTGGTATTCATAGAGGAATATCATGAATTCGGCCTTTCTGGTCGAAAAATTGCCAATAAATTAAAGCGCGGCCATGAAGCTGTTTATCGTGTTATTAGACAACTGAAAGAAGGACTTACTGCGATAGACGTTTATCTACAATATCAAGCGAATAAAGCGACATGTGGTCGTAAAAAGATTCAATTAACACCTAACGAAAAAGCCTATATTCATGAAAAAGTCCGCGATGGCTGGACGCCTGATGTAATAATCGGACGAAACGAAAAGACTATCTCCTGCAGCATGCGCACGCTTTATCGAAAGTTTTCATCAGGCGAATTTAACCAAAATGATTTACCTATGCAAGGCAAACGCAAACCAAATGGTCACCAGGAAAGAAGAGGAAAACAAAAATTTCGCCGCACCATCCTTGATCGTGATCACGATCACCCAAATTACAAGAAAGAATTTGGTCATCTAGAAGGAGATACCATTGTGGGACGTCATCACAAGAGCGCTGTCATCACGCTTGTTGAGCGTTTAACAAAATGCATCATCGCAATTAAACCAGCTGGTAGACAGGCAACCAATATTGAAACATCGCTCAATCAATGGTTTGAGCGATTACCAAAACACTTATTTAAGTCCATTATCTTTGACTGCGGGAAAGAGTTTTCCAATTGGAAATCCATCAGCAATGAACAAGATGTTGATATTTATTTTGCAGATCCTGGAACGCCATCCCAAAGGGGGCTAAATGAGCATTCCAACGGTCTTCTGAGAAAGAATGGGCTACCAAAAGAAATGGACTTTAATCCTGTGTCACAAGAGTATATTTCTGAGGTTGCACTCCGACGGAATAACATACCAAGGAAATCATTGAAATACAAAACACCAATGGAGTGTTTCATAGATTATGTCGGTCAGGATTTTGATAAAAGCATGTTGTCTCGCTTAATTTGACAAATCAAAAACTATAAACCTTTAAACTTTTATACTTTCCTATAGTACAAAAATGCAGAGAGTATTCTCTGCATTTTTTTAGCAACATCCATATCCAGTGTAAGCAGTACCGATAATAATTAATAAAATAAATAGTACAACTAATAAGGCGAAACCTCCGCCATAGCCGTAACCTTCTTTACCCATTCAGTCCCCTCCTCTTTTCACTAACTAATGTATTATATGACAATTAATAAAAAATGGGAGAGAAACAGTAAAATATGGGCAGCATATATTCATGATTAGAAAAACTTGACTTAAACTTCTTCCAAAATCTTGACGTTAGCCTTTAAGATAAATAATCACGTGCATAATATATTCGTCCGTTTTCTATGTTATTGTCTAACATGATCTCTGTAGCTATAGAGGCGATTTTTTCTGCATGTTGCAACCGTTTATTTTCATAGTACGCTTTAAATGTGTCTACTGCTTGAAATGCAGATTTTTCACTGGAACGAATTTGTGCTTGCATCTCCGTATCCATAACACCTGGACTGAAAGCAATGATAGTATGTTTCGTATTTAGCTCATCTTGCTCTTTAGCAATGGTTTTTGTATACATGTTTACACTAGCCTTAGAACTACAATAAGCAGTCCATCCAAACGTCGGTTTCTCAGCAGCACCAGAAGTCACTGTTAAACAAGTTAGTGGAATTTGTTTTTGATTCGCAAACTGTAAGAACAAATTCGTTAATGCCATTGGCGCGACAGCATTAATCTGAAAATGGTAATTTAAAGACGTAGGTAATATATGAGTTCCCTGATTAATCGGTTCAATAACAGCTGCATTATTCACAAGATAAAGCTTTCTAACGTCATTTTTCATATGCTTTGTAGTGATTGTATCAAGAAGAACTTCTAGATTCGCTACATCCACTAAATCATAAGCAATACTTTGAAAGGTAACCTTATATTTATCAGCTACACTGTGTAAATCAGTAATCTTACTTCGGGAGATACCGATTACATATACTCCATAACTCAATAGCAACTTAGCTATTTCTTTTCCCAATCCTTGTGAAGCTCCTGTAACAATTGCATAATCCATGACCTATCCCCCTCTCGTAAAAAAATGTTTACATATGTTACTTGCAAAAATTATTCATTTAGTTGAGATAACTACTTTAATTAGACAGTTAACAAAGTCTCCTTTAATTACCTACTGAATTCCAGTAATAGACAATGGTTTCCATCCCTTTATCAAAGCTATCCAAAGGAAAACTTTCATTAGGTGAATGGAGACGATCTTCTGGCGTTCCAAAACCTAGTAATACAATAGGCATCCCATATATTGCTTCCACCCACTCTACTACAGGTATGGAACCTCCCATTCTTACATACACTGTCTCAGCTTGAAAAGCTTTTGAATATGCTTCTGCTGCTTTTTTTATTAACGGATGATCTGGTTCTACTTTATAAGCTTTAGCGGATAACTTTTCTTTTTCCACATGAACTTCCACACCGGAAGGCGCTACCTTATAAATATGATCTTCCAATAATTTTTGGACTATCTCAGGATCTTGCCCTGGGACTAAGCGGCAAGTAATTTTAGCTGTTGCAGAAGAGGGAATAATTGTCTTCGTTCCTTCTCCTTGGTAACCACCAAATATTCCATTCACTTCAAAAGTTGGACGGCCCATTGTATGTTCGACGGGTGTATATCCTTTTTCGGAAACAGTTTGATTTACACCAGCGGACTTAGCAAAATCTTCACTAGGTGCAGCTGCCATCATTTTTCTCTCTTTACTTGATAAAGGCTCTACATCATCATAAAAGCCATCGACTGTAATAAACTCTTCTTCATTTTTCATGGAGGATAAAATGTGGCTTAATGCCATAATTGGATTTCTAATTGCCCCACCATACATGCCAGAATGTAAATCATGGTCCGGCCCTTTTACGGTAATCTCCAATCCTGTGAATCCTTTTAAGCCATACAAAATGGTTGGCTGATTTTTAGCAACCATCCCCGAATCAGATATCACTGCAAAATCTGCCGAAAACTGTTCTTGGTGTTCTTGCAATATGTTATATAAATTCTCACTACCAATTTCTTCTTCACCTTCAATACATACTTTAACGTTCACAGGTAGTTTTCCTTCTGTTTTTAAAAAAGCTTCAAATACGGCCAAATGCATAAATACTTGTCCCTTGTCGTCACTTGCACCTCGTGCATATAGCCTTCCGTCTCTAATTTCTGGTTGGAATGGGTTACTATGCCATAATTCCATTGGATCAGCTGGTTGCACATCATAATGTCCATAGAACAACACTGTCGGCGCATCTTTTCCAGCACCATTGTATTCACCATAAACAAGCGGATGGTTATTTGTTGGCTGTTTCTCAGCTGAGCCAAAGCCAATCTCTTGCAAATATGTAACAATGAAGTCTGCTGCTTTTTCCATATCTTTCTTATAATTGCTATCTGTGCTAATGCTAGGTATCTCTAAAAATTCAAAAAGCCGTTTCAGAAAATACGCTCGATTAGTCTTCAAGTATTGCAATACTTGCTCACTCATGACGGAGCCCCCTTTAGGATAATTATATATATTTTAGCATATTCTCATTATATTACTAAAGGGGGCACATTTTTTATTCCGTATTTATACAGCATTATCATTTCCCGGGAAATTTTGTACTAAATCGAGTAGAGGGAAAAGTTAAGTAACTTTTCGCCCCTCTCACACCACCGTACGTACCGTTCGGTATACGGCGGTTCAATAGTTTGAGTGTACGAACTGGTATTGTAGAGCGATGTCTTTATATCCTCTCGATGCCAGTTCTTTATCTGTTAATGAACGATGGAGTACATAACTACTGGATATAACCCAGTAGCCCTTTCTTGTATTCGACCATTCATAAGCTTTATGTTTATCGATACCTAAGCGAATTAGATTTTTCCTTTTTGTGCGTGGGTTTTTCCACTGCTTCCAGAGATATTGTCTAATTCTTCGCTTCAACCATCCATTGAGATTCTTTATAAATCCTTTCATTTCCCCTATGCCATAGTAGTTTATCCAACCTGTCATAAGTTGTTGGATTTCTTTAAGAATCACTTCGAGATGTCGTCCACGATTGCGTTTGGTGATCCGCTTGAGTTTCCTTTTGACGGTCACTTTCGCTTTATTATGCGGACGAATTTTGACACCCTTCTTCGTAGCTAATAAGCAGAAGCCAAGAAACTTACGTTTCAAAGGACTTCCAACCGCACTCTTTTCTCGGTTAACAGTTAAACTCAGATCCTTCTCAAGAAAGTTCGTTATATTATCCATTACCCGATATCCTGCTCTCCTGCTTTTCACATAGATATTACAGTCGTCCGCATAGCGGACGAATCTGTGACCACGCTTTTCTAATCGTTGGTCTAATTCATTCAGATAAATATTACTGAGTAACGGCGATAAGTTTCCACCTTGCGGCGTTCCTTCTTCCGATTTCTCAAAGATACCGTTTATCATAATTCCACTCAATAAGTACTGTCTTACCAAGCGAAGCACGCGCTTATCATCTATCTGTTTTTCCACGAAATACATCAGTTTGTCATGATTTACCGTATCGAAGTAGGATTTCATATCCAAATCCACCACATATTTGTACCCTTGTTCGTAGTACGATTTCGCCCGTATGATGGCGTGATGTGCACTACGTTTTGGACGAAACCCAAAACTATTATCGGAGAACTTTGGTTCAAATATTGGTTGGAGCACTTGGTTAATCGCTTGTTGAAGCATCCGGTCGATGACTGTCGGAATCCCCAGTTTTCTCTTTCCACCGTCTGGTTTCGGGATTTCAACCCGCAGGACGGGTTGCGGTTTGTATTTTTCTTGATATAACTGGAGTAATAGTTCCTCTTTATGTTCCTTCAAGTATGGAAGTAGTTGGTCGCACGTCATACCGTCTACACCGGCTGCCCCCTTATTTCTGACGACTTGAAGGTAAGCTTGATTGAGATTGTTCCTTGACAGGATTCTTTCAAACAGATTGGATACACCATTTTGATTGTTCTTTTCACCATGTAAGCCACTATGCGCTTCGACATACCCTTCATGTTCCACACTATCTCTCTGCCGATAGCCAGATTCTCCTGTTTTCTGCAGTTGTCGCACCTTACACACCTCCTAGAGCTTTCAAAACGACTATTGTTCGGTCCTTCATGTTTCGTCAAGTAACATTACTATGACCTCTGCTGACTTCTTGTGATTCACCAAGACGTCATCGTCTTGGTTGTGCTGGTTTGTTATCATTCAACTCCCACTGCACCCTCACAAGACCTCCCCCGGTAAGAGCGAAAACTTTCCTCCCATGTAACTGCTAGATTTACTGTATAGGTTTCGGGCAGTATTGGACTTCAGTTTGTTAGGCAACCTTATCCGACCTAATTCAGCCTTCTATCTAGTTTCTGTTCGTCAGTTCAGGAGTTTGCGTCCGACTTCCTTCAGCCACTACCTTGCGATAGCCACCTTGTCTTTCGCTAACAGTTCCTACTGCCAAGCCTGTAGTGGACTTTCACCACCAAGTTTTCGCCCATGCAGGGCGCACTTAAATAGGAGTAAACCTCTTTTTAAGGCTTACTCCTTTTAATTAGCGGTTTTGCGGAAATAATCGTTCTACCATATTGCCAAATTGGTCAAAAAATCCTTCAACAGGTTCACCATTCTCCACATCGTTTGCATAGTTTTGTGTTAAATTAACGAAGTCTGGGTTTGTCGAGACATATACATTGTCAATATCAGCATCAACGGATTGAACAATTTGCTTCACTCTAGATTTCACATCATTTGTGAGATCATTACCTTCATCTACATTGTTCATATTATTTGCCGTATTGTTTCCTTTGTTTTTGTTTTCTACGTTCGTATCATTGGTATCTAACCCTGCTGCAACGTATGCATTGTTATCCATTGTCAATACATATGCTGTGTCAATCTCATCAATTTCTTCTGTGATTCTCTCAGCAGACTCCTTTGATACTTCATAACGGCTTTCATTATTACGGTTATTGTTTCTTTCTTGATCACGCTCCGCTTGTCTTGTCATGTCGTAATCTCGGTCACCAGTCATGCCATCCCCCGTATTATTGTACCTTGTCTGTTCTACATTATCATTAGCCGTATCATTTTCCTTATTGGTGTCATTACCATTCATACATCCTGCTAATACTAAACCAAGAATCGCGATGAAAGTAAATAGTTTCAGTTTCATCTATGTTCTACCTCCTTTGTTTTGCCCTTAGTATGGAGCAAAATAAAAGGATTATACGTTCTCTAACCACCTTTTTATGGCAAATACACCATTTTTCTTTTAGACAATATATATATAATACGGGAATGCTAAAAAAGAAGGAAATCCTCTATGCTGAGATTTTTTATCTCCACTCCATCTTAATACCTTTATGATAGGTCCTGCTTAACTGGTTTTGAATGAATTACTGCTTCGCTTTTTTCCCATCAAGAAAAAAGCGTAGGATTTATATGGGGGAAGTAACCCTTATCTTTAAGGAGGGGAAAAAATATGGATATACCTGACTATGATAAAGCACTTTACTATACACTTTGGGGATACTGGGACGATTTGCTCGTACTTATGGTTCGAACAAATGATGACATGTTGTCGAAAAAAATCCAATTATTTTTACATGCTTTCCACTACTCCCTTGATGAAAGAAAAATAATGGAATCGCATGACAATTTACTTTACTATCTAGACCACGCTATGAAGTATGACCCTTCGACAGTTATGAAATTATAAGAGAGCTGCTGTTATAAACAGCAGCTCTCTTATAATTAACAACGTAATTGTTGTTAATTAGTAATTATAAAATGATTGTATAATTGCTCTGTCTTCCTCTTTCAATTCTTCCACGTTTTTAAACTGGATACGCATGGGGTTTTTTTCTGCAAGTTCTTTTGCCATTAACTCATTCATAGATAAGTTTTGCGCTTCTGCTACATTTCTAATTTCATTTGGGACTTTCACAGTAGTTATTTTCCATCCCTGTAAAGAAACTGATTTTTCCTTTAATTCTTCAAACAAAGTTACGTCTGTTTCTTGTAACGAACTAATTCCTATAATCACCTGCTTATTCTTATTGGTCAAACCTGCTTGTTCTACCTTTTCAATAAATAATGGAATAACATCGATTGCATTTTTGTCTTTATAATTCATTAAGTGTTGAGATATTCGTTTAGCTTCGTCATTAATTGAACGTATTCCTTGTACATGTAAATCCTCATCCAGTTTAAATTCAATACTAGGATTAGGATTGATATCAATTCCTACATAAGCATAAACTCTATTATTATCCGCTACAAAATAAAAAGGCAATACAAATAAACATATCATACTTACAAAGGCAAGGAAGCTAAAAAAGTTATGATGCTGCTTCTTTCGTTGCATAAACATCAGCTTCCTTTGATCTGAAAGTGGGTCAAAACACACCTCCATACCTATATCTACACTTTTTATTGGTATAGCTTTATGAAAAGCGCCATCTTTAGTCAGTACAATCATATACTCACGGCGCTTTTCCATAATTATTCCTTTATTCACTGCTTCACCACCTTTAAATAGTCCTTTAAATATAAATAATCTTCTGTAAGCACAATAAAAACAGCTAAAATATACTTTCTGTTTCGCTCAATTGTCTTTTTACTTATATCGACTTTTTTAACAAGTTGTTTAATTGGTAACTTACGTTTTGCTAATACGTAATCTCTTAAAGGTTTATCTTCATACAATACCTTAGCTGTATGAATGGCAGACTCTCTCGCATCTCGATGCTTTGGAGCTACTTCCGTTAGCTCAGCTAAACTTAGCTTGTACACTTTTAGTTTCTCTTTAAAATCTAAAATTTCCTGCTTTCTATGCCAAGAATCTTGTGCCAATTGATATTGTTTCTTTACGGCTAGTATTTCGGTGGGATTTTCTAATAAATCTGCGTCGTATATTTCATCTAACGATAACACAGTAGGATTCTTTTGTGTATAGCGAATATAATCAATTACTTTTCGTTTAATAACTAGTTTCGCGAACCCTAAAAAAGAGCTCCCCCTTTCCCTATTATATGATTTAATTGCCTCATTAAATGCCCAGAGCCCTATACTAAATTCATCGTCGTTTGCTATATCTATGTAACGTTTACACACTTCTGAAACACATTTTGCGACAAATGGCTGATACGTTTTAAGTAAATAATTTTGAACGGATTGCTCACCATGTTGTGCCATTACAACCAGTTCTTCAAGAGGTGCGTCTTTTTTTATATGATTTAACATATAGGAAAAGCCCCCTTGAATAATATAAATTTCGTTTTGCTACAAACTTTTTTGGGCGTATTCTCCTTCATCAGAAGTTGTCCAAAAAGATCCCTACATTTGTTTATAGTTAAATTTTTACTTCGTTTTTGAAAAATGAGTGCCGATTTTTTAAAATTATTTAAAGCCTTTATATATTTCATGATGTTTTCACCATCTTTATAAATATTATTAAGCAAATATTGATTAAAATACATCTGCATTCGACAATTTTCGCCGTTTTCAGAACAAAGGCTCGGGGAGCCCGTTTAGCAACGTAGCGAATAGAACGATTCAATGGAGTGAAGTCGCCTAGTTGCTGGGCGATGGAGCCGGACGTGGTTGTTCGGTTTTTTCGTTATCCCTAAGCATCTAATTTTAAACTTTTTATTTATCTTAAAAACATAGCCTTTAACGAATCTAAAGCGAAATTTATTGTTTTATTTTTAAAGTCCTTATTTCCACATGTTTATGGTAAAACCGTAGTTAAGACTAGACTATCAATCTTAAAATTTTCTACTTTCATATAGTACATTAGAAGACTTTGGCTATCGCCAAAGTCTTTATGACGATAAAACGCGTCGTTTTTCTTAAACTATAAACCCTAAAAATTTTATGCTTTCTTACAGTGAAAAATAAATTTATCTTTAATCAGACAAGTTACTATATCTTAACGTATCGCTAGTCTATTAGCTATCACAAAATCGTTACAATTTGTTTAAATAGGCATGACTATTATGTAACAAGATCACATGCGTTGTCTCCAAATGATTGGTCCCCGCAGCTTTTTCATTCAGCATTAGCTTTATGTAGAAGACCTGGACATATTGATTTATAGTCATAAAAGCTGTCCGTTTACTCATTTTATAATTCCTTACATTATCCCTATAGTGCAAATAACACCAGCTTAGTCGTACATTTTATTAAGAATATGCCTCATACTTGCATACTTTTTTTGTTCCACCAAAAAACATTTCACTTTTTAGTAAAATCAGCTTATTATATAAACTGAAATTTATGCTTTCTTACAGTGCAAAGATGATAGAGATAACGTCTTACGTAATTTATCGAATATACTGCTACGTATTAGCAGTAAATAAAAGTATATCTAAGGAAATGAACTATTCTCAAACGTAAATCTTATAAATCATTTAAAATAATTATTTTATGAACTTTTTTGCCAGTTGTTTGTTTATGCCTACTTTGTTAAGCTAATAGAGTCCTTAAAAATCGGCAAAATATGACATTAATAATAGAAAGGTGTTTGATTTTGAATGCGATTTAAACTAATTGATTGGCCAACATTTTTAGGGGCACTGGTGATTTTATTAGGGGTTTCCCTACCGCTTATATTTTTCCCAGAGGCTGGAGCTGAAGTTATAGGTTTAGCCAATAACTTTATGACAAGTAACTTTGGAATTCTTTATTTATTAATCGGGCTTTTCTGTTTCCTTTTTTTAATTTATGTCGCTTTTAGTAAAAACGGACGTATAAAGTTAGGAAATAGAGAGGATAAGAAAGAATTTAGCACATTTTCTTGGGCTGCTATGTTATTTGCAGCTGGTATTGGTTCCAGTATTCTATATTGGGGAATGATAGAATGGGCTTACTATTACCAAGGACCCCCATTTGGTGCAACTCCGAAATCAAATGAAGCTGTAGAATGGGCCTCTGCTTATGGAATCTTTCACTGGGGACCTATTGCTTGGGCTATTTACACATTACCTGCTTTACCAATTGCTTATTTTTACTATGTACGAAAAAAACCTGTGTTAAAAGTAAGTGAAGCAGTGCGACCTGTTTTAGGAAAGTTTGTTGATGGACCGATAGGCAATATTATTGATATTTTATTTATATTTGGCCTTATGGGTGGCGCAGGTACAACATTAGCTTTAGGAACTCCTATGATTGCTGAAGGTGTCCATGACTTAACAGGTATCCCTGTTACATTAGGCTTAAAAGCAGCCATTATGATATTATGTACAATTATTTTTGCAATTAGTGCTTATTCTGGATTACGCCGGGGGATTAAAGTGCTAAGTGATATCAGTATTTGGTTAACCATTCTCTTGATGGCATTTGTTTTTATATTTGGACCAACTTTGTTTATTAGCGAAACAACTTTTAATAGTCTAGGAATTCTAGCTGATAATTTCTTTCGAATGGCTACATGGTTAGAACCATTTAGAGATTTTGGCGGATTTACTGAAACAGGTTTCCCTGAGTCATGGACTGTTTTTTATTGGGCTTGGTGGGTTGTATATGCACCATTTGTAGGTTTATTTGTCGCCCGTATTTCCAGAGGGCGCACTATTAAAGAAATGGTTTTAGGAACGATGATATACGGCACATTCGGATGTGTCCTATTCTTTGGTATACTTGGCAATTTCGGTCTCTATCTTCAACTAACGGGGGCGTTCGATGTTATTAGCTTTATGAATGAATACGGTGCTCCAGCAGCCATTATTGAAGTCCTTCACCAGTTGCCTATGTCCAATATTGTTGTCGCTGCTTTCTCTATTTTAGCTATTCTATTTTTAGCAACTACATTTGACTCCTCATCTTATATTTTGGCATCTGTTGTTCAAAAACAAGTAACGGGAGAACCATTACGTTGGAACCGTTTATTTTGGGCATTTATGCTCTGTTTACTACCGCTTGTCTTAATGTTTATCGGCGATTTAGAAACATTGCAAACAGCTAGTATTGTTGCTGGTTTCCCACTAATTTTCATCATGTTTCTATTAGCGTGGTCATTTGTTAAAGCTTCTAATTATGACTTGCGTATGTCGAGGGAATTTAAGTCTCCAACCATCTTCATCACTGGAAAAGAAAAAAGAGAAAAGCAATAACATGTTAGAAAAACGGGTCTTTTCGCCAAACCTTATAGCGGAAAAACACCTTCGTTTTTCTTATACATAAAAAAACTCCCCTGAAGGTGATAACAGATTTTAAATTTTAATCTGTCTACCTTAAGGGGATCTTAAGACATCTTTTTAAAAAGCATGAACGAGGGATTATATACATACTTTCATTTTGTTTTTATGCATCTATCCGTATGAGCTACCTCCTAATTTGTTGTATATTCATAATAATAATGAATCGGATAAAACAAACCTACTTTTCCATGCTTTTCATCATCTAATGTCGCAAAGATAATTCCAATCACTTCTCCAGATTCATTTAATACAGGGCTGCCACTATTTCCACGATACACCGGAGCTTCGATCATTATTACTTTTTCTTCCCATGTGCTAAGCGATGCGTAATCAATAATTTTCCCTTCGTTGGCAATTCCATTAAAATTTAGCGGATTACCTATAAAACGAATCGGTTGATCTGGTTGCACAGCTGTCTCTTTGGCCAATTTCAAAAATGGGATATCTTTTACATCTGCTTGCAAAACGGCTAAATCAATAGTTGGGTGCGTTTCCTTTACTTCTGCTTCATGTAATCCATCTTCTGGAAAAGCAACGGCAACTTTCTCTTCCCCTTCTACCACATGGTAATTTGTTAAAATGATCCCATCTGATGTTATGGAGAAGCCTGTACCTTTAGAGTCCTTTGTTTCAATCGTTACAACTGCTTGTTTGTACGTTTGTACATCATCCTGTAACGAGAGCTTGGCTGACTTGTAAAGAAAATCTATCGCCGGAATAGAAAACGTCTGAGGAAGAAGAGCAACAACATTTAATAATAGCATCAATGCAATTAGCCAGAACACCCATTTAGGAAATGGACGCTTTGAGCGTTTGTTCTCTTTAGCTTCTCTTTCTCTTGCCAGTGCTTTCTCTTTTTCCTTCTGCACAAGTTCATATAGTTCTTCTTCATCTATTTCTTCATATAAATCTTCATCTATAATATCATGCTTTTGCTCTTCATTTTTATCCATAAGCCACCCCATAACATGAATGATTCCTATTTTAAACAGCAGATTTACTACTTTGTTGCATCTGATACATGTGATAATAGATACCTTTTGCTTGTAACAAAGTATTATGATCTCCCTTTTCTTTTATCGTACCATGATCTAATACAAAAATGGTATTAGCTTGTTGGATGGTTGATAATCGATGTGCAATCACCAATGTCGTACGCCCTATTTTAAGAATTTCTAAAGCTTTTTGAATCATTGCTTCTGTCTCCGTATCAATATTAGCGGTAGCTTCATCTAATATAAGAATTGCAGGATCAAAAGCGAGTGCACGTGCAAAGGATATTAGTTGCCTCTCTCCTAATGAGAAAGTCGTGCCTCCCTCACCAACTTCTGCTTCATACTGATTTGGAAGCTTTTCAATAAATGTGTCAGCGCCAACTGCCTTTAACGCTTGTTTTGCTTTATCAATTGAAATGGCAGGATCATTCATCGTTACATTAGAAATAATTGTTCCCGAGAATAAAAAAGGGTCTTGAAGCACAATTCCCATATAACTTCGAGTTTGTTGTCTGGACCAATCAAGTGTTGAATAGCCATCAATGGTGATTATTCCTTGTTGTGGATCATAAAACCGAAACAACACATTCATAATGGAGCTTTTTCCTGAACCCGTATACCCAACAAAAGCTGCTGTTTCGCCAGGTTTTATTTCAAATGAAATATCCCGGAGCACATAATCTTCCTCTTTATAAGCAAACCATACGTGATCAAAACGAATATGCCCGTTATAACGCTCCACTTTGTCGTCAGTTACATCTTCCCCTTTATGATCTAATAAAGTAAATACACGACTTCCTGCAACCCTTGCTTGCTCAATTAGAGGTAATTGATTCACAATATCAGTAACCGGTTCAAATAGCCGCGTTAAATAATCGGTAAACGCATAAAGCAGACCTACAGATATAGCACTTGTCGGTTCTAACGATGCAGAACCAAAATACCAAATAAAACCAACAAAAGCAATATTTCGAAATACAGTCACCAAGTTATACGAAGTTAAAGCACTTAATTTCACCAACTTACGCTGATAGATAAAATGTTTTTGATTTAACTTCTCAAACTCTTGCTTTGTCTTTTTTTCTCTTTGGAATGCTTGAATAATTGGCATACCTTGAATTGCTTCATTAATATTTCCATTAATTTCACTTATCGTTGAACGGATCACTTGATTGTATTTCGTACCAAAATGCTTATATAACTTCATCCATCCCCAAATTAACGGTATTAATAGTAAACACCATAAAGCAAGTCGCGCATCCAATATAAACAAGGCTACAAATATTCCTGCCATATAGATAACACTTGTAACTATAATCGATAATACACGTTCATATAAATCTCGAATTGCCTCGGTATCATTTGTAATTCTAGCTACGATCTTACCAGCAGGCTGATCGACAAAATAATTAATGGGAATGCGCTGTGTATGCTCAAATAAGTCATTTCGCATCTTTCTGACAATCTGATTAGAAGCTTTTTGCAATAAAAAAGTTTGATAAAATTGAAAGAAACCAGCGATAACTAATAATCCCACATATAAGCTAAGCAAATAAAGAATAGGTCTTTGTTCTGGCTTAAAAAATGGATAGATCTCTGCTAAGGACAATTTATTAGCAGTAAATTGTTGCTCAGATTCGGCAGTTTTTACCGTGAGCGTATCATCTTGAATTTGCCTTTCTCCCTCAAGCGGTACGACATCATTAATAAAATAATAGCTTGATCCTACTGCTAAAATGGTAACCATACCTTCTGAAGTTGCTTCACCTCTTTCCATTCGGTCTGATCGTTTAAAATGTTTGCTTTTATACTCCACTGTATAGCGGTCATCTTGCTCTCTTACATGATTCCAAGTTCCTTCTATGCCTAAAATATGCTCATCTATAACCCGCTTAGCAATTAATGGCCCCGCAAGTTCAAGAACGACGGCGATAATTAAGCATAATAAGCCAATTAAAATTTGTTTCTTAAACGGAAAAGCATATGCAGCTAATCGTTTTTCTGTAGACATTAGCCTGTCACCTCCACCTCATGAAGCTGCTGTTGTACATATTGGGTGTAATACCAACCTTGCAGCTGCATCAACTCATCATGTGTTCCCCGCTCAACAATCTTCCCCTCTTGGAGCACGATAATATGATCTGCATGGGTTACAGCAGACAGTCGGTGAGCGGCAATAATTGTCGTTTTATTTTGCCTCTCTGCTCGTAAATGCTCTAAAATGTTTGCTTCTGTATTCCCATCCACAGCTGATAAAGAATCGTCTAGTATAAGGAGTTCAGGACGCTTAATAAAAGCTCTCGCCAAGGCGACTCTTTGCTTTTGACCTCCTGATAAAGTAACACCGCTCTCTCCAACTTGTGTATCTAACCCATTTGGGAGCTGTTTTATATCATTTAAGAAATGGGCGAGCTCCATCACTCGAAATATTTCTTCATCGGTTGCGTCTTCTTTACCAAACTGAATATTTTCTCGAATTGTTTTCGAGAACATCATTTGATCCTGAGGAACATACCCAATCCAAGAGCGAATCGTATTCAAAGATAAATCACTCACATTTACATCTGATATACGAATCTCTCCTTTAACTCCTGGATATTGACGTAATAATAATTTAAATAAAGTTGTTTTTCCCGCCCCTGTTTTCCCAACTACCCCAAGCGTCTCTCCTTGTTTAATTTGAAAAGACACCTGTTCTAATTGATTTTTATCCGTGTTCGGATAAGCAAACGAAACATGGTCAAATGTGATAGATGTTACTTTTTCTACATGTACGGGCACATCCGACTCTGTTACATCCGCTTGATAATTTAATATATGGTTTATTCGATCCAAGGAAGCATTTCCTCGTTGTAAAACATTAATTAACTCCCCTACGGCAAACATAGGCCAAATAAGCATGCCTAAATATACGTTAAATGTTACTAAATCCCCTAATGTTAATACATTTTCAAAAACAAGCAAAGCTCCATACCCAAGTCCAATCGTGTACGACAACCCGACAAGAATTTTCATCGTCGGTTCAAATAAAGCATCAATTTTAGCTACAGCAATATTTTTTTCATATACATCTTTTGTGCGTTGTTCAAAGCGCTTCGCATCATATTTCTCCTGCACAAATGCTCGAATTACCCGAACGCCTCTAATGGATTCCAATACTTCGTTATTCATTTCTCCAAATGCTGCTTGTGCTGTGGAAAATCGTTTATGAATAGCAGCGCCATATTTATTCATCACTATAGCCATAATCGGCAATGGAATAAGCGCGACAAGCGTCAGCTTCCAACTAATTGTAAAGCCCATCATTGCAATGATCATAAGCATAAAAATGCTAGAATCGACCAATGTAAGCACACCAAAACCAGCTGTTAAACTAATTGCTTTTAAATCGTTCGTACTGCGTGCCATTAAATCTCCAGTTCGATATTTACTGAAAAATATTGGTGTCATGGATAAAAAATGCTGCATCAGTTTACTACGCATCCATTTTTCTAAAATGACAGCGCCACTAAATAGTGTGTAATCCCATAAAAATGAAATGGAATAATGAATGATGATTAAAAGTACGTAGCCGACAATAATAGCTGTCAACAATTGTAATGTTAATGTTTCAAATTGAATTTGATCAATGGTATAACCAGCAATTTTGGGCGGGATCAACCCAATAGCGCTAGCTATAATTAGTGAAATAATAGCAAATACATACCGTTTCCAATAGTACCTAAAAAACCAATTTAATTTTTTAAAAACACGAAACATAATACTCCTCTTTTCTTTCCAAGGCTTTTAGAATGTTACCTCAAGCGAATTCCCCCACACAAAACCCATAGTAGTTTTTACAGCATTAGAAAAATTTAGCTTATTTTTAAATTTTAAGGCAGTGGTTATTGTTTTGCATATACTATAAAAATGTAAAATTTTGATACTTTCCTATAGTGCAAAAAAATGCGCATTCATCTATGACGAATGCGCATTTTTGAAAAGCATACGAATACACTTTTCACATAAAAAGGTCACAGATAGACGTGACCTTTTTTCGTAAATAAGTCTATTAGTTGATTGTTAAACAGACTCCGCTTGAGGCCACAAAATAATACGTATGTTGGTTTGTTGTTGTTTGAAATAATTGTTTTTTCATCATTGTGACCTCCCTTCCAGTTTTAACTAATTATAGATGGATATATGTTGAAAGTCAATATAATTTTTCATATTTCTTATTTCCCCACTTCTTCTAAAATAGCTAATACTCTTTCACGGGACTGCTCTGTTTGATATTGCTTCATTGTATCTAGCATAATTGGTGCATGTTCTCTTAATAAATCAAGTTCTTTCACTAATGTTTCTTCTGTTAAAGATTCTTCTTCCAATACACGAGCGTACCTTTTTTCTGCAAAAGATTTGGCATTAATAATTTGATCACCACGGCTCGCTTGTCGTGATAAAGGAATGAGTAACATTGGTTTCCGTAAAGCTAGAAATTCAAAAATTGCATTCGAACCAGCTCTCGATAGAATAAAATCACTTGCTGCAAATATATCTTTTAATTCATCATGCACATATTCAAATTGCGTGTAACCTAGTTTATTAATGCTACGATCTATCTTTCCCTCTCCGCAAATATGGATGATTTGAAAAGTAGAAAGTAATTTTGGTAAACTTTGACGAACTGTTTCATTAATCTTTTGTGAACCACCACTACCTCCCATAATAAGAAGCACAGGTTTCTGGCTATTTAAACCAGCTATAGTGCGCCCACGTTCCTTTTCTCCTTGAAAAAGTTCATCTCGAATAACCGCTCCGACATACTCTGATTTTTTTTCTGGTAAATACTTCATTGTTTCCGGAAATGTCGCCAATACCTTTTTCGCAAAAGGCATAGCAATTTTATTTGCTAAGCCTGGTGTATAATCAGATTCGTGGATGACCGCTGGAACAGCTGTTAATTTTGCTGCTAATAAAACTGGTACAGATACAAACCCTCCTTTGGAGAAAATGACCTTTGGCTTTTGTTTCCTTATAATTCTTACTGCTTGCCACGTTCCTTTTAAAACTTTAAATGGGTCCTTTATATTTTCAACAGAAGCATAACGTCGTAATTTTCCCGTAGAAATAGGGTGATAGGTCACCCCTTCCAGCTTTTCAATTAGCTTACGTTCAATGCCCGTTTTTGAACCAATATAATCAATTTCCCAGCCTTTCTCCTTATAATACGGAATTAAAGCTAGATTAACGATTACATGCCCAGCGGTTCCACCACCAGTAAATAAAATACGTTTATGTGTCATAAGATGAATATCCTTCCTTTCCAAGTCATTCATAAAGCGTTATAATGTCTCTTATATGTGTGTGTTTTAGAAAAACTTGGCTTGCCGCCAAGTCTCATAGCGGAAGCCTTCGTTTTTCTTATACTATAATCAATAATAATTTTTATACTTTCCTATAGTGGAACAAAGACTCAGGGCGCCCATTTAGCAACATAGCGACTGGAATCGAATCAACTAAAGTTTTAGGAAGCCTGCCACTAAAACAGGGGTATGCCGACGCACTAAGGCAAGCCCGTTTTTAGTTGTCCTTCCTATTTAGCACGAACCGATGGTGACTTAGCTTAGTGTGATTTCGTGAAGTTGCCTATAGTTGCTGGGCGCTGGAGCCGGACGTGGCTATTCCGTTAAATCTGTATCCCAAAGCAACAATTTTATACTTTCTTATCTCTTAGAAAAACTGCGCTTGAATGAAAAAGAAAATCGTTTATACAAATTTAGTAAAAGTTAAGTTTTTGTCCTTTGTTATTAAATGATTCGTAGCACAAGTCTTCATTTATATACTAAATCACCTTTTCTCATGGTCTTTTTCATCAAAATATGGCTATTGCCAAGCTTTTATGGAGCGAGAACGGCGCCGTTATGCTTATACAATAAAGCTTTGCGCTTTCCTATCGTATAAATAAAACGTTGGAAGAAAATTTACGTCCTCTTCTATCCTAATAAAAATCACATAAAAAAGGAAGAGAATTATATGTATCATACAACAAGTTTAAGCGAAAAATTAACCTTATTTATTACGATTGTTATTCCCATTTTAATTACCCAAGTAAGTATGTATGTAATGAATATTTTTGATACGATGATGTCTGGTCGCGCAAGTGCAGCAGATTTAGCTGGGGTAGCAATCGGTTCCAGTTTATGGGTCCCTATTTTTACAGGAGTTAATGGCATATTATTAGCTATTACTCCCATTATTGCCCAATTATTAGGAGCAAAATCAGAAGAACAAATTAGTAAGAAAGTGAAGCAAGCGTTGTACCTTTCTATTACACTTGCCCTTTTCGTCTTTCTATTTGGAGCCATACTTCTTGACCCCATCTTGCAAATAATGGATCTTGAAAACGACGTTGAACACATAGCAAAATTTTATTTAGTAGCACTCAGTACAGGTATTATTCCGTTGTTTATTTTTAATACATTACGAAGCTTTATCGACGCGCTTGGTCAAACCAGAATCTCTATGTTTATCATCCTACTGTCCTTACCATTAAACCTAATCTTTAACTACATGTTTATTTTTGGTAAATTTGGTATACCTACTTATGGCGGTATCGGTGCGGGAATCGCTACATCAATCACTTATTGGCTTATTTGTCTTATAGCGTTCGTTGTTATTCATCGACTGTATCCATTTCGCAAATTTTCTATTTTATCTTATTGGATCAAACCATCGTTTAAAGCATGGTGGGGACAATTAAAAATTGGCGTGCCTATTGGAGCTGCGATGTTTTTTGAAACGAGCATTTTTTCTGCCGTCACTTTATTAATGAGCGCATACAGCACGTATACCATTGCAGCTCATCAAGCAGCCATGAACTTCGCTTCCCTTTTATATATGATTCCCCTTAGCGTTGGCATGGCATTAACAATTGCAATTGGCTTTGAAGTTGGAGCTAAGCGTTTCGATCAAGCGCGTATATATGGGTATATTGGAATAAGCGGTGGAATTTTCATCGCATTATTTGCTGGCTTGGTGATCTATTTTACGAAAGATTGGGTAGCTCTACTTTATAACTCTAATCCAGAAGTAGTTCATTTGACTAAGCATTTTCTGATTTACGCTATTTTCTATCAACTAGCTGATGCCTTCGGTGCGCCTATTCAAGGAGCGCTTCGAGGATACAAAGACGTGAACGCTACATTAGTGATCGCTTTCATTTCCTACTGGGTAATTGGCTTACCTGTTGGTTGGCTGCTAGCGAATTACACTGCTTTAGAACCTTTTGGTTATTGGGTCGGAATTATTACTGGACTATCATGCGGAGCTATAGCATTATTAACACGCTTATTGTATTTACAGCGTAAGTGTAAGAAAAAGATGCATGCGTAGATTTTCTTTTGCTAACTTGTAGCTCGGGATGCTCTTTCCTTGTTTAGCAAAAAACTTGACTTATTGCTAAATTTTATGACGAAAACCATCCTTTTGTTTATACGCTTATATCTTATTAATAGTACAAAAACTGTCCTAGCAATAAAGCTTAGGACAGTTTTTAATAACAAAACTGCAGGTGTAGTAAACTTCTATTTTATAAAAACATTCCTACAACAGAAGCGGATAAAATAGAGGCTAGTGTTGCTCCAATTAAAAGTTTCATTCCAAAACGAGACACGCTAACAGCTTTTTCTTCATCAATTCCTTTTACAGTACCAGCAATAATACCAATAGAAGAGAAGTTAGCAAAGCTGGTTAGAAATACCGTAACAATACCGATTGTTTTTTCCGACATATCCCCCATCGCTTGTTGAAATTGCAGCATAGCGACAAATTCATTTGTCACAATTTTCGTACCCATAATAGAACCTGCTTGAATAACTTCACCAGGAGAAATTCCCATCAATAAACCAATAGGATATAATATATAACCTAGTATTTCTTGTAATGTTACACCAGCGAAGATCAATTGAATAAGCCAGTTCACTAACTCAAGGGAAGCAATAAAAGCAATTAGCATAGCTGCAACAATAAGGGCAATTTTTCCACCTTCTAACGCACCATTTCCCATTGCTTCAAAAATGCTTTTCTCTTTACTAACGTTTTTTATGTCTACAACGTCTTCTTCTTTTGGTACATTGACCGGTGCAATAACAGAAGCAATCATTAAAGCACTGAACATATTTAACGGAAGTGCGACTAGCACGTATTGTGGTGGAAGCATTTGTAAATATGCACCAACAATTGATGCTGAAACAGATCCCATCGCGGAAGCACTTACAATATAGAGCCGATTAGCATTTAAATGATGAAATTGAGACCGGATTGCAATCAAGGCTTCAGATTGCCCGAAAAAGATACTATTTACCGCATTAAATGATTCTACTCTAGGCAGTCCAGTAACTTTAGAAATCAGCCAACCTAAATATTTAATAATTGGTGGCAAAATTTTCAAATATGTTAGAACAGAAAGCAAGGTAGCAAAAAAGACGATTAAAAGTAGAACGTTAAAGAAAAAGACGCCACCCTCTTGTAGTTCAAATCCTCCTACAACAAAACTGATTCCCACATTACCAAATTCAATTAATTTATTGAATCCATCTGAAATCTTTTTAATAATCCATTGTCCAACACCCGTTTCAAACATAAACAGTGTAATTAAAATTTGAAAAATCAACATAATTCCAATCGCTTTATAATTAACATTTTTCTTATCATTCGACATTAAAAATGCTAACCCAAGTACAACGACAATGGCTAATAAACCTAGTAAAATATGCAAGGTGTTTTTCCTCCCTTATTTTGTAACTGTTTTCATAACTTCTTTTAAATCCATTCTAACAAGTTGTCTGACGTCATGCAAGTGATTGTTTTTTCTGTCAAATCACCCATTTTTATATGTATTTATTGAAAATCCGACAGCAATTAGCAAAATTAGCAAATTAGCGTCATCTCTATAACAAAACTTATTAGCTATTATTTCCACGCAAATATTTTCCCTAGTTTCCCTATTTATTAACCTTATATTTCATTTAACTCACCATCGGGTTAAACAGCTTTACAAAGTAATGCTTTCATTAAAAATTAGGTTTTTTATCTTATCTTAAAGCTCTTTTGCTCGCAAAAGGTATTAACGAAATACTAGCATTTACTTCTCTATTTCCCTCTTACGTAATATCTTAATTTTTTTCCTTTGCTTATAAGGATTTCGAAANCTGGAGTAATAGTTCCTCTTTATGTTCCTTCAAGTATGGAAGTAGTTGGTCGCACGTCATACCGTCTACACCGGCTGCCCCCTTATTTCTGACGACTTGAAGGTAAGCTTGATTGAGATTGTTCCTTGACAGGATTCTTTCAAACAGATTGGATACACCATTTTGATTGTTCTTTTCACCATGTAAGCCACTATGCGCTTCGACATACCCTTCATGTTCCACACTATCTCTCTGCCGATAGCCAGATTCTCCTGTTTTCTGCAGTTGTCGCACCTTACACACCTCCTAGAGCTTTCAAAACGACTATTGTTCGGTCCTTCATGTTTCGTCAAGTAACATTACTATGACCTCTGCTGACTTCTTGTGATTCACCAAGACGTCATCGTCTTGGTTGTGCTGGTTTGTTATCATTCAACTCCCACTGCACCCTCACAAGACCTCCCCCGGTAAGAGCGAAAACTTTCCTCCCATGTAACTGCTAGATTTACTGTATAGGTTTCGGGCAGTATTGGACTTCAGTTTGTTAGGCAACCTTATCCGACCTAATTCAGCCTTCTATCTAGTTTCTGTTCGTCAGTTCAGGAGTTTGCGTCCGACTTCCTTCAGCCACTACCTCGCGATAGCCACCTTGTCTTTCGCTAACAGTTCCTACTGCCATGCCTGTAGTGGACTTTCACCACCAAGTTTTCGCCCATGCAGGGCGCACCTAGAAAACCCCCGTTTCGCAAAGAAACAGGGGTTTGATTTTAGTTTCCATTATCCTTCTAATAATAAATCGTAAGGATCTTCTAATAATTGTTTAACACGAACAAGGAATTGTACCGCCTCTTTGCCATCTACAATACGGTGATCATAGGATAGCGCTAAATACATCATTGGACGTACTTCGATACTATCATCTGGCATCACAACGGCACGTTTTTGAATATTATGCATTCCTAGAATCCCTACTTGAGGTGCATTTAGTATTGGTGTGGAAAGCATAGAGCCAAATGTTCCACCATTTGTAATCGTAAATGAACCACCTTGTAAGTCACTCATTTCTAGCTTCTTATCACGCGCTTTCTTACCTAAATTACCAATTTCTTTTTCCACTCCTGCAAAATCGAGACGATCAGCATCTCGTACTACAGGAACTACTAAACCATCTTCTGTAGATACTGCAATACCAATATCATAGAATTTCTTCATCACTATTTCATTACCTTGAATTTCTGCATTAAGCAATGGAAAATCTTTTAATGCACCAACGACAGCTTTTGTAAAGAAAGACATGAAGCCTAACTTCACACCATGCTTTTCAATAAACTTCTCTTTACGTTCACTACGCAGCTTCATAACATTGGTTAAATCTACTTCATTAAACGTTGTAAGCATAGCAGCTTCTTGTTGTACTTCAACTAGACGTTTAGCAATAGTTTGACGGCGACGGGACATTTTAATTCTTTCAACAGGCTTATCAAACTCTATTTTCTCGATAGGCTTCTTCTCTTCTTTTTGCTCACTTGATTTTGCTGTACCTTTCGCAGCATCTTCCACGTCTTCTGGGCGAATGCGACCTAATGGGTCACGTGGGCTCACCTTACTTAGGTCAATACCTAGCTCCCTAGCACGCTTCCTAGCAGCTGGTGAAGCGATTACGTCAACGCTTGTTTGTGTCTCTTCTTTGAAGTCTTTTTTCGCTTCTTCCTTTATGTCTTGTTTAGGAGAGGCTTCTGTCTGCTGTTCTTCTTTTGCATCAGCTTGACCTTGAGCAGATTCTGTATTTACACTTCCTGCTTCTGCATTTTCGTCAATTTTTGCAATGACATCGCCAACTTCTACATCATCGCCTTCGACTTGAATTATTTCTGTAATTACACCAGAATATTCAGAGTTTACTTCCACATTCACTTTATCTGTTTCTAGCTCAACAACTGGATCGCCTTTTTCTACTTTATCCCCTTGTTTCACTAACCATTCCGCAATTGTTCCTTCTGTAATAGATTCAGCTAACTCTGGTACCTTTATTTCATTCATTAGAATCTCCTCCTTGTGATGGGGCTATTGCTTCCTGAATAATCTGCTTCTGTTCTGTTTTATGCACATTCGGTTCACCTACTGCTGGAGATGAACGGTCTGGGCGACCAATATAGCGCAACTTCTGCCCGTCTTGTAGCAAATCTCTTAAATAATCGTCAACAAAGTCCCAAGCCCCCATGTTTTTCGGCTCTTCTTGGACCCATACAATTTCCTCTAAATTTGGCAACTGCTTTATTTCGCTCGCTAATTGTTCTTTAGGGAACGGATATATTTGTTCTACCCTGAGTGCCCGCAACCAATCAAATTTTTCTTCTGAATGTGCTATTTCTTCTTCGATATCTACCATTATCTTACCACTACCTAGAAGTAAGCGTTTCGCATTTTTCTTGCTTACTTTTAAGTTAGGTTGATCTCGTAACGATAGGAACTTACCATTTGTAAATTCTTCTGCTGATGAAGCCATTCGCTCATTTCGTATTAAACTACTTTTTGGTGTCATTATGATTAACGGTCTAGCTTCTTCACGATTCCGCAATGCAGCTTGACGGCGCATTAAATGGAAAAATTGAGCAGATGAAGTAACATATGCTACAATCCAGTTATTCTCTGCTGCCATTTGTAAAAAGCGTTCCAAGCGAGCACTGGAATGTTCTGGACCTTGACCTTCATAACCGTGTGGAAGCAACATGACCATATTCGATTTTTCTCCCCACTTCGCCCGAGAAGAAGAAATAAATTGATCAAATACAACTTGAGCCGCATTGGCAAAATCTCCAAATTGCGCTTCCCAAATAACAAGTGTATTTGTTGCTTCAACACTATACCCATATTCGTACCCTAGCACACCCGCTTCAGACAACGGGCTGTTCCGAATGTCAAAAGAAGCTTTTGCATCATCTATAATATGCAGGGGGCTAACTTTTTCATTTGTTTCCACATCGTGTAACACAAGATGACGATGCGCAAAAGTTCCTCTTTCTGAATCTTGTCCCGTTAGTCGAATTGGGATGCCGTCTCGTAAAATAGAAGCATATGCTAAAGCTTCTCCAGTTCCCCAATCCGCTTTTTCCCCATCATTAAGCGCATTCTCACGTCGTTTTAAAATACGTTCTAGCTTTCTGTTGCTGTTAAAACCTTCAGGTCGTTTCAACAGCCCTTTGTTTAGGGATTGTAACGTTTCTAAATCAATAGCTGTTTCAAACTGATCCAAACCATTTTTCAAAGCTTTTGGCATTGGCTTTGGTTCGCAATCTCCTGTTTCATTCTCTTTCATATTATTATAAATGTCCCGCAGCTTGGACTCTGTTTTTTGCTTCATTTCTTCCAACTGTCCATCATTAATAATCCCTTTTTGTTCCAAGTCATTTGCAAAAACTTGTGAAACGGAAGGATGATTATCAATTAAACTATACAAATCTGGCTGAGTCATTCTTGGTTCGTCCATTTCATTATGACCATAGCGACGATAACCAACTAAATCAATAAGAAAATCTTTATGGAATTTCTGGCGATACTCGTAAGCAATTTGAATAGCTGAAATACAAGCAATTGGATCGTCTGCATTCACATGGATAATGGGAATTTCAAAACCTTTCGCGAGATCACTTGCATATCGAGTAGAACGACCATCTTCTTGATCGGTAGTGTATCCGAGTAAATTATTAGCAATAATATGCAAGGAGCCACCAGTCGTATAGCCTGGTAAACCACTTAAATTTAAAGTCTCTGCAACCACACCTTCGCCAATAAACGCCGCATCTCCATGAATTAATACAGGAATCGCTTTATTTATATCCTGCTTAGGATAGCCTTTTTCATAACGAGAATCTTGCGCTGCACGTGCAAAGCCTTTTACAACCGGGTTAACAAATTCTAAATGTGAAGGGTTGTGTGCTAAACGAATCCGTGTCGCTCCCTCTTTCACATCTGGTTCCTTTGTTGCACCGAAATGATATTTCACATCACCTGTCCAGCCATAATTAATGCCGGTTGAACCTTCAGAAGGTATCAATTCTTTATTTGGCGAATGGTGAAACTCCGAGAAAATTTTATCATATGGTTTTCCAAGAATATGTGCTAAAACAGCAAGGCGACCACGATGAGCCATCCCCATCATAATATTCTCTACTTTGTCCGCGCTTGCATTTTTTACAATCTGATCAAGCATAGGGACCATGACTTCTAACCCTTCAATAGAAAAACGCTTTTGACCAACAAAGGTCTTTTGTAAAAATCCTTCAAACCCTTCTACTTGAGCAAGTCGGTCAAGCAACTGAATTCTCTCGTCATTTGGTAGATTAAGCCTTGCCTTACCAGTTTCAATTAGATCCATTAACCAATTGCGTTCTTCTTCGTTATTTACATGATCAAATTCAAACGTAATTGTGCCAGAATAATACTTTTTCAACTCTTTTACTACATCTAATCCATTTTTTACATGGCTAGGAGCTTTTTCCCATAACCAAGAAGCTGGAATGCTCATCAAGTCTTCTTGTGTCAATCCATAGCTTTCTGCATCTACTAAGTTAGACGTTCGTTCACTTCTTCCAACTGGATAAATATCTGCCACGAGATGCCCGAAACGTCGAATAGCCTCAACAAGTTTCATTGCTGAGGTAAGTTTCTTCACATCGTCTATGGATGTAGCTTGAGCTTCTGCTACAGTTGAAACACCTGCTTGGGATAACCATTGAGGGGCTCCATGCTCATCGAACATCTTTTTAATGGATGGATCTACTGCCTCTGGATCCGCTTTGTATAAATCATATTGTTCTTCTACATACCCCATGTTAGGACCATGAAATTCTGACCAGAATCGCTCATTGGATTCTTCATTTTGTGCCACCTTTTATACCCCCATTAAAAGTTACGTTATCCGTATGAAACGGTATACATTATTCACTGTTCATTATAGAACTGCGTACCTATTACTTCAACTAATATACCCTATTTTGTTAGCGGAAACAACAGCCTGCTCGAACGTTTTATATAATTTAAATTTTCTAATGATTTCTTTAATAAAAGCGATATATTTTTGCTATACGAATTTAACCGTTGTTCATTACATTTATATTTCAAAATTCATTCATTTGCGACCATCACAAACGTACATTTTATAAACAATATTAAATGGAGAAAAATATTCGTTTACGATACATGTTGTTTCATTTTCACTAATCATTCGTTATAATAGAATCACTAGAAATTATACTGTCTGTAAACAAAAGGAGGATGACAAGATGAAGTTAGCATTAATATTAGGGGTAGCTATTGTATTTATAACTTCTTGTTTCACTGCGGGGTACGAATCAAAACCAGGTATGCCGAGAAAACAACAAAGGACATAACATTCCTATTGCGAGGTTATAGGACACCTCTATTTGAACAAAGGCGTAAGCGTCCGTTAGCGACGTAGCGAATGGAACGCATCAACGAAAGATAAAGTAATTATGCCACTAAAACAGGGGGGTATACCGACCGACGTCAGCATACCCGTTTTTAGTCGGCCTTCCTCTTAGCGACGAACCGATGATGACTTAGCTTAGGGCATTCGTGTAGTAAGTCGCCTCGTTGCTGGCGATGGAGCCGGACATGGTTATTCCGTTATTTCCTTATCTCCAAGCACCTCATTTTATACTATCTTATTTTGGTAGAAAAACCGGTCTATCACCGAAGTCTTTATGACGATAGCCGCATTTTTTGTTATATTATAAACCCTAAAAATCTTATACTTTTCTATAGTGTAAAAGAAGTGAAGCAAAGGCGTAGTAACTAGGGTGGTTACTACGCCTTTTGACACATTTAAATTTTTTTTGTTTAAAACGCGCTACACAAAAATGATAGGATTGCAATGTTCAGAGTGATGTCTGTGGAATAACACCCAACTTTTATTTAAAAAGCAGGAAGCAATAAAGTACAACGGGGAGACAACTACTTTACCTTGCTGGACTTTCTCCATATTAGAATAGCCCAGGAAATCCTTGTTGCCTTAAAGCTTCGTAAATAATAATCGCCGCAGTGTTGGATAAGTTTAATGACCTCACTTTATCCCCCATATGAATGCGTAAACAACGGTCTTCTTTCCCTTCTAATAATTGCTTTGGTATGCCATTTGTCTCCCTGCCAAACACAAAGAACAACGGTTCACCCTCGTCACTAAAATCAAAATCGGTATAATGATTCGTCCCAAAGTTTTCAATATAATAAAAACTTCCTTCTGGATATGCTTCATATAAAGCTTGAATGGACGGATATTCACGGATATCTACATCATGCCAATAGTCTAATCCTGCTCTACGTAGCATTTTATCATCTGTCGAAAACCCAAGCGGGTGAATTAAATGAAGTGTTGCATTGGTTGCTAAACATGTTCTTGCGATATTGCCAGTGTTAGCTGGAATTTCTGGTTGGTATAATACGACATGTAAACTCACTATTCTCTATTCTCCTTACTTCTTAATCCAGTGTTTAGTATAGCACTACTTTTTTCATTGGTGAAGCTATCCGTAAGAAGTAGTAACTTTCTTAGAAAAAATTAAAGTCAAATCTTATGACGAAAAACACTACGTAAAATACTCTCTATTATAGTATTAGAAAAATACAGCTTGTGATCACGCCTCAAAAAACGGCAGTGCAAATAAAATATTACTCTACTTATATTACCTAAACTTCGGGTACAAGGAAAGTTATTCTATGTGAATACGAAAAAACTTATATTGAATGTCAAGTGTCCACGCTGTTGAATCTTCATACGACCAATAACGGTTACGGCTATTATCTGTATGTGCATTGACAAGTGGCATCCCATTTGCATCTTTGGCGACTACAATTGTATTGTGGTCCCATCTCCCATCTCCGGAAAAATCATAACAAATAACATCACCTGGTATAAGTTGTTCAGCAGTTTCCATTTCTTCCCCTCTTAATCCGCTTGTCGCTCCAGCTAAATACCAGCGTAGTGAATGTGCAACTGCCCAACTAAAACTCCAATTGGTAGCTTGATACCACCATCCCCGCTCGCGAACAGGAGCACCATACATTGGCGCACCACCCGCATATAAACATTGTGATACATAGTTCGTACAATCTACAGGAAATCGACGATAGGCAGGATTATAATCATTCCACCAACGTTCTGCATATTGTACCGCAGCCTGACGATCGTATTTACTTCTCCTATTTAAAGAAGGGCTATTGCTTTGCTTAAACATGTCCGTCTTAACGAGGTCTTCCTGTTTGTAGTCATGGCGACGATGCGCTTGCATATTACCTTGGTGGTCTTTTTTAAACACATATGGAGTGACAGACTCTTCTAAATATAGTTGCTCTTGCTGCTTAATAAGATACTGGACATGTAGATGATACTGGTGAAAATTCTCTTGTTCATAACGTAATTTACTGTATACATGCCCATTTCCTTTAATTTGAATAATTTCAGCACCTCGCTCAGCGAATAATGCTTGCTTCCTTGCCCACCAATCATTTTCATTTCGATCTATTGCAAAAAAATCTTGCCAATATCTTTTAAGTTGTTCCATGAAAAATCCCCTCCATATGAAAGTATATGGAGGGAAAGCTTGACACATCATCATTTTTTACATGGTAGGGGCTACGTTCATGAATGATATACATTTTCAAAAGCAAGTCCTTTTTCCATTTCCACTAGCACCTGTTCATCCTTTTCTTCTAGCATCGCTTCCCTTATAGCTTGGAAAGCTTCTTTTGTGCCAATTTTCCCTAAGGACCAAGCTGCGGTTCCACGTATAACAGGCCGAGGATCATTTTTCATTACTGTTATCATGTCTGCTACAGCCGTTGTATCTTTATAGTGTCCTAAAGCAATGAGTGAATTACGCTGAATTGGCTTTTTACCACGCCACGAACCTGAAATATGGCCGAATGTCTGTTTAAATTCGCGGTTTGATAGTTTTAACATGGGAATTAACTTTGGCTTTGCGACCTCATGCCCTGGCTCAAATTCAGGATGATGATGAAAGTCTACTTTTAGATTTTTCGGACAAACCATCTGGCATGTATCACAGCCATATACACGATTACCAATTTTTGATCGGAATTCATCTGGTAAAAAATCTTTTGTTTGCGTTAAAAAGGCGATACATCGCTTGGCATTAAGCTGCCCACCTTGCACAATCGCTCCTGTAGGACAAGCATCTATACATTTCGTACAAGATCCACAGCTATCATCAACAGGCTCATCTGGCGTAAACGGGACATTGGTTATGAGTTCTCCTAAATAAACAAATGAACCGAACTCTGGAGTTATAATTGAGGTGTTTTTCCCACTAAAACCAATACCTGCCCGCTCTGCAACAGCCCGATCAGATAGTTCACCCGTGTCCACCATCACTTTATTTTTTCCATTTGGGACTCTTTCTTGAATGAAAGACGTGAGCTTTTCTAATCGTTCTCGCATGACAATATGATAATCAACGCCCCAAGAAGCTCTAGCAAATAATCCACGACGTTCTTCTTTTGTACTTCTTGGTGCACCTTTCATGCGGGAGGGATACGCTAAAGCAATAGAAATAATTGATTTCGCTTCTGGTAATAAGCGAGTAGGCTCCGTTCTTTCTTCTATGGAGCCTTTTTCGAAGCCGGACTGATAATCCAATTCTTGCTGTCTGCGCAGTCTCTCTTTTAATTCGGTAAACACATCAGCTGAAGCGAAACCAATTTTATCAATCCCAATCTGTTTACTGTATTCAATTATCTCCTGCTTTAGTTTATCTGTGTCCATGTCGTCTCCTCCTAATGCTGCTTCACAACAGCTGTACGCATGCGATTAATCACTGCTGCAATTTCAAACTTACGTGGTCTTGCTAAGTCTCCTGGATGCTGCTCTGGAAATGCGGTAAAAGAAGCAAGTCCTCGTTTATTCATTTGCCCTTCCACCTTATCTAACAGCTCGGGTAATGCTTGATTCGTTAGCTTATTCTGATTATCTAAGTGTTGGAGAATTTCTGCAATCATCCTTGTTTGTGAAGCATCCACCAACTGTTCTACCTCCGAAAAAGCAATATCTGTTGTTCCCATTATAATATGATTCAAGCCTTTAGCTTGAACTTTTGATCGTTTTCCTTTTCTCGTTTGTAAAGTCTGTTGTTGAAAATAGCGTTGCTCACTTTTTCGAATCAGAACGTCCACTTTTTCCTTTCTTTCTAACGGATATTTTTCTATAATTGCTTTTGCTTCCTTTGTAGCATTATCAGGAATGTAATTTTCTAAACGAATTACTGTATCCGCATGTGCAAAATAATCTCCAGAGCCACCCATAACAATAATAGTCGATACTACTAATTCATCTCGGAGTTGCTGAATCTTATCAATGAATGGCGTAATTGGCTCTTTGTCAGCATGAACAAGTAACTGCATGCGATGATCACGAATCATAAAGTTGGTCGCGCTCGTATCCTCATCAATGAGTAATGTAGTTGCTCCCGCTTCTAACGCTTCCATGACATTTGCAGCTTGGGAAGTACTTCCACTTGCATTATCCGTTGAGAAAAATGTCGTATCTTGACAATAAGGCAAGTTATTAATAAATGGGGAAATGTCTACCCCGGTTACTTTTCGACCATCTTCAGCTCGTATTTTCACCGCAGCAGGGTCTGTTAATACATACTCTCTACCATCTCCTTGCACATGATTATAAACACCACGTTCAATGGCCTGTAATAATGTGCTTTTCCCATGATATCCACCGCCAACAATTAACGTAATCCCTTGTTTAATCGCCATACCTTTCATTGGCTCTTCCGTATGTGGAATGTCGATAGTGACCTCATTTTCAGGGGGACTTTGAAAAGGTATCGCTTGTTTTAATGGACGATTACTAATACCGCTCTCTCTAGGCAATGTAGAACCATTCGCCAAAAAAGCTACCCAGCCATTTTGTTTCATTTTCTGACGAATTGCCTCTTGCTGATCAGCAAGTTGTATAGACTGATTCACTGTTTCATCCTTCATAGCAAAAACAGATCGTTTCATAATAGACGGTAACGCTTGTGTAAATAGCTTTTCTGCTTCTTTTCCATTAATCTTTCTTCCATTAGCAGGTAGTCCAATTGAAATACAGACCGTTATGGATGTAGCATTTATTTGCACAGCCGTCCGCTCTAACTTTTCTTGTCCAGGACGATCAAATAAGATTAACCCACTTTTTCCCGATCCTTTGATAAACGTGGTTTGTTTAGCGACTGCATTTCCTATCCAACGTGCAAATACGTCTTCTGCGGCAACTTTTCTTGAATAGGTTTGAAGCCAAGCTGATCGGATGGGCCGTTCATTATTAGGAATAATAATGCGTATTTTAGAAGGTGAAGCAAACGGGTCACCTTGTACGTAATCAATCGCTAATTTATAATGATCTGCTTGATAATTTCCTTGAATACGCTTATACCCTTTATAACCTTTTCCGTCCAATTGTCTTAAAAGCTGTAATAAGTTATGCATACATACACCTCCATTAAATACATCATACAGTTTTATTATTTTCTACCGTTAAATTTTACATGTTCCCAGGTTAGAAGTAAAACAAACACTTACTTTATGTTTGGCAATGAATGATATTAGAAAAGCATGGTTTATTGCCTTTTTTCCGTGCAACTTGAAAGATTCATTGTCATTTATTATAGTACAACGTAAAAAACGCAATACTTCGTACCCTTACTAATACGAAATACTGCGTTAAGACATATGTATGGAGCGGATGAAGGGAATCGAACCCTCGTCATCAGCTTGGAAGGCTGAGGTTTTACCATTAAACTACACCCGCATCAAAAAATGTGTTTTTTTGACTGCAAAAATAATTATAGCAATTACTTTGTTATAAATCAAGGGGGAATTTCACTTTTTTCGACAAAAAGTTTACAAATTATTTACATTAGCTTTATAAAACAATCCTATTCCATTTTTGATACAAACTTTTAGTATTACAATGATAGCTTTATGTAGTTAGGTGATTTGTATATTTACAATTTAGGAAAGAAGTTATAGAATAGTCATAAGATTTAGGGAGGAGAGAAAGCATGACTGTATATCCAATCGTCATAGCACAGCAAAATTTCACGCACCAAGATAGCTTGCATTACCCGTTTGAGGAACGAGGGTTGCAATTTGGTGATGGTATTTATGAGGTCATTCGAATTTATAAAGGGAACTACTACCTTTTAAAAGAACATATGGATCGTTTATTTCGCTCAGCGGAAGCGATTAAAATTGATCTAAATATAACGAAAGAAGAACTCACTCGTCTGTTACTCAAATTATTAGAAAAGAATAAAATGACCACGGATGGAAAAGTATATTTACAGGCAACTAGGGGGTCAGCACCTCGAGATCACGTTTTCCCAGTAGATACGCCTGCAAATTTATATGCTTATGTCCAAGATTTGCCACGTCCTAGCGAAAAATTAAAGAATGGGATTTGCACGATTACAACCCCAGATGTTCGTTGGGAAAATTGTTACATTAAAAGTTTGAATTTGCTTCCGAACGTTCTTGCTAAACAAGAAGCAAAGGAAAATAATTGCTATGAAGCTATCTTACACAGAGGGGAACTTGTTACCGAATGTAGTTCATCCAACATTTACATAGTTAAAAATGGAGAAATTTACACGCATCCAACAACAAACCGCATCCTACACGGTTGTGTACGTATGCGTATTGAAAAATTTGCTAACGACCTTTCCATACCGTTTCATGAGCAAGCTTTTTATAAAGAAGCTATTTTTCAGGCAGATGAAGTTTTCCTATCCAGTAGCACATCGGAAGTAATGCCTGTCGTTCGAGTAAATAATCAGCACATTCAAGATGGAAAACCTGGGGCAATTACGCGAAAACTACAAAAAGCTTATGAATTAGATGCTGCTATTACAGAAAATAATATTACCCAAGCTTAATGTATTATCATACGAAGTCGTTTAAGGCTTCGTTTTTTTCTAACATTCTCAGCTAAACTGTTCGGTTGTCATCTCATTACAAGGGGGGGTTATTTTGAAAAAAGTCATGATTATAGGAAGCCCTGGTTCAGGAAAATCAACTTTAGACATTTAAGCGAATTATTGCATATCCCCGCTTATCCTATGGACACCATTTTTTGGCAACCTGGCTGGGTACCAATAAAACGGGAAAAACTTATTAAGGAAACTAAAAAGCTAATGGAAAAAGACACGTGGATTATTGACGGCAATTACAGTGCAACGATGGATATACGTTTGAAAGAAGCTGACACGATTATCTTTTTACATTTCTCCACCATTTGTTGCTTGTATGGAATTACGAAACGGCGCATCCAGTATCATAAACAAAAACGCCCTGACTTAGCTGCAGGCTGCCCCGAAAAACTGGATTGAGAATTCTTTCAATATGTTCGCAAGTTTAATAAGCAGAAAGCTCCGCACATCTACGAACTTCTAACGAACTATCCAGACAAACAGCAGATTATTTTCAAAAATAGATCCCAGTTACAAAAATTTCTTCAAGATAGTAGCTAAGATCCCTAAAACACGAACCATTATAATTTCTAATGAAAAATCTAAATTATTTTTCATTAGCTAATTGATTCGGGAATCGAAATAGTTTAAACTATGGTTACATATTCGTAAAGGAGGGTTTTTCATGAGTTATAAACGAGCATTGCAAACAGAAGATATCTTGCAACTGAACGTTGTCAGTGACCCACAATTCACACCAGATGGTCAAGCTTTCACATACACTCTGACTACTATTAATGAACAAAATGAGTACGAATCACAGTTGATGTATCAAAAGTTAAAGGAAAAACAGACTATTCCTTGGACCTTTCACTCATCTAAAAATAGCAAACTACGATTTCCCCCTGACGGAAAACGAGCTGTCTTTCAATCTACTAGAAGTGGACGTCCACAATTGTGGCTACTCCACACAGATGGAGGAGAAGCAGAACAGTTAACAACCTTCCGCCATGGTGCTATGAATCCCATGTGGTCAAGAGATAGCCAACATATTTTCTTTACCGCCTCCCTCGAACACGATGATGATATACATAATCAAACAGAGCCTTCGATAGAGGAAGAAAAGAAAGAAAAAGAAGCAAAGAAAAAACAGCCATTCATGATCAACCGTTTAAAATACAAATCAGATGCACAAGGTTTTCATAATGATACACGCTCACAAATCATTAGACTGTCAATAGATGATTCTTCCTTACTGCAAATAACAGACGGTGATGCCGACTATCGTTTGCAGGATATCTCACCTGATGGCACAACGCTTTTATACACGGCTAATCTAAGTGATCATGCAGATTATGAGTTAAATAATGACCTCTACTGTTTCCAAATTATTACAAAAGAAACAAACAAACTTACAGATGGGAAAGGTGTTTATCACGATGCTCGTTTTTCCCCTGATGGTAGTAAAATCGCCTGTTTCGGACATGAGTTTGCCTATAAAGGCGCTTCCCTTACTCAACTGTATTTATTTGACATAAAAACAAAAGAAAGAAGTTGCCTAAGTTCTGACTGGGATATAGAGATTGGTGATGCAATGATTGGCGATACGCGCCTTGGTGAATCCCAAATTGGCCCTGTTTGGAATGAAGATAGTTCAAAAATTTTCTTTATTGTAACAGATCAAGGATCTACAGGGTTACATGCTGCATCGATTTATGGCAAAAAAGAGGAAATATATAAAGATAATAACCATATTTTCGGTTTTGCTTATAACAAACACTGTCAGTGCTTCATCCTCGGCATAAGCAGCCCGACTAATCCAGGTGAATTTTATTTATTGCATGACAATGGTTCTTTAGAGGCCCTTACAGACCATAACCGTTCCTTCTTACAAGAAATAGCGCTTCAAGAACCTGAGGAATTGTCCATCCAAACAGAAGATAATTGGCAAGTTCAAGGTTGGCTTTTACGTCCTTATGCGTTTATAGAAGGAAAGAAATATCCAACCATACTGGAAATACATGGTGGTCCTCATGCCATGTACGGCCAGACATTTTTCTTTGAAATGCAGCTCTTAGCCGCAAAAGGCTATGTAGTTTTGTATACGAACCCCCGTGGAAGTCATGGATATGGACAATCATTTGTTAACGCATGTAGAGGCGATTATGGTGGGGGAGATTATCGTGATGTGATGACAGCTGTAGATGACGCCATTCAAACATTTAGCTTTATTGATACACAGCGCCTCGGCGTAACAGGAGGAAGTTATGGTGGTTTCATGACAAATTGGATTGTGGGGCATACCAATCGTTTTAAAGCGGCTGTGACACAACGTTCTATATCAAATTGGCTCAGTTTTTATGGTGTAAGCGATATTGGATTTTTCTTTACAGAATGGGAGCATGGAGTGAACTTGTTAGATGATCCAACAAAGCTATGGGAATTCTCCCCATTAAAATATGCAGCAAATGTCGAAACACCACTCCTCATTCTTCATGGTGAATTAGACTACCGTTGTCCCATTGAGCAAGGGGAGCAACTATTTATTACGTTAAAGCATTTAAAAAAAGAAGTAGAATTCATTCGCTTCCCTAACGCAAATCACGAGCTTAGCAGAAGCGGTGAACCAAACATGCGCATGGAGCGGTTGCAACATATGCTGAGATGGTTTGACACATATCTTTAGTTGGACTCGGAGAGCTGAGTGGGTATCAGCTCTCGAGTATTTGGTGATCTTTTACTAATAAGGCCTGATAATCTTGTAATGCTAATATTTCTAGCCGGCAATAATTTCTTGTGTTTTTTATCACAATAGTTGCAAATGTTTCTATGCTCGTAAAACAAGGAATTTGGTAGCGTACTGCCCATTCCCGAAGGTTGAAGCCAAAGCTACTATTATTTCTTCCTTGTTCTGGCAAATTCAACACCATATCAGGTCGATTGTTTTCCATAATAATGGAGAGATCATCTTTGTGATGAATCACATTCGTAGTCAAAATACCATTTTCTCGCAAAAATTGAGCCGTTCCTTTTGTCGCAATCAATGACATGCCCATTTTACTAGCAGCTTGAATCGTTTGCAGACTAGATGATTTCATACGATCTGCAATAGATACGATCAAAGTGAGGTCTTTGCCTTCTTTTACTTCACCAAGAATCGAAGTAGCGATTTTCGCAAAAACTTCCTCTTGATGACGCGATATAGCAATAATTTCCCCTGTTGATTTCATTTCAGGTCCTAATACAGCGTCCACTCCTTTTAACTTTCCAGTAGAAAAAACAGGTGCCTTCATTATATGAAATGACGGTTCAAGAAATAGATTGCTTTTTGTCGTAATATCTTTTAATGCAGCTCCAAGTTGTACTTGAACTGCCCATTTCACCATTGGTATATTTGTTATCTTACTTATTATTGGAACTGTTCTTGATGCTCTAGGGTTCACCTCCAACACATACACTTCACCATCCTGTAAGATAAACTGGATATTCATCATCCCAATAATCGGTACCGTTTGAGCAATTTTTTTAGCTATTGCGCTGATTTTTTGCTTTTCTACATCTATCAATGTAAGCGGAGGAAAAACAGCTAAACTATCACCGGAGTGCACACCAGCCTTTTCAATATGCTCAAAAATAGCTGGGATAAGAACGTCTTCCCCATCACTTATAACATCCACTTCACATTCTTTTCCAGGCAAATATGCATCTATGAGCAGTGGCCAACAGTGATCATTTGTATCCTCTTGAATGCGTGATACATACCCATTAAGTTCTTCCTGATTATAAGCTATAAACATGGACTGGCCTCCAATGACATAAGAAGGACGAATTAACACAGGGAACCCTAATTGTTCCTCTGCACCGCTTAATTGAGCGAGATTGTAGACCATAAATCCATTCATGTGTGGAATGGAACATTCATCTAACATGTGATAAAATTGCTCCCTCTCTTCCATTTGATCAATATGTTGTGGACTAGTTCCTAATATTTGTATTCCTTGTTCGTCCAATTCTGTCGCCAAGTTCACCGCTGTTTGACCACCAAATTGAATCAACACACCATATACTTTTTCTTTAACAATAATATGCAAAATATCTTCAAGTACTAAAGGTTCAAAATAGAGTTTATCCGCAACAGTGTAATCCGTACTTACCGTTTCTGGATTATTATTGATGACAATGGCTTCGTACCCAAGTTGCTTCACTGCTACAGCAGCATGAACAGAACAATAATCGAACTCAACTCCTTGCCCTATCCGAATTGGTCCTGATCCTACAATTACTATTTTTTTCTTCTTCCCTTGACTTACTTTCACTTCATCTTTTCCGTGCCAAGTAGAATAATAATAAGGGGACGTAGCAGTGAATTCTCCTGCACAAGTATCTACTAATTTATAAGCAGGCTGTATACGTAACTGTTTATATTTATTTCTTAGTTCATATGGCTTTACACCAATTAAGTTAGCAATCTGGTGATCACTTATATTGAATCGCTTTGCTTGCAATAATAAATCTTTTGGAATCTCGTCCAAACGATAGGTTGTTAATTCTTTTTCTAAAGCTACTATTCGTTTTATTTTATTTAAAAACCAAAGATCTATTTGAGTTAGCTCATGGAGATCATCAATAGGCCAGTTGCGATGTATTGCTTCAGCAATTGCAAATAAACGCAAATCATTCGCCTCTGTAATTTGTTGATGCAAAACCTCATCTGCTACATGGATTAATTTAGGTAAAAACAAGCTATATATACCCATTTCCAATGAACGGACCGCTTTATTTAGGGCTCCTTCGAACGTGCGGTCAATTGCCATAACTTCACCAGTCGCTTTCATTTGCGTCCCCAGTGTGTGGTCTGCTTCGGTAAATTTATCAAAAGGAAAGCGTGGTAATTTAACAACGACATAATCTAACGCAGGTTCAAATGCCGCTGAAGTTGTACCCGTAACCGGATTAATAATTTCGTCTAAATGATATCCGATGGCACATTTCGTAGCTACACATGCTATTGGATAACCTGTTGCTTTAGAGGCGAGTGCCGACGATCTACTTACCCTTGGATTCACTTCAATAATGCAATAGGTATTCGATTTAGGATCTAAAGCAAATTGAATATTACAGCCTCCTACTACATCAAGAGCACGGATTACTTTTAAAGAAGCGGAACGTAACATCTGATACTGCTGATCGGTTAACGTTTGCGAAGGAGCAACTACCATCGAATCGCCTGTATGCACACCAACAGGATCTAAATTCTCCATATTACAAACAATGACACATGTATCGTTTACGTCGCGCACCACTTCATATTCAATTTCTTTCCACCCTTTAATGCTTTTCTCGACAAGGACTTGATGAATGGGGCTAAGCGCAAGAGCAGTTTGTAATTTTTCTACAAGTTCTGTTTCATTATTGGCAAAGCCTCCACCTTCTCCACCAAGCGTATAAGCAGGCCTTAATATAACAGGAAAATCAATTTCTTCAGTAAAAAGAATTCCTTCCTTTACATTTTTTACTACTTTTGACTGGGAAACGGGCTCATTTATATCAAACATTAACTGACGAAATGCCTCTCTACTTTCGCCTTTTTGAATCGATTCTACACTCGTTCCAAGCACTTTTACATTGTATCTATCCAGAATACCTTGATCATACAACGCAATCGTTACATTTAACCCCGTTTGTCCTCCAAGCGTGCCAATGAACCCATCTGGGTTTTCCTTCGCTATAATTTTCTCCACATTTTTTACCGTAATGTCTTCCATATAAACACGATCCGCAATTTCTTTATCTGTCATCATCGTTGCTGGGTTATTATTTACTAAAATAACTATTATTCCTTCTTCTTGCAGTGCTAAGCACGCTTGTGTACCAGCATAATCAAATTCAGCAGCTTGACCGATGACAATTGGACCAGAACCTACTACGAGCACTTTTCTTAAACTTTTTCCCATAAGTATTCTTCCTTTAACTGTTTGACCTGTTGAACAAAATCAGTCAAAATGTATGTCGTATCCCTTGGACCTGGATGAGCTTCTGGATGAAATTGCACCGTCGTAATTGGCAATTGCTTATGTTTCATCCCTTCGACAGAATTGTCATGAACATGTTGGAAAGTAAGTTGAAAAACAGATTCGTTAACACTTTCTCTATTTACTACATATCCATGATTTTGCGCAGTTATATTTATTTTTCCTGTTTGTAAATCTTTTACTGGATGATTTGCTCCCCTATGTCCAAATGGCAATTTTTCTGTTTTCGCACCATATGCTAAGGCAATAAGTTGGTGCCCTAAACAAATTCCCAGTGTTGGAAAGGATTCAGCAACTGCTCTAATTTTCGGAAAATAAATTTGTAGCTCACTAGGATTTCCTGGACCATTACTAATCAAAATGCCGTCTGGGTTTAGTGCTTTAATTGTTTCAATATCATAATGATAAGGTACAATTGTTACTTTACATCCTTCATTCACAAGGAAATGTACCATCGATTTTTTATAACCAAAATCAACGATGACAATATGACAACTACCTGCACCTGTTTGCACCATAGATGTTACAGCTACTTGTTGAACGAGCTTTTTTGCATCCGACAAAATAAATTCATGTTTATAGTCTGGAAAAGGTTTCTCTAACACCAGCTTCCCTTTTATCGTTCCATGTTTCCTAATAGCAACAACTAGTGATCTCGTATCCACATTTTTTAATCCTGAAATACGATGTTTCTTTAATATCTCCGTTACAGTTGCCTGCGATTGAAAATGGTTTGGTTCTTCACAAAGGTCATTCATAATAACACCTGCTACTTGGAGATGATTGCTTTCTGAATCTTCCTGATTTATTCCATAAGTCCCAATTATAGGGTAGGTTAGTGTAATAATTTGCCCAGCATAGGATGGGTCTGTCAACATTTCCTGATAACCTGTCATACTCGTATTAAACACGACCTCACCTACACACTCTCCTCTATACCCTATCCATTCTCCAGAAAATACCTCCCCAGTTTCTAAAACGAGCTGTCCCTTTGTCATGTTATTCATTCACCTCTTAGATTGAATTCTAATTATTCCATATTATAGAGGTACTACTTTGTTAATTCAAGTATATTTATAAAATTTTATTTATATTTATGCAAAAAAGGTTACCGTTATCCTTAATATAGAACATGGCCTTTTAGAAAAACTTTGCTTTTCGGCAAATATTATGGCGAAACTTGTGGTTATTCTTATACTAAACCTTAAAATTTCACCCCAGATATAAGGTGCTGTAGTCTTCCACTTTAAAAATTCAAAAATGGAAGCTGACCAAGTCTACTTGGGAGAGTACAGCACCTTCATCCATTTTTCGTACGAAACAACTCGCGTGGAATAAAAGCAGGTCCCTACCGTATTAAAGATTCACTTTATAAATTCCTATTGTGTAAAAACTCATGTAACTTTTCTATATAATCTTCTTTATGCGTAACAAAAGCTTCACCATGCCCTGCCCCATCGAATATAATCAATTCTTTATCACTATTTGTCTGCGCATATAACGCTTCACTCATACGAGTAGGTACAAATGTATCTGCACTCCCATGAATAAACAAAATAGGTATGTCTGTTTTTTTCACTTGTTCTACTGCGGAAGCTTCTTTTAAACCATACCCTGCACGTACTTTCGTCACCGCACTTGTACTAGGTAACAGCGGAAATGAAGGTAAATGGAACATTCGATCCATTTGGTAAGCAAACATGTCATACACACTCGTATAAGGACTATCTGCTACAATTGCTTTTACATTATTAGGGAGTTTCTCACCGCTTGCCATTAATACAGTCGCAGCCCCCATAGAAACCCCGTGTAACACAATTTCTGCATCTTCTCCTTGTTCTTCAATTACTCTATGAATCCAATCTACGTAATCCAGGCGATCATGCCAGCCGAACCCAATATAACCTCCTTCACTTTCACCATGACCTCTTAAATCCGCTGTAAACATATTATAACCAAGTTCTTCATAGTAGTGTTGACCAAACATCCCCATGTCTAAGCCACGTCCTAAATAGCCATGTGCGAAAATAACTGTTTTATTTGTTTCTTTCTTTGCAGGTAAATAATAGCCTTGTAGTTTTAGCCCGTCATAAGATGTCATATTCCACGTTTCAAAGTTCTGTTCACGGACCCAATCTCGCCAATCTCCTTCAAGCATTTCGTCTAACGCTTGCGCAGAAACTTCAAGATCTTCATTTCCTTGCAAAAAATCCTTTTGATTACGTGCAATTGCTAAATGATAAAAATAGAAGCTAGCGATTATATCAATAATAAATAATAAAATAATGACACTAACACTTATATACAAAACTCTTTTTTTCCTCAACAGTCTTTTCCACCTTTCACATCTTTCTTATTAATTATATAGGGAAAAAGCCTTATATAAAACTAACACGCAGCTGGTACTTGTTTACAAGTAATTATACGACGTGAAATGTTATTTAATGAAAAATACTTAGGGTAGAACTTCCTGAATATGAAGTCTCTAAACTATTCTTTTACACGTAATTGCCTCTAAACGAATAGTTAAAAAGCCCCATTTGACACGTCTTTCGCATCAAATGGGGCTTCTTTGTTTTAGTGAAATAAACCAGATTCTTTGGATTTTTTCTTCAGTTTATTTGTATGCCGATTAATGATTGGTTTAAAGAACGCACCTAGTACTATAGCTGCAACCCCAAAAAAGCTGAGGTATAAAATATCCTTGCTCGCTCTCTCCCAAACAATACCGCCAACAGATTCTCGTAATAAGTCAATTGCGTAGGTAAACGGAAGAAATGGATTAATCATTTGGAAAAACTCTGGTAACAATACAACAGGATAGGTTCCTCCCGATCCAGCAATTTGCAGAACTAGAAATACAATTGCCATTGCTTTTCCGACATCACCAAACACGGAAACAACCGTATAAATAATAAGCATAAAAATAAAACTAATAAATATCCCAAACGTCATAAACCAATATGGCGCAGCCGCGTCGACTCCAAGTAAGAGTAAATCACCTGCTGTTACAATAATCGTTTGTAAAAAACCAATTCCCATAAATGTATATAACCGTCCGAAATACATTTGTCGTTCTGTATAATTAATTTGGTCGTGCACATCGGTGGCTAGTAAAGAAATGAGCAGTAACCCACCAACCCATATTGCCAAAGCTGTATAAAATGGTGTCATACCGGTACCATAATTCTCCATTGGGAACAGCTTATTCTGATTTAGCTGAACAGGTTCCGCAAAGAAACCTTTCTCAGCTTCTGGGTCATTTTGCAACAGTTTAATAATTTCATTAATGTCCGTGTCACCTTTAATGCTACGAATTCTGTCCGCTAGCTCATTAACCTTACTATTCACATATGGGAATTCACCTAAGGCTTGCTTAAGAACATCTTCTCCTTTCCCTAAATTACTCTCTGTACTACCAAGAATACGTTCTACTTCTGGTATTGTCTCTTGAATATCTACCAAGATCCCTCTGGCTTCTGAAAGCGTACTTTTTGCTCGACTAATTTCCTCCATCACTGTGGGTTCAATCGATGCTTTATATTCTTTAACAAAAGCATCAATATTTGTCGATGTATTTTCAGCCACTTGCTGCAAATCATTTACCATTTGATCTACATCTTTATCTTTCGCATCTATAAATTGGATAACTTCTTTATTTGTCTCTTTTATATTCGTTAAGGCTTCTTGTAATGTCGTCAGTCTTTTAATAACCTGATCAATTTGTTCACGATTCACGTTTGAGCTATTGCCTTGCTCACTTTCGTTGTTATCCGTTTGATCATTTTGTTGCTTCAATTGCTCTAACGAACTGATCACTGCCCCCACTCTATTAGCGCCATCGTCAAGCTGTTGGTTAATTTGATTAGCAAGTTCTTTTCCACCACTAAAATCAACATCCACTTTCTGTATATCTTGCAGAAAGTTGTTTGCTTTATTTGCAACGTCTTTCACTTTACGTAAATCCGTTTCAATTTGCGGAGCCATTTTATTTAATCGATCTTCTGCTTCTTTCAAAAAAGACGTCGTATTATCAATGGTTGTTAACCCATTATCGGTTACTTTTTGCGCATTAGGAATTAAGTTTTGTGCCTTGTTAACGATATCTTGTGCCTGGTTTGCGTCAGATAATGATTGGTTAAGCAAATCATTGATTTCCGGAAGCTTTTCTTCCATTTCAAATACGTAATTTTCAAAGCGTTTAATATCAGGTAAATCTTTCTCTAGTTCAATACCTAATTGGTTAAACATATCAAAGATTACACCATTGACCGTAGAAATAAATTGACTACTTATTTGCTCGACAATAACCGAGGCACCTTTTTCCGTAATTTTAGGTGCAATCGCATTGACTTTTTCATTCACATAGTATTCTACGTTTGCCTTTTCTGGATTGTCTTCCATAACGCTACCCAGTTGTTTTGAAAAATCCTTAGGAATAACAATAACAGCAAAATAATTGCCGTATTCCACTTCTTCCATTGCCGTCTTTCGATCTGTAAATCGCCAATCCATTGCTTTATTTTCTTGAAGCGTATCTACAAGATCTTTCCCAACGTCAATGCTTTCCCCTCTCACTGTCGCGCCCTCATCTTCATTCACTACTCCAACAGGGATCTGATCCGTTTGTCCATAAGGGTCCCAAGAAGCCTTAATATTAAACCATGCATAGAAAGAGGGTAAGAAAATAAGCCCACCAATGATAATGAGCGCTACCCAGTTCTTACTCAATTTTTTTATATCTGTCATAAATATTCTTAAGCTGTTTTTCATAGTTTCACGCAACCTTCTAACCAAAAATGAATGACTGTTCATTTTTTAGTGATAAAAAACGAATATAATGGATGATTATAACAACGTTAATAGAACAATACCAGCCATAAGTAGAAATTAATTAATTCTTAATACTCTAATAAAATAATTATAGTGGTATTCCACAGTGGACTATTACCAAAAAACACTCCACCCAAACTACAAAATGTAAGTTTTTCTTAAAACAAGCTTGGTTAGATACTATTCTCCCAAAATTGAATAAGTATTTCCTATCCCCTAATGGAATAAGAATAAACCCTCTTGCAGCAATTATACACTATTGCAAAAGGATCTATTCAACCACTGCACGAATTATATATGTCGCCTTTCCATTAAATGTATGCCCACACCAATCATAACAGTTCCCATTAGTAACAGAATACTCATCGGGTAGAAAAGTTCTTCCAACGAATAACCATAGTTGACAACCCCATGTAAAATTTCCATGCCATAAGTTAATGGATTTATTTTTGATATGGCAATTAGAAAGTTGGATTCTACAATTTCGATCGGCCAATAGGCACCACCAACCATAGCCATACAAACTGCTAGAATGGTAATAAATGCATTAAATTGTTGGGAATTTTTCACTATTGCTGTTAACAAAATACTTAATGCAACAATAGTAAAAACATAGGGAATTAAAAATAATAATGTTTCCGGAAACTTTCCATTTAAAGGGGTGTGTCAATAATTTTGTGTAAATCCCCTTTTGTAGATGTTAACTCTGAATAAATAATCAGGAAATCTCTATAGCCACAGCGTTAGCTGCTTGTCCTTGACCTTGTGCCTCTTCTTTGTGATTCGCTGTGTTGGGCATAGGGGACCCTGCCAGCGAGAGTATAGAAGAGTACGGTCGTGGTACCATAAAAAAGCGGGTGGAGCCTTATGTGGCTATATTTTCTGCACCCGCCAGTAGATATACACCACGACCGTAAACAAGGTCAAGGATGGCGGGTTCTAAGTCCCATTTTCCAGAGATTCGAACAAGGCAACTAATTCAGATTTTGCCTGATCAAAGCCTCGATGGCAGCGCATGCTGAATTTATGATTATACTCTAGAAATCGCGTGACAAGAAAACGTTCTAAAGCCTCCTTGTTTGGAAACTGCTCTTTTCGTTTGACGTATCTCTTTATTTCTTTATTGAAGGCTTCAATTAAATTTGTCGAATAGATACTCCGTCGAATAGAGGCAGGGAACTCATAAAATGTTAATAATTGTTCATTTTTTACAACTGCGTCAATGACACGTGGATATGTCTTTTCCCATTTGCTTTGAAACTGTTCTAACGCTTGTAGGGCTTCTTTTTTGTCTATGGCATGATAAACCGTTTTAAAGTCACTAAGTATCTCTGCACGGTCTTTGACACGAACCTTCTTAGCAATATTGCGGGCAACATGGACACAGCACACCTGATGCTTTGCTTTAGGATAGACACGGTGAATAGCATCTGTCATGCCAGTTAGACCGTCTGAGATGAAGAGCAGAACGTCTGCAACACCACGCTGATATAGTTCCTGCATCAATTCTTCCCATACGTGTGCGGATTCTGTTGGTGCAATAGTAAAGTCTAATACTTCTTTTATGCCGTCTTCCGTGATCCCAATTGCAATATATACAGACTCTTTCTCTACCGTGTTACGACGGATAGGGATTTGAGTAGCATCTAAGTAAATGCATGCGTAACGGTTTTCTAATTTACGTTCATGAAATGCTTGTACATCTTCTGCTACCAATTTTGTTAAGTTAGATACGGTCTGTTTGGTGTAATGATGTCCGTACATTCGTTCGATTAGATGTGCGATTTCATCTGTTGTGATTCCCTTTTCATAAAGGTGAATAACAAACTGTTCCAGCGTGTCATTAGAACGCTTATATGGAGCCACTGTTTGTTGTTGAAATTCTCCGTTCCTATCCCTTGGTATACGAAGTTGTAGCTCACCGTACTCCGTCTTAAAAGTACGGTCATAAAACCCATTACGAGAGTTACCTGAATGAACTCCCTTGCGTTCATACGGTTCGTAATCCAGAAATACAGTTAATTCATGCTTTAGTAATTGGTTAATAGCTTCTTCTAGATGACGGCGAAAAACTTCTTCAATATCTTGTTTTTTTGCTAGTGCTTCAATTAAATCTGTAGTAAGATGGTTCATAGGGAAGACCTCTTTTCTGTGAATTTTGTGTGCTAACTTTATTCTACAAAAAGGGTCTTCCTTTTTCTATGAACTTGTTTAATTGGTATTTCTATTTACACAAAATATTTTACACTCTCCATTAAAGTCAACACCAAAAACAAAATAGAAAAACGAAAATATAATCAATATTTGCAAGTACCCTATACAAAAGCTGTAAATCATATTTCCAGCGTACATTTTCCATTTCTTAACTGGAGATAAAATAAGCCGATCCCAAACTCCTTCCTGCTTTTCAATAAGAATTGGTAATACATTATAAGCAACCGTATAAATAACGAAAAACAAACTAAAGCCAAATAAAAACTGATAAATTGGATCGTACATCATCTCCTGACCAGTAGTAAAATTGCTTGTAGTAACAGAGAAAACGGGATTTTTTAAAGCTTCGTCAATTTCCTTTTGCAACGCAGCATTCTCCGTTTGTTTTAAATCACCTATATGATCTATTATTTTTTGCCGTTGTCCATATTCTGTATAAGCTTGACGCATCATATTGTCCAAGGACGTAACCGTTGTTGATTCTACACCTACGATTAACTCATATGTGTCTTTCTTTAGTATGGCGCCAACTTCTGCTTTTCCTTCCTTCACAGATTGAATCAATGCATCTTCTTCCATCTCTTTAAAGGAAATGCTTTCTTCATCATTCAATGTTGTAAGGATAGAAGAACCTGTTACTTCCTCGTCCGCAATTACTACGGGAACACTAGCTCGACTCTCAAAACCAGTTAGTCCCATAATAAGCGCAAACACAATACATATTCCAGTAAAACCGAGAAACGTCCATGGATTACGTAAAAGATGTTTTAGCTTAGCAAGTAAGATTGCTGTCATACCATTTTCCCCCTTTTAGGAAATGTCATTGCAGCAATCATAATCATGGCGAAACCAAAAACAGAAAGAAATAAAATATGATTACCGATTTTTCCAATAGATTCCCCTCTTAATATTGCTAAATAGGCTGACATTCCTGATCCATTAGGAGTAAAATTACCAATCAGTTCAATGACTTGAACATTTTCTCCGATTGGAAAAAAGCTACCTCCAACTAAAGCGAGTATGGACACAATGACACTTGAAAATAAATTGGTTACCGTTTCGGAATGCATTCGATAACTAATTGCTGTTAATAAGACAGTAATACCTCCAACCGCAATGGAAAATGCAATCGTTATTACGATAAAAGCTGTTAAATCACCCCATGTTACATCAAAGATAAGCCAAGCAAAACCGTAAATAACGAGTAATTGAATGAGCGAAAAAATCACAGCTGAACATAGGACACCTGTAAAATAGGTCCATTTTGACATATTAGCTAAAATAATGCGCGCAAACACAAAGCTTTGCTTTTCCCGAAATGCTATAAGCCCAATTGTTGAAGCAACAAATAGTGCATTCATTACAGCCATACCAACAGTGTAATATTCTTTTGCCGTTATAGATTTTCTCTGCTCAAGATTTTTTTGTTGGCCTTCAACAGATATAGTAGATAAATCTGCCTCGTTTTGCTCCATTCCTTTTTCTTCAAGTAATGACTCTAAAGTAAGCTGTTGTTGAAAGCTTTTAATAATACTTTGAATAGCTCCTGCACTAAGTTGTTTCTCTTCGTTTTCATACAGTTGTAACTGTGGAGCCTGCTTACGATCTAACAAAATATATGAAAGGTATTGATAGGAAAAATCTTCTGGAACTTCAATAACTGCAGTATACGTGTCCTCCTGCAATATTTTACTTTTTTCTTCCACACTAATTTCTTCTAACTCCATCATTTTCGAAATCTCTTTTGTATGAAAAATTGTTTTTAACGTTTGAATAGGTAAACGTTTTTCTATGTTTGCTACTGTGTCCTCCGTCAATCCCAGGTCCGTTTCAAAATCACGTTTAAATTTTTCAAATTGCTCCCTTTCTGAACTGTGCTCTATCATAGCGACTTTCGCATGCATACCTGGCGAGTCTCCATCCATAAAGTTCCCTAAAGCTGACCCTAAAATTACAATAAGAACAACTGGTAAAGCGAGAAGTAACAACAGCTCTACAGGACTTCTCCATAATAGAAGGAATTGTTTTTTAATAATTTGCCCAATCATCTGCCACTCTCCTAATCTCGCAACGCTCTACCAGTAAGATGTAAAAACACATCTTCTAATGTCGGTGTTTTTATATTGACAGAAATTAACTCGATGTTTGCCTCATCTGCCATTGCAATTAAATCTTTAAATAGATTAACCTCTTTAGAAACCATGACGGTAATCTGTTTACCATTACATCCACACTATTTACAAGTGGATATGTTTTTAATTCATAAATAAATGGATTGGTTAGATGGCTTGCTTTAATTACGATTGATTTTTCACCAGATAGAATACGGTTTATTTCTTCCTTTGTTCCAGCTGCAATAAGATTCCCTTTATCCATGATATAAATGCGATTACATAAATACTCGACTTCTTCCATATAATGGCTCGTATAAAGAATTGTGACATTCATTTCTTTGTTTAATCGTTTTACCGTTTCTAAAATATACTTTCTCGATTGCGCATCAATCCCAACAGTCGGCTCATCCATAATAAGTAATTCTGGTTCATGTAATAAAGCTACTCCAATATTTAACCGTCGCTTCATCCCACCAGAGTATGTTTTCACTACTTCTTTCTTTCGATCTGCTAAACCAATTATTTGTAGAACGTCTTCTATACGTTTTTGTAATTGTTTTCCTTTAATCTGATAAATCCTACCAAAAAATCGTAAATTTTCTTCCGCAGTTAAATCCTCGTATAGCGCAATTTCTTGTGGTACAATGCCAGCAACTTTACGAAAAGACGTAGGGTTTTTTAAAATACTTCGATTGTCAAAGTAGACTTCCCCTGCTGTTGGCTCCACTAATGAAGACATAATAGATATAGCTGTTGACTTCCCGGCTCCATTTGGCCCTAGTAAGCCAACAATTTCACCACGTTCCATGAACATATTCATATTCTTAACTGCATACGTTTGTTTAAATTTCTTTGAAATATTTACTAATTCAAGCATAACATTCCTCCTTTTAATCATCTTATCGGTTTTACTTTCTATTTTGCAGTATCTTCAGTCATAAAATAAAAAAATAAAAGTGACGGAGGTCACTTTTATTACTCTATAAGAAATGATTTATAGATAAAAAACAAAGTTTTTCTAAAATAAATAAGTTATTCATCGTTTTAAGTTCATACTTTCATAGAAGCATTACATCGTTAAGTGATGTTTCACAGCGAAAATAGCAAGTTGCGTCCGATCTCGTAAGTTAGTTTTTTGTAAAATTTGTGTCAAATGGTTTTTTATCGTCCCAAGAGACAAATGTAATGTTTGAGCTATTTCCTTGTTTGTTTTTCCTTCCCCTACTAATCTGGTAATGAGTAATTCTCGCTCTGATAAAGGAACGTCTAATTCTGTCTTGTTTTGTTCTGTACCTTTTAGTAAACGCGGCATCACTTTAGCAGCTACCTCTTCATGAATCGTCATTCCACCACGCATACAGCTATGTACTGCATCAATCAACTTTTTTGACTCTGTAGTTTTAAGCAAAAAGCCTTCTGCCCCTTCTTTTAAAGCTGATAAAACATAGTCATCATCATTAAACGTTGTTAAGATGAGAATTTTTACAGAGGGGTTCATTTGTTTAATAATCCGAGTAGCTTCAATACCATTCATGACCGGCATTCTAACATCCATCATTACTAAGTCAACAACATGTTGTTCAACAATTTTAATTGCTTCTTTTCCATTCGCAGCTTCAAACGGTACGCTAATTTGCTCATCTTGCTGTAAAATTACTTTTAAACCTTGCCGAACAATAGCTTGATCTTCAACAACTAGAATTCGCCACATGCTTTTCAATCTCCTTTACAACGCATGGAATAGTTCCTACAACTACAAAATGCTGCTCTGTTTGATAAATATGTAATTTACCATGTATCTCCTCTATTCGTTTTCGCATGTTTGTTAACCCAAACCCAACAACAAACTGTCTAGCCTGTAAAATTCGGTTTCTAATCTCAAAAGTGACATCATCCACTGCCGATTTTCCTAACTCTACTTGTACTTCTCGATAAGAGGAATGCCGCATGACATTTGTTAAAGCTTCTTGTATCGCTCGATATAAAGTAATACTTTGCTTATTTGTAAGCGCAACTGATAGAACACCTTGCTTCATCGTAAACTTCACCATTAGCTGACTTTCTGCTTCTAACTTTCGAATAAGTTGAACAACAGATGCTACACCCTGAATCTCTTCCTGGTGTAAAGCCTTTACAGCCTCTCTTGTTTCTTTTAAAGCTTCTTTGGCCATTATTTTTAACTCTTCATAGTCACGTTCCTTATTTTGAATGGATAAAATTTCTATTTTCATCATAAGCGCTGTTAAGCGGTGTCCGACAGAATCATGAATGTCGCGAGCAATATTTGTCCTTTCCTCTAATCTCGCCTCTCGATCAGCTGAAGCATTCATTCGTTTGTTTTTTCGAAATTCGCCAAGTAGTTGCTCATACATTTGCCTTAGCTCTTGCCTTTCTGTAAAAATTCTATTACCGACTAAAATTAAACTGACAAAAAGAATATGTAATAATATTACTTCAATTATGTAATCTTTTATTAAAATCGTGTACAAAATGGAAATCACAAAATTAATGATGAGATAGCCTTTTAATAAATATCCTTGTAACCTAAAAGTAGCATCGACAACGAGAAAATAAAGATAAGTGATGATATAAAATTGCTCAGTCCCTACTGTCCACATGTGTAGAATTGCAATAACAGACAAGACAACATAGAAATAGATATGATGCTTTTGTAACGATAATAAGCAAAAAAAGGCAAAAGAAACTGCAAATAAACTAATGCTAAACGGTATATAATTACTATCAAACAAAATAAGCATAAGCCATAAACAACTAAACAAGCTAATCCTTCCAAAAAATAACCCCACAGCTTCACTCCCCCCTCCTACTACATGCACTTGGCACCAAGTAAAAAAAACAAAATTTAAGTGTTTGACTTTCCAAATTCCTTTTACCACAAACCCGATACTTTCAAATAAAAACGTCTACAATCATGATAAATCAACTCAGGTAAGCGGTGATTATTCCCTATAGTGTAACAGAAAAGCCAAGTTTAGAAACCATTCCATTCACTCGTCAACTTTCTGAATAAACACTCCCCAGCTTGTACCCGTTCCTATATGATACGCTTTAGCGAAAGAACCTTGATTCAGCGCAATAGCTGCTTTATCTAATGAATTAATGTATAGTAAAGGCTCTCCTAAATGCGTTTCAGCAAATGAACGCACAAATAACAACTTATTTTTGTATACATCTTTTTGATGATGGGAAATCGTAACATACAACCTATCACCATATTGATGGTCAGCTTCAACTAATAAACGACGATTTATGTTTGTCCACACATTTCCAAATCGCACATCAAGTATGTCGATACATCCACGAATGATTCCTTTATTAATTGCAGCGTTTTCTTCTTTTAAACAAGTAATTCGGTCTTCATCCCTCTTCGGTCCGACCTCTTCATAACGAATAACTCCAGTAGAAAGTCTTGCAGCTGTATATGCGTAAATATCCCTTCCATGAAAAGTGTGTGACTCTCCGGATCGCGGCAATCGGTTTATTTTTTCATCAATGATTCGAACTTCTTTTATACCAATATGGCCTTTCACATGCGTCAATGTTCCATTATCTGGTGTTACAATATACTGATTTCTATTTGTTTTAACAACAACACTTAGTCGATCCGTTCCTACCCCAGGGTCGACAACAGAAACAAACACCGTTTCTTCTGGCCAATAGGACATCGTTTGATACAAACGGTAAGATGCTTCCCAAATATTATATGGAGAAATATCATGTGTTAAATCAAAAAGTTGAATGGATGGATCCACCGATTTAGCAACACCATACATGGCACTTACCGCCCCATCACTTAAACCAAAGTCTGTTTGTAGTACAACATGTTTTAACATTTCTATTCCTCCAATATTTTATCATAAGGATATCCCTTTACTTATCCTACTAGAGTATACAGTTGTTACACTTTTTTCATTTAACTTATGTCTTTAAGTACCGTTTCATGTGTTTAGAAAATCTTCATTTATCATTCAGTCATTATGGCGAAAGCGTTGCCACCTATAATTTTACTTTCCTATGTACAAAAAACACGCTCCCATCTTCATCTCTGGATAAGGACGTGATTATATTTACGTCATACCGCCTAATTGTACAGCAGCTACCATATACAGCTCTCTAAATACGCTTACCCAAAAGCGCGACCACATTCTTACATCAAGTATAGTTTGTAGTTGATACTTAGGTTACTCAACAAAAACCGTCTAAGTCTACAAATTATTAAAAACGATGCTTAAAGAGGTCATTGTATACCTACTGAACCAGTCTTGTCGCCAAATCTCTATGATAAAAGTGGCTTATACAATAATCCATAAAGTTTATAGCATAAACCATAACCTGTCCATATTTCAATTTGTCAAAGCTTGTATTCATGCTAACAATAGCCTATTTACCCAGGGAATTACCTATTTTCTACTTAACTAATTTGAAAAGGAACAAACCTAGGTTTATAACCTACGAGAAAACAAATTTAGCATAGGGAATATTGCTTAATTAATTGAAAAATGAGAATTTTATACCATTTCCTAATAATTCCCACAAATCAATGCCGTATTATAGTATAATGAGGGGGACAGGTTATGCAGAGGGCGAAAGAAGTGAAGAAGATTTCTTCATGCTTGGCGACTGGTAATCCCTTAGAGAAAGGGGCTGAATGAATTGATACCAATTGACAAGACGATAGAACTGATGTTTTCGTTCGCAACGCTTGTATTGTTAATTGTAAATAGCCGCGAAAGCAAATAAAGCCACTCTGCCGATGGAGTTAGCAAAGGATAATGATGACGCCACTAATGACATGATGTGCCATGCTATCCTATAGCGAAGTCGCCATAAGGATAACCCGTCGCAGGAGTCGTAAGTTGCCGCTTACGACTCCTTTGCTGCCCCTCTTTCTACTGAAAAACCACTTTAGTGCTTCTCTCTAAAACTAGTATACCATTTCATTAAAACAATCCATCTTATACTATTAGTTAACAGTTACACTTATTCATACTATACTCTAAACTAATTATTTCTTCCTACTATATTCAGTATACCCTATTTCCTGACTGCTAATCGACAAAAAGCATAAGCTATTCGTCAAATATATTTCAAAATCACCTTCCACGCTTCCACCTTATCTACAAAACGCTTTGTATATTTTCCTGGAATTGGGCTCGTTGAAGGTAGCTTAACCACATCTACTTGAGCTAAATGCTCTTGCTTAAAATACTTATTTAACAGTTGATAGGATTTCCCTCCATTACAAGCTATTAATTTGATGGAAGGATACTTATGTAATAAAGAAGGAATATCATTAGGGGTTTCATCTTTAATATTTGCATCTAAACTGCCTGCTCGATAACAAGTCCCTACCGTATCCCAAAGTGCTAAGCAATGTTTTTTACAAACCTGCAACTTTTGAGTATAATCGATTACCTTAGGTTCTTGAAGGATAGTGAGCAGGATATCCCAAAACTGATTTCTTGGGTTCCCGTAATACTCTTGCCGTTGAAGTGATTGTTTTCCTGGCATGGAACCAAGGATAAGCACTTTAGGATCTTTAGGTAAAACAGGTTGAAAAGATGATAGTTTTTCCATCTTACTACCTCCTTATGCATAATCTGAACAGAACCCTGAGATTATAATACTAACACCTTTAGAAAGTAGGGAAAACATGAAGGCTATTGTTATAAACCAATATGGTCATGCAAATCAACTTGAAGAACGCGATGTTCCTAAGCCACAAATAAAGGATAACCAAGTTCTTGTAGAGATGCACGCTACAAGTATTAACCCAATAGATTGGAAAGTTCGTGAAGGATATTTAAAGGAGATGCTCCCACTTGAATTTCCTATTATCCTTGGATGGGATGCTGCTGGTATCGTTCAAGAAGTTGGCTCAAGCGTAACCAAATTTAAAACTGGTGACCGTGTATTTGCCCGTCCAGCAACAAGCGCACAGGGAACTTATGCAGAATACACCGCGATAGACGAAGATAAAGTAGCTCTTCTTCCAGAAAGTATTACATTCAATGAAGCAGCAGCTGTACCTTTAGCCGGTTTAACTGCTTGGCAATGTCTTTTTGACTTTGGTCAAGTCAAAGCTAAAGACAAAGTATTCATTCACGCTGGATCTGGAGGAGTCGGAACATACGCCATTCAATTTGCAAAACATTTTGGGGCGTATGTAGCTACTACAGCAAGTGAGAAAAATCAGGAACTTGTTGAATCTTTAGGAGCAGACCGGTTTATTAATTATAAAGAAGAAGACTTCTCTGAAATAATTAAAGACTACGACCTAGTTATCGATACAATTGGTGGAGAAGTTCAAGAAAAGAGCATGCATGTGTTAAAAGAAGGTGGAAAATTAGTTTCCATTGTGCAACCACCAAATGAAGACTTAGCGAAAGAATTAGGAATTACAGCTGGATTTTTATGGTTACAAGAAAATGGAAAGCAACTCGAGGAAATAGCAAAGTTAATGGAAAACGGTCATGTCAAATCCATTATTGGACATAACTTCCCGCTAACGCAAGAAGGAGTACAACAAGCTCACCAGCTTAGTGAAACGCATCATGCTAAAGGAAAAATCATTATAAACACCAAATAAATATTGTTGCTGCGATCATGAATAACGTGACCGCAGCATCTTTTTTTCATATCTAATACACTGTACATGATTTTAAAAGTTTTCCTTGTTTCTATCGTTACGAAAATACTTTCTAGTTCTTATTTTATTTATCAAAGCATAAAAGTAAGAAGACAATTTTTTTCCTACGCTATCTTTTAAAAATAAACCTAATGTAAACAATAAATAGAGGTGGAGCAATACAATAATAAAAGCTATTAAATTAGCATCCAATACTTGTTCAAAAATATACATGAACCCACTCATTTTGGTTGGTTTTCCAATAATAAATAGAAAAGCCACTAACGGCGAAGCAATAGCTAAAATAATAGATGCATAAGCAAAAGGAATCCATTGATCACGGCAATTATAAATAATTGCAAGCAAAAACGTAACAGCAATAAAAATAACATACATCAAGACTAACGCGGTAGAAAACAAATGCATCAAGTATCACCTCTTAAAGTATGTTCCCAACTTACTTACCACCCTTAAACATAAAAAAAGGGGGATAATATAAGAAAAAACTTGTACTAAAATAGCTATTCATATGGCATATCCAATATGATTCTACGTAGCTAGTTAATTCATTGCCTGCAATTACTTTAATAGTAAGTGGTTTCCACAAAACTACCATGGCAGCTTTTTAAACGATAAGCCGGAAAACTTTCATACTTTTTTCTATTCTATATAGCACAAACTGCACTTAAGCTTCCTGTTGCTTTAAAACCCTTTCTTTGGACGCCTTGTCTTTTACGAAGAAAGCTAGTATAAGACCAAGGAAGGATGTTGCTGTTGCAACATAAAACGCCATGTTCACCCCATGTATTTGTCCTGTAACAGTCGCTTCTTTACCAGTACCCAAAGCCGTCACAGTCATAATCGTAATTAACAAAGCTGTTCCAATTGAGGCGGCAACTTGTCGCATTGTATTCGTCATTGCTGAACCATGTGGAATTAAACGATAAGATAATTGATTTAACCCAGCTGTCGTAGAAGGCATCATAATCATGGAGATACCAAACATTCGAACCGCAAAGACGATGGTTAAATAAGTAAATGACGTATCTACAGATAGATTGGTATACAATAATGACGTAATCGTTAATAAGAACAGTCCTATCATTACTAAGTATCTAGCACCAAATCGGTCAAAAATTCGTCCATTAATCGGCGACATAATTCCCATTAGTAGTGCGCCTGGCAAAATCATCAAGCCAGATTCAAATGGCGTAAACCCTGCCATATTTTGCATATAAATTGGCAGAATGGTTTCTGCAGAGATTAAGCCAATAAATCCAATCATTCCAATGATCATCGTAATGGTAAATATTTTGTTTTTAAATACTCGAAATTCCAAAATTGGTTCCTTGAGTGTGAATTGACGAGTAATAAATAGCGCTAAAGTAATTAGCCCAATAGCTAACGACACAAGCACCAATTGATCGGTCCATCCATTATTACCAGCACTACTGAATCCGTAAAGTATTCCTCCAAAACCGAGGGTTGAGTATAATATAGATAAGATATCAACTTTTGGATAGGTACGTTTTGTTATATTCTTCATCACAAAGTACGCAATGATAACGTTCATAATAGCTAAAGGTAAAACGACATAAAAAATAGACCTCCAATCGAAATGCTCAACTAACCAACCAGAAATAGATGGTCCTAAAGCAGGGGCAAATCCAATTACAAGCCCAACCATTCCCATGGCAGTTCCTCTTTTTTCAATTGGAAACATAAATAAGAAGATGGTCATCATCAGTGGCATCATAACTCCAGCGCCAGCAGCTTGAATGACCCTTCCTGTCATTAATAGAAAAAAGCTTGGTGATATGGCGCAAATAAATGTACCAACAGAAAATGTTCCCATAGCTGTAACAAATAATTGTCTTGTAGTAAAGGTTTCAATTAAAAAAGCAGTAATAGGTATCATAATGCCGTTTACGAGCATAAAAATCGTCGTTACCCATTGGGCCGTATTTTCGGTTAAATGTAAATCTTGCATAATAGGAGGTATAGCTGTGGTGAGTAATGTCTGATTTAAAATGGCTAAAAAAGCTCCAGTAATCAGCACGATAACGATTGGTAATTTATTCATATTCTCTACTTCTTTTACGGATTGACGTACCATCCTATTTCCCCTTTCTTTTAAAACAACCAAATACGACTTATATAGAAAAGTATCTTTTATTCTAACATAAGTCTATTGGATAATAAATAAAGTGAAACTTCACGCAATAGAGTTATAGGAAAGGTGCTTAAACGAAGAGAAGTGGAACAGAGTGGAAATCAAAATACGTTATTTCCTCCCTTCACTTTTTTAGATTTTGAAGGGAGAATAAATACGGCTCGTCATATGTGGAATCTATCTCTTTATGCTTCTTGCTCACGCAAACTGATATGCTCATTGGTTTTTCTTTGTGGAAGCATATGGAATAAAATATTTAGCACAATAGCTGTAACACTTCCCGCCACAATGCCATTACTTGTTAATATTTGAATGCTCTCCGGAAATTTGGCAAACAATTCAGGTACAACAGTTACACCTAGCCCCATTCCTACAGAACATGCCACAATCATCGCATTTTCCGATGATTTCATAATGACAGGACCAAGCATTTTAATTCCTTGGGAAATTACCATACCAAACATGGCAATCATCGCACCACCTAATACAGGAGTTGGAATAATTGTCGTTAAAGCGGCAATTTTAGGAATGAAACCAAGCGTTATAAGCATGACACCAGTAATAAAAATAATGCTTTTCTTTTTCACACCAGTCATTTGCAACAAACCGACATTTTGAGAAAAAGCGGTGTATGGAAAGGCGTTAAAAAAGCCTCCCAATAAAATGGCTAATCCTTCCGCTCTGTAACCGTTTGCCAAGTCCTTCCCTTTGAGTTTTTGATCTGTTATATCCCCCAAAGCAAAATATACACCTGTGGATTCTACTAATGAAACGATCGCGACTAATATCATCGTTAAAATAGCAGACCATTCAAATGTTGGTGTGCCAAAATAAAAGGGGTGCGGTAAATGAAGATAGGAAGCTTCTCGAACAGCTTGAAAATCAACTAAACCCATCATACCAGCCGCTAATGTTCCAATAATTAAACCTACTAAAATAGCAATAGATTTCATAAATCCTTTAGCAAATCGATATAATATAATAATAAATAATAGCGTCCCAAAAGATAAACTTATGTTTACTAATGAGCCAAAGTCACTTGCTCCTTGCCCGCCCCCCATATTATTTATAGCTACAGGAATAAGCGTAATTCCAATAATCGTTACAACAGAACCTGTTACAACTGGAGGAAAGAATTTCACCAATTTACCAAATATCCCGCTTACAGCAATGACAAAAAGCCCAGATACAAGAATAGCTCCATATATAGCAGTCACTCCATAACTAGAGCCAATTGCTATCATTGGACCTACCGCAGTAAAAGTACAACCCAAAACGACAGGTAAGCCAATTCCAAAGAATCGATTTCTTAAAACCTGTAATATAGTCGCTACACCACACATTAAAATATCAATAGCAACAAGATACGTTAGTTGAGCTGACGTTAAGCCAAGTGCATCACCAACAATAAGTGGTACTAAAATAGCCCCTGCATACATTGCTAATAAATGTTGTAGCCCTAAAGCAGCATTCTTCATGTTAGTTTTCCTCCTCTAAAAAGGTGACATTTCCGTCTGATAAATGTGCTATTCTGGCAAGGGACTCCACTCGATAACCAGCGTTACGAATGGATTTTCCACCGTCTTGAAAACTTTTTTCAATTACAATACCTATCCCAGCAATCGTTGCTTTAGCTTGCTTTAAAATATCAATCAAACCAAATACCGCTTGTCCATTTGCTAAGAAATCATCAATAATTAGAACTGTATCGTCCTGAGTTATAAACGATTGCGAAATTGAAATTTCATTTGTTTCCTGCTTCGTGAAAGAATGGACTTGCGCAGAATAAAGGTGCTCCGTTAATGTTAGGGATTTACGTTTTCTTGCAAACACAACAGGCACCTTTAAAACTAAGCCCGCCATCACGGCAGGAGCAATTCCTGAAGATTCCAAAGTCAATATTTTCGTTATACCAGCATCTGCAAATCGATCTGCAAATTCTTTTCCAATCTCTTCCATTAAGGATGGGTCAATTTGATGATTTAAAAAAGCATCCACCTTTAAAACTGTATTGGATAATACTTTTCCTTTTGCTAAAATGATCTGTTTTAAACGCTCCATGATGTTAAACTTCCTTTCCATGTCAATATGCATACAAGATTCTCATTTTTAAAAGGTGGACTTCAATGAAGCTTTTATGCAGTTAAATAAGTCCAATTAGGAAAGGGATGGCTATACGGTAAACCTGCATATTTTCTTATTATGCAAAAAACTCGAAAATTCGCTTCCGTCAACCTAACTATGAACGGAAACTGATTTTCGAGTTAAAAGAGAAACGATCGTATTTTGCATAAGAAGACTTCACGTGATGGCGAAATGCGAACACTTTTCTTACAGTGTAAAATACAATCTATATCAGTTATTTTCATAGTCGGTTCATTTACGGTAAACCGGTAGAAACTCGCAAGCCTTATCCCTGCTATTATATGAAAATCGTATTTATTTGAATGTAATCAGTATAGCACGTCACCGTAAATAAACAACCCGCAAATAAATAAAACTAACATTACTATTTTTCTGATATTTTTCTAACTTTTCTCCAAAAACTCTAGCCGATTTCCAAATGGATCGCTAACGTAGAAACGTTTATAATTTGGCAATCGCTCGTCTTCCAAATAAGCTACATCGTGCTCTTGTAAATATCGTTTTAACTTTTCTAAATGTTTTACGTAAATAGCAGGATGTGCTTTTTTCGCTGGCATAAACGGTTCTTCCACACCAATATGTATATGAACATCACCTGATTGTAGCCAAATCCCGCCATTTTTTTGTAATGTCTTTGGTTTATTAATTTCTTTAAATCCCAGGATATGGACGTAAAATGCCTTTGCTGTTTGTTCCTCATCTTTTGGTGCTGTTAATTGAACATGATCCAATTTTTCATAATAAAATACCATCTTATCCCCTCCCTGTTTTTAGTATAAGGGGAAATGGCATCGCTTGCTAATACCGTTTGATTATCACATGATATCATGACTAATTATGATGTTTGTTTTTAATGTTATTAAAAGTTACTTTCCGAAAAAAAAAGCGAACTCCACTTCTTTTCAACGTACGATTCAAGCAAAATCAACTGTTTTTCCAAAGCCAATCGAAAGAGCTTTCGCATAAATACCCCTTGCTACAGCTAAGTCAAAGTAAGCCGTACCAACGGATTTAAAAAAAGTGATTGCCTCATCAGATGGGCGAATAATATGCTCCTGTCGAATCAGTTCATTTAATTCCGCAAACACCTTGGAAAAATCCCAATTACTTTGACTAGCAGCATAAATCAGTTCTCCCGCTTCTTCTTTTGCACTATCCAAATCGTCTACTACGATTTGATCAGCTCTTTTAATTGTTTTTACATCTACCTCTCTCATTGTAGGAAGAAAGGAACCTACCCCGTTAATATGTGTGCCTGGCTGAATATCTTCACCAGCAAACACCGGTGTATTAGATCTCGTGCTACAGTTAACAATATCAGCAGATTTCATGACAGATTTGACAGTTTGTACTACTTGTATGGAGTTATTTACTCCCCATTCGATTAATTTTTCCTTAAATGCGAAAGCTTTTTCTAATGTACGATTATATAAGATAATTTCTTCTATATCCCTAACAGCTAATATACCAAGTACTTGTTCAAAAGCCATCGATCCCGTTCCGATCACTCCCAATACTTTGGCGTTCGCACGAGCTAACTTATCTGTAGCAATAGCACTTAAAGCACCGGTACGTAATCTTGTTAAAAAAGATGCATTCATGAAACAAATATGTTCTCCATCGGTAGCATTTGTCAGCATTAATACACCCTGGGTAGTCGGTTTTTGTTGGTTTGGATTATCCGGAAAAATACTTACTACTTTAACAGAAGCAATATCTGACGATACATCCGCACTTGGCCTATATAAATTGGAGCCATTGTACGTTGGAAGATGTATAACTGTCCGATGCGGATTTTTAATCATTGCATTATTTTTTGCTTGCAACTCTTGCTTCAAATCTTTTATTGCATCAAGCATGAAATAATTTTCTCGTATTTCTTTTTCCGATAAAATTAGCATATAGGATTCCTTTCCGCTTATTTCTTAAAAATTCCTTTTATTACGAAAGCCACATTAGCAGGCCTTTCAGCTAATCTTCGCATATTATAGCCGAACCAATCAGAGCCATAAGGCATATATACACGTACTTTGTACCCTTCTTTTAGTAATTGCTTCTGAAGCTCAAGTCGAATTCCATAAAGCATTTGAAACTCAAACTGCTCTTTGGAAATTTGATATGTTTGTTCCAGTTCTTTTGTATAAGTAATGATCTCATCATCATGAGTAGCTACTGCCGTGTAATTACCATTTAACAAGTTCTGCTTAATCACTTTTTTATAATTCTTATCTACATCTGATTTATTAGGAAAAGCAACTTTTTCTGATTCCTTATATGCCCCCTTTACTAATCGCAAGTATGGGTTATATGGATTTAATGCTTCTAAATCTTCTTCTACTCGGTATAAATAGGCTTGCAATACAGTTCCTACATTATCATATTCCTGTTTAAGACTCGTAAAAATATGTAACGTTTTCTCTAATCGTGCATAGTCTTCCATATCTATCGTAACAATAACATCATTTTCTTTACCTGCTTGTAATATTTTGTGCATATTCTCCATCACAAGCTCATGAGATATATCTAACCCAAGTGAAGTAAGCTTTAAAGATAATTCGGATTGTAAGCCTTCTTTAGCAATTGCTTCAATTGCTTTGACACATTCCTCCGCAGACTGTTTAGCCTCTGATTCACTATCTATAAACTCCCCTAGGTGGTCTACAGTGACAACAAAACCTTTTTCATTTAAAGCCTTTATTTTTTGTGCAGCTTCTTGAATATTTACCCCTGCGACAAAACGTGAAGCTCCAAAACGAAAGCCATATTTTTTTGCTACTTTTGTTAAAGTTTTATTATTAGATAGAAACAAAAAGAAATTTCGCATTATTTGTTCCATGAACTTTCCCCTCCCGGCTATCTCTAAGCTTTGGTTGCTATCATTTTATTTTGTACTATAGGGAAGTATAAAATTTTAGGCTTTATCGTATAAGAAAAACGGCAGCATTTTTCGCCATAGAGAGACTGGAGATAAACCAAGTTTTTCTAATAACGAGATAGCGTCAATTGCCTTATTATATTGTAATTAAACTATCTCCCTCTGTCGTTATGCACAAACAGAGGGAGATGTGACTATTCAATTTGGCAAGAATGCCCTATTTACTTTAAGTAATTAAAACATTTCTGAAGTTGTTTTACCTTGCATGTGGTGTATCAAGTAGTCCGGCCCTCCTGCTTTGGAATCCGTTCCAGACATATTAAATCCACCGAATGGTTGATAACCTACAATTGCTGCTGTGCAGCCGCGATTAAAGTAAAGGTTTCCAACATGAAAATCCTCTCTCGCTTGTTCAAGATGAGCACGATTGTTTGTAATAACAGCACCAGTCAGACCATACTCGGTATTATTTGCAATTTCAATTGCTTCCGTAAAATCTTTAGCTTTCGTAAGACCGACAACAGGACCGAATATCTCTTCTTGCATAATCCGACCTTTCGAATCTACATCGGCGAATACAGTTGGCTTTATAAACCAACCTTTGCTATCATCACCTTCACCACCTGCGATAAGCTCTCCTTCCTGCTTACCAATATCAATATACCCCATTATTTTATCATATGCGGCTTGGTCAATAACCGGCCCCATATAATTTGTATAGTCTACTGGGTCACCTACCGTTAACGCCTCTGTTAACTCTACAACACGGGTTTTCACTTCTTCATACACGTCCTCATGAATAACAGCACGAGAACAAGCAGAACATTTTTGTCCAGAGAAACCAAAAGCAGATTGAACAATGGACTGGGCAGCCAATTCTAAATCAGCTTCACGATCGACGACGATGGTATCTTTTCCACCCATTTCAATAATTGTTCGCTTCAGCCACTTTTGACCTTCATGTACAACAGCAGCTCGTTCAAAAATACGGGTCCCAACTTCACGAGAGCCTGTAAAGCTTACAAAACGTGTTCGCGGATGATCCACTAAATAATCCCCAACGTCTTTGCCTGACCCAGGAATAAAATTGATGACACCAGCTGGAAGACCCGCTTCTTCGAGCACTTCCATAAATTTATAAGCGATTACAGGTGTAGCACTAGCTGGCTTTAGCAACACTGTATTCCCAGTTACCATAGCAGCAGCAGTTGTACCTGCCATAATGGCAAATAAGAAGTTCCAAGGTGAGATAACAACACCAACACCGAGTGGGATGTAGTGAAATTGATTATGTTCAATAGGACGACTATTTATTTTAATGCCGTCTTTTAATGTAAGCATTTGCCTTCCATAGTATTCCAAAAAGTCAATCGCTTCCGCGGTATCAGCATCTGCTTCCTTCCAAGGTTTGCCACCTTCTTTCACTAAGTGTGCAGTAAATTCGTGCTTTCTGCGACGAATAATGGCAGCTGCACGAAATAACAAATCAGAGCGAAACTTTGGATCTGATTTACGCCACGATGCAAATGTTTCATCTGCTGTTTGCATTGCTTTTTCTGCTAACGCTTGATTTGCTTTGGAAACATAACCAACAACTTCATCTTTATTTGCAGGGTTTACAGAGATAATTTTTTCTTCTGTCGTAATTCTCTCTCCACCAATAATTAACGGATATTCTTTTCCAAGATCTTTTTCAACTTTTTCCAAGGCTTTTACCATTTCCTGCCTATTTTCTTCAACTGTAAAATCTGTAAATGGTTCATGTTTGTAAGCTACTACCATACAAAAACCTCCTTCAATATTTTCGCCACTCTACAGGAAGCGTTTTCAAATATTGCAATTTGTTCAACCATAATTTAACTATTAAAGCGCCGCATCCCCCTTCAGCAAAACTGCATTTGAACACATACTAAATTGCAAACGATAGTAATTTTCACACAATTTAACGCGAAACTATTTAAGTATTACTTAAATTATGGTTAACTAAATTATAAGATAGTTTCATCTTTTTCGTCAACTGATTCTTAGGTAAGAACGCTCATTTTTATAAATAAAGTGTTTATATATACCTTTCATTGGTATAAAAACGCTTTTATTCTCTAAATTAAAAGATATATCTTATAAGAAATGGTGTGGAGGAGGGCAAACGATGAGACAGACAACACATATAGGAAAAAGAGTAAACAAGCTGCGAAAGAGAAAAAAATTAACGTTAAAAAACATCTCTGAGGAAACAGGGCTATCGATTAGCTTCTTATCACAATTAGAGCACGGAAAAACCTCTGCTACTTTAGAGTCACTTAAAAAAATTTCAGAATCACTTGATGTAAATCCGAGCTATTTTTTCTCGGAAGAGGATGATGACTCGCGTTCTACAATTACTAGAAATACTGTAGACACAGCAAACTTGACGGAAAATAGATTTATTTATAAGAATTTATCAGGAGACATGAAAGATCCCGCGTTTATTCCAAATTTAATTATTCTCGACCCTGGTGCAAATCGTGGTAACAACTTTTCTCATAAGGGACAGGAATTTTTGTTTGTCCTAGAAGGCACCTTAACTATTGAAGTAGATAATTATGTGAATGTTTTACACCCATATGATTGTGTATTTCTTGACTCTTCTAAACCACATTATTGGTTTAATAAGACAGATAAACCCATTAAATTTTTATGCATTTCGACAAATGATTAGTTCTATGGAAAAAATCGGCGGCATATCGACAAATTTTTATGGTCTTCGTTTTACTTTCCTATCGTGTAAAAAACGGGGGCGTCGGAGAATTTGATAGGAGCGTTGCTTTATTTACATTTCGTCCGGTTATCATCCACTTTATGCAGGACAACACTTTCACTACTAGTGGTAGCTTCCTACTTTTGTCGGCTATTTTTTTACTACTTAGAACCTTCGTACAAACGGATCCTACTGCCTAAAATATCCAGTTCAAACCATCCGTGGAAGGTTTAGATCAACTTGTTTTATCGCTAAATATTTATAGCGAAAGCAAATTTTCTTATAACTATAAACCTTCCTATAGTAAAAAAACGCCACGGATGGAAGTTTGACTGGATTTACAATTGATTATCAATAAAAATAGTTAGTACACGTGCAGGTTCATTATTGACTGGAATAAATAAATGAGGTTTATCCCCTTTAAAATAAGCGCTATCCCCTTGTTCCATATAATGTTTTCTACCTTCATAACGCAAATGAATCGCACCTTCCAATACATAGATGAATTCATCTTGAGAATGGGTATAAGACTCTTCCCTTACATTCATATCCCTCGGCGTAACATATACAATTGTCGGTTCAACGCCTGTGAATGGAGAACGGTTCGCCAACAATTCATAGGAATACCCCATATTGTCGTCCCCAACTTTAAATTGCCGTTTACTAGAAGGGAGTAATACCAGATCACGATCTTCTTGGTCATCTAAAAGCCATGATAGTGGCACGTTTAACGCTTCACTTATTTTAGATAAAGTAGCAATTGCTGAAGCTGTCTGTCCGTTTTCTATTTTTGACAGTAAACTTTTGGATATATCACATTCATCCGCGACCTGTTGTTGCGTTTTCCTTGCACGTAAACGCATTTGCTTTATTTTTGCTCCAATGTTATTCAGATTTATAGCAGCTCGCTCCTTCCATGTATAACCTTTCTTTTCTCATACTTTATTAGTGGATCTTCCATTATTAAAGATGTTCTTTTATCTCCCACTAATTGTTCGTAGTCTTAGAAAAGCTTGGGTTATGTATAAGCCCTAAAATACCTAAGACTTGTGAACAAACTAGGTATGTAGGTACTGTCATCTCCAATAAGATTTGTTCAGCCCGCATTCTTTCAAATTTTGCGATAGTCTTTTTGTAAATTTTCTATTGGAATAAAGGGTACATAAATATATTTAATCATAGAATAGAAGAAAATTGCCGTCAAATATTTGTATATGTCAAGCTTTTCTCAACTAATTATAACCTCTATATTTTTCACTCTATTATATACACTATTACTGGCGTTAATACAACAATTGTTTTATAAAAAGCACAAGCGTAATGTAGATAGTGACAACTGCGGAAAAACACTACAACTACTAGGAACCAAGCTCAGCCTCCACAAAAGAAAGCAGTTCGCTTTTTTCCCGGCAGGGGCTTCCCACTGCGTTTCTCCATAGTACAAGCAAAGCTAACCCTGCGAAACGTCGCCCGAAGAAAAGGACTGTTCATTTTCTCTGTGCTCTTCCTCCGCTAGCCTAACAGTATCAACTGTCGTTTATTTGTACTAGAAAATCTAACAACTACCACGCTATTGCTTACTGTCCTGCTCTTTTCTATCACGTTCTTCAAACCAAGAACCTAACTGAAAAAAGCAGCATCTTATCGAAAGCTCTTCGCTGTCTTATAGTACAAAAAAAGAAAATTAAGCGATCCGCTAAACTACGTGCGGTGTCACTTAACTTTCTTTTAGCGTACTCAAATTAATTCATACACTCTAGCTTCATACGGTTTTAAAGTTATCTGTTCCAACGATCCAGACGCGTCAACTTTATAATTAGATAAAAGCAGTTTCCTTTCTTTAGATGTAATCGTTTTTGGTAATTTAAAGGTAGTTTTCTCAGCAAATAGATTTGTTAATACAAGCATTTGTTGATTATCCAACGTTCTCGTATATGCATAGATTTGGTCATGATCTTCCAAAATAAGCTCATAACGTCCATAGATGAATACATCGTTTTCTTTTCTTATCTGAACCATGTTACGATAATAATGGTAGATGGAGTTACCGTCTGTTTGTTGCTGTTCCACATTAATTTGTTTATAATTTGGATTTATCTTCAACCACGGCGTCCCCGTTGTAAAACCAGCGTTGGCTTGATTATTCCATTGCATTGGGGTTCTCGAGTTATCACGACCATTTTTCCAAATAATTCCCATGATTTCCTCATGACTTTTTCCATTTTCCAGTTCTTCCGCATACATATTTTTAATAGATACATCATTATAATCGTCAATAGAATCAAATTGAACATTTGTCATACCAATTTCTTGACCTTGGTATATAAAAGGCGTCCCCTGCATTAAAAAGTAAAGTGTGGCAAGACATTTGGCAGATTCTTCCCAGTAAACTTCATCATCACCCCACGTCGATACAGAGCGAGGTTGATCGTGATTTTCTAAAAATAAAGCATTCCATCCATTTCCCTCTAATCCCTTTTGCCATTTTGTCAATTTTTGTTTTAAAGCGTGCACATCTAAGCCACCTGTAACGCTTTTCCCCCACAAATCCAAATGTTCAAATTGAAACACCATATTAAATTTACCTTGCTCTTCACCAACCCATAAGTGAGCATCATCGATGGTAACCCCATTTGCTTCACCGACAGTCATAATATCATAGTTGGAAAAGGTCTCCTTTTTCAATTCTTCTAAAAAAGTATGAATACCAGCTTGGTTCATGTGACCTGCAAAAGACGGCACATACTTTTTATTATCTGGATTCGGCAGATCAGGAAAACCAGGCGCTTTTTTAATATGTGAAATAGCATCTACACGAAAGCCATCAATGCCTTTATCTAACCACCAGTTCACCATATTATATAAACTTTTACGTACAGTAGGATTTTCCCAATTTAAATCAGGTTGCTTTTTTGAAAAAACATGTAAATAATAGGCTTTTGTTTGTTTATCATATTCCCATGCAGATCCACCAAAAATAGAAGCCCAATTATTTGGCTCTTTCCCATTTTTTCCTGCATGCCAAATATAATAATCTCGGTATGGATTATCTGTTGATGATTTTGATTCAATAAACCACGGATGCTCATCAGATGTATGGTTAATTACTAAGTCCATAATCAATTTCATTCCACGCTGATGAACTTCAGCTACTAATTGATCAAAATCTTCCATCGTTCCAAACTCAGGCATGATTGCTTGATAATCACTAATATCATACCCATTATCATCATTGGGTGATTGATAAACGGGGCTTAGCCAAATGACATCAATTCCCAAATCCTTTAAATAATCGAGCCTTTGAATGACACCGGGTATATCGCCAATGCCATCCCCATTTGAATCCATAAAGCTACGTGGATAAACTTGATAAGCAGTTGCTTCTTTCCACCAAATTCTTCTCATTGCTGTCTTCTCCTTCTTACCTTTTCTATATTTCTACTTCATAATCAAAATTATTTGTTATTTCGGCAAATTCCCTTTATATATTGATGGTGACATCTACGCCATAATGGTCAGAAATAATGGGCAAATTCATTCCATTAAAAATCACTTGCGAACGAATGACTTCAACCTTTGCGGAAGAGAAAATATAATCAATCCGTTTATTCGTAAGACTATCTTGCCAACCAGCAATATCACCACAAACTGTAACGCCTAAGTCTCTTTCTTTAGCTAAATGATAAGTGTCAAAATAACCTAAATCTTGAACATAATCATATCCTTCATTTTCTAATGATGCTTCATTATTAAAGTCACCTACTAAGAAATGGAGCCGATCCTTAGGGACGGACTGGACTAGTCGATCCATTTGCCTTTTAAAAGGCTCTGCATTATCGTTCCACCAGCCCATATGACAGGAATAAAAGTCCACTTCTTTTCCGTTTATATCTATTGTCATGCCAACCACTTTTCGAGCCTTCCAATAGCTTGTATCTTCACTTTCACTCACAAAGAATGCTTGTCTATTTACTACCTTATGCTTTGTTAATAAAGCAACTCCTTCTTCAAATCGATCATAAGCAAGATGTGCATAGTCCCAAATGAATTCATACGTTGACCCTAATGCTTGTAATTCATTTTGTAGCAATAGAATAAAGTTATCTGCTTTCAAGTTCTCGCTCACTTTTTTTGCAGTAATGGTTTGATTCACTTCCTGCAACGCAATAACGTCATAGGATTGATTATGAATTGCTTCTGCTAGAATGGAGAGCTTATCTAGTTGCGAATCTTCTAGCCAAGAATGGCAATTTAACGTTAACAGCCTCACGATCTATCCTCCAGATAATCAATCACTTTCGATTTCAACACATCTGCTTTCGGGCCATATATTGCTTGAATACCTGTCCCTCTAACTACTAACCCCATAGCACCTGTTTTTTTCCAAACTGCTTCTGGCGCTACTTGTTCTACATCTTTCAACGACACACGTAATCTGGTCATACATGCATCTACCTCATCAATGTTTTCTTTCCCACCTAACATGTTTACAATAGCGACTACCTCTTCATCTCCTTGAACAGCTCCGCCTTTTTCCATTTCATCATCTGAATAATTACCAGCTCGGCCTGGCGTTGCTAAATTCATTTTTTTAATGAAAAAGTAAAACAGAAAGTAACTTAACACGAAGAACACCATACAAGTGAGTACAAAGTTGATAACATCTCCTAAAAGCCCTGCATTTAAAGCCATTGGTAACCTGGTAAAAAACTCAACTAACCCAAACGAATGTAAACGTAAATGAATCAAATCAACAATAGCAAAGCTCAGCCCTGCTACGATAGCATAAACAAAGTAAAGTAATGGAGCCGCAAACATAAACATAAATTCAAGTGGCTCTGTTACACCAGTAATAAATACAGCTATACCTGCTGAAAAGAACATCGATTTATATGTTACACGTTTGTCTTTATCCACATTACGATACATTGCTAAAGCTGCTCCCATTAACACAGCGGTGGATAAAATCATTTGTCCCATTTTAAACCTTGCTGGTGTTACATCTTGCATTAATTGATGATAAGCTGTTGTGTCACCATTAGCTTTTAAATTTACTAAGTCAGATACCCAAGCTAACCATAGTGGATCTTGCCCAGCTACGATTTCACCTGCTGTCGCACCTGTTAAAACGGTATAGGTGCCACCTAATTCCGTATAATTAATTGGAACAGTTAACATATGATGTAATCCAAACGGAAGCAATAACCGTTCAAGCATTCCCATCGTAAAAGGAGCTAAGAATGGTGCAGCATCTTTTGAATTCGCTAACCACACTCCGAAGTCATTAATTAATCCTTGAATAAAAGGCCATACGACTGACATCACAAGCGCGATGATAACAGACCAAAGAATCACTACAAACGGGACGAATCTTTTCCCATTAAAAAAAGATAATGCTTGTGGTAACTTGCTGTAATTATAGTATTTGTTATAAATGATCGCCCCCACAAACCCGGAAATAATACCAATAAATACTCCCATATTTAACGCTGGAGCACCTAATACGGTTGTAAAGTAATTAGCTACTATGAGGTCGCTTCCAAATAAAGAACGTACGGTAGCTTTTGCATCGGTAAACATGTCATTTGTTACACCAAAAACAGAACCTGTAATTCGGTTAATTAGAATAAAGGCGAGAAGTGCAGCAAAAGCTCCACCAGCTCTCTCTTTTGCCCAAGCACCACCAATAGCAACTGCAAATAATATCACTAGCGTTGCATAAAATTAGTTTGAAAATTCAGTAATCATTTGCACAAGATTTTTTGCCAATAAGACATTACCTAAGCAAAGGTGGGCTGTCCATTTGGAAAAATTATACAATTAAACTGTTAGCAACAACGACAGTGTATGTATTTACGGAATAGATCTATCGTCAAATCTGCGGATCCAGATGTACGCAGGTTTCCACAGCACTTTATTTAACCAGCGGCTAATTCGGAGTAAGGACTTCTTACTCCTCATCTCTAACTGGATAAGTACATGTAAACAGTAAGCAATGAGCGCAAGGAAGATTTGATTTTGAATGGCAGTTTCGCTCATACCATAAAAGTGTTTGATCTCTACATGCTGTTTGAGCCATTTGAAAAATAGCTCTATGGCCCACCGTTGACGGTAAATTTCACTAATCTCTTCGGAATTTAGATCGAAACGGTTAGTAATTAATCGCAAAATGTTCCCCTTTGTATCCACTACTTCAAGTAGACGGAATACATTCTCTGTGCGATTTTGCGTCGAACCGATGTAAACCATCTTGTCGGATAAAGCTGTAGCATCTTTAGGTACAGAAAATGATTCTACTTCACGAATGACGGCGTTTTTCTTTAGTCTGGACACGAAAAAGTAGCCTTCATCCGTCATTCGGTCAAATCGTTCATAGTCAACATATCCACGGTCAAACACATACATGGCTTCTTTGTCATCTACGAGAACTTCCAGTTGATTTCTGTCATGTTCTTTGGCTGTTGTAATCACAGTTTTTTCAGGATAGACGGTGCCCTTATCCATAAATACAAGTCGTAAATGTAGCTTAACTCCTGCTTTTGTTTTACGGAATTTCGCCCACTTATGATTCGTTAAGTTTAATGGAAGCGTGCTAGAATCAATGATTTTTAATGGCATGTATTTCCCATTTTTAAATTGGAGACCTTTGATTTTGTATGCAAGATCAAAGAATAAATGGGAAAGGATGGCTGGATTCATTTCATTGTTCTTCCTTGAAGGTTGCGATGGGCTAATCGATTCAAACCCCAATACTTTCTGAAGTTCACCATCTATTAGTGCATCGCTCATCTCTTCCAAGCTCTCAAATCCTTGTAATTGAGCAAGCAACAGCAACTTTATATACGCTTCCGTTGTCAGTTTTTTTGTGTAGTAATCTTGTTTATTTTCTTCTACTTGTTCATATAGTTTTTTCGTATTTATAGGTGAAACCCATTTACCAAATGATGATTTTAGTGTATTCTTGTCCATGCAGTTATCCTTTACTTTTGGATTTGGACAGGAACCACCTGTACTTCCATTGTAAAGGATTTTTTTGTTGTATGAACACTAATTTTTGAACATTTTTAGTATTTTTAATCATCAGATTTAATTAATGCAACGCTAGTGAAATAATATATGTAAATTATTTATAATTGCCCAACCTATATCTTCCATTACTCGTCCAGCTGCAAGGATAAAAGAAATATCCCCAGTTATGCCTAAAACTTTTCCTAAAGAAATCATGATTCCAGCTGCAGGCATAACAGCCACTACAACGAGTAAAGCCTTTCCTAACTTCTGCCAAAAATCAAATGAAATTATATTCTTCATGCTTTCTCCCTTTCTCTATCGTAATAAAAAAACATAATGTGCAATCGTTTTCTTTTATATAATATTCTGTATATACTAAAATATACAACGTATTCGAAACAAAATAATGAATAATCCAATAACATTTTAGCATATAGCGCAAACGATTGCGCGAAGTACATTAACATCATATAAGATAAAACAAATTCGGTCAATACCAAATAAATTACTTTTTTACTAATTGCAGCGGGGCATGGCATTAGAAAAACGAAGGCCTAGTCGCCAAACTTTATGACGATAGCCTTCGTTTTTGCTTATACTAAAATGTGTATTTTCTATAGTGAAACAAAACATAGAAATATTTCATATTAAACTCATAACTTCTAGTTTCATATGAAAGTTATCCTTCTTTGCACGCCCAAGCATCTATTTCAACTTTAAATCGCGGAGCTGATAAAGCTACTACATACACTATCGTAGTACATGGCAAATGATCACCAAGAAAATCACTAATCACTTTTTTCGAGCTTCTGCATCTATATTTTCAACTAAGGTAAAATACTAATTTCGTATTATCTTTTATTTCCATATTAGCTGCAACTAAATTATTATCTATATTTTGAAACGCCAATTCCATTTGCTCTAATGGACTTTCTGGAACATTTCCATCTACACCCATACCTAATTGCTCAGAAATAGTTAACCACCTCATTGGGTTTGAAATTTCGATTTGATGCACATAGGGAGCTACAGGTAGATGAACATTTTTTGGATTTCTAGCGTTTTTCAAAACAATCATTCCTAGTAATATCATACCGTTTCGTTAGAAAAAGCTTTATACTGTCTTTTTATAATCGTTTGCTTGTGAAGCTACTGTTTTACTTGGTAATTTCTTGCCAATTTTATCTTGAATAAATAAAGCCGCTTGTTGCATTTTATCTTCTTTAATGCCTGTTTTTATACCTAGACCGTGCAACAAATAAAGTACATCATTTGTTGCCACATTTCCTGCCGCTCCTCTTGCGTATGGACAACCACCTAACCCTCCTACAGAACTATCAAAACGAGTGATTCCATATCGTAGAGATGTTAAAATATTCGCTATCGCCATCCCTCTTGTATCATGAAAATGCATGATTAACTGCTCCGAGCTAAACTCAGTCAACATCCGTTCTAAGAGGGCTTCAACTTGTGAAGGGACTGCTGTTCCAATTGTATCTCCTAATGAAATTGCGTCTACACCATCTTCCATTAGCTGATTACATACACGAATAACATGTTCAGGGTCCACTTTACCTTCATAAGGACAATCGAAAACCGTTGACACATAACCAGTCACATATTTATTGGCTTGCTTTGCTTCTTTGATTACTTCATACAATACTGGATACGTTTCTGAAATAGATTTATTAATATTTTTTTTATTATGTGTTTCACTTACAGACATAAATATGGATGCTCCATCAATCCCCACTTCTAATGCATGCTCTAAACCTTTTAGATTTGGCACAAGCGCGGAATAAAAGACGTTCTTATTTCGTTTTATTTTTCTCCCTACTTCTCGAGCATCCCTCAGCTGTGGGATCCATTTTGGATGAACAAATGAAGAATATTCAATCTCATCAATCCCAGACTCAGACAACATATTGATCCATTTAACCTTATCGTCCGTCTCAATAAACGCTTCCTCATTTTGTAGCCCATCTCTTGGTCCTACTTCTTTAAGCCAAATATAGTCAGGATAATTCACTTTTCTCCCCCTCTCTTAATCTTCCAATAGTAGTCAAAACAATGGTTCATGCCTGTGTACTTTAAAAATTTATTAATAAGTACATACAAAGCTAATTTAGAATGCGCTTTCAATCCATAATATGAGATTACGACGATGTTGTTATTTTCCAATATAAGATTCACATGTATTCGATTATGTTTATTTTTATTCAACATTGTTGAATAAAGTATATTACAAAAATTTAGGTACCGTCAACCCATTTTATGATGTAACTTTTTAAAGACATGTCGCAACGTATACTATTCGTAAAAATTCATATGTTCATTTTTCTTCTTTTCAGAAATATCTTTTCATGATAAAATTACTTCAAGTTTTTAGAGGAATTAGCTTATGTCAAGAAGTTGTAATAGCGACTCGGTGCATGCAAACTCAACACGAAAAACGTTGTCATAAAAACTTAGCAATCACCTCTGCTGAATAAAACGGCATCGTTTTGCTTCATACTATAAACCAAAGAAATCTTATACTTTTTTTTACTCTCATAATGAGCAAAAGCGTTAACACACGATATCTCAGTCGAAAAAATCACCCAATACAAACCTAAGCAATGACAGCTATCACCTTTTTCTAGACATTCCAAAGAAAATTACTTATTTATTCCACATTTTTCACATAATACTACCGTCTCCATCCATTATGATAGATCGTAAAGTTCATAATTTTTGACAAGGGTAAGATAGATTTCAAACAAGCCTTGTTAAATAACACAACTGTATGAAATAAGTGTTTGGACAAACAAGAAAGTGGTGACAGTAGTGGAATTACTTAGCCTTCAAGGATTATCACATATTGTAGGTGTTCCACCATCCATTCTGGCAACATGGATAGAACAATTTGCCATGTATGTACCTAAAGCACAGGAAGAGGATGAAAATTACTATCTTCCTGAAGCAATTGATGTTCTAAAATACATTAAACAATGTAAACAAGAGCAGTATAGTTTTACAGAGATTGAAAATTTATTACTATCTGAATTCACAAGCATAGAAAATAAATCAGCATCAACTGTTTATCAGACAGAAGACAAAGAAACGATTCGTTGTATGATGCAAACCATTGGTTTGACCGTAACGAACATGAATCAACTTACCGAATCATTTCATGCGTTAGAACACAAGTATAAAGAACAAACACGAGAATTAGAAACACTAAAAAAACAAATACAGCTACTCCATAGCAAACAAATTCAATGACCTTTTTTCCATCAATTCTGTTTAAAAGGAGGAAATACTATGTTTAAACCTGATACAAAAACAGCTAAGCCAGGTGATATTATCGAATTTAAAAGAGAGGATGTACTTTTACAAGGAAAAGTACTACCTTCAAGCTGTAAGCAAAGTATCATTGTCGATATTTCAAAAGCACAGAATTTGGCTGAGTTAAACAACGGTTATTCTACTACTGTTGTAGCTCATAAAAATTACCGTGTTATTGGTTAACATTTATCGTTTTCTTTCCCGTTCAATGTCTAAAATGCAGTACCTTATAACATCTATGTCGTGATAAAATGCGGCATGATACATGTACTTAATTAACGTTTAAAATGCAGACACCTTACAAATGGCAAGTTGAATAGTAATTTGTAGAATTGCTTTTAAATCATGTATAATTGTGTAGACAGTTATACATGATTTTTTGTTTGCTTACCCTATGTTTAAAAAAGGAATTAAAGCTTTGCAATTAACTATATTAGCTACATTCTTCTCTGTTTTTATACGCTTTGTAAACTTTGGCATAGGATTTGCTTTAATTAAGAAACAGGACTGTTGATGAAATTGAAGGAGGAACTTACTATGGAATTTAATCACGTTACAGTAACTTATGAAGAAAATATCGCTATCTTGGCCTTAGATTCACCACCAGCTAACGCCCTATCATCAACAATGATTACGGAATTACGTACCATTTTAAAACAATTTCAAGACGATTCCAATGTACATGCTATTATTTTAACTGGAGCAGGCAAATTTTTTGCTGCTGGGGCTAATATTAAAGAGTTTGTACCAGCAATGGGAGATTATCAAAAAGGAATTGATATGTCTAAAGCGGGACAGGATTTATGCAATGAATTGGAATTTATGACAAAACCGGTAATTGCAGCAATAAATGGACCAGCACTTGGCGGAGGTTTAGAAGTAGCAATGGGCTGCCACTTCCGAATTGCATCTGAAAAAGCAACAATTGGCTTACCTGAAGTAAAACTTGGACTTGTGCCATCGTTCGGCGGAACACAACGTCTTTCGCGAATTACTAGCGTAGCCACTGCGTTAGAATTAATTCTTACCGGAAAACATATAGACAGTGATAAAGCACTAGAGCTAGGTATTGTTCAAGCAAAAGTTTCTAGTGACGAGCTAATGTCAACAGCGAAGACGATTGCCCGTTCTTTTGTAGAAGGAAATAGTATGCAAAGTGTTACAAGAGCTGTTGAAAGCGTCGTTCAGGGGGCACAGAAATCTTTTTCTGATGGATTACAGAGAGAAAAGGAAATCTTTGGTGAATTATTCCTAACAGAAGATGCTAAAGAAGGCGTTCAGGCTTTTGTCGAAAAACGCAAACCCAATTTTCGCCACCAATAATACATAGGAGGTCATAGGAAGATGAGCGATGTTTTATTTTCCAAGAAAGAACATGGCATTGCAACAATTACATTAAATAGACCAAAAGCAATTAATTCGTTAACAGAAGGTATGCTTTCGCCAATTTATGATAGATTGCTAGAATGGGAAAATGATTCTGATGTGCAATTAATTATTTTAAATAGTGAAGGACAAAAAGGATTTTGTGCTGGTGGAGATATAAAAACATTATATCAAGCAAAAGAAAACGAGGAAACGTTTGAAAAAGCAATGGAATTTTTTGAAATTGAATACGCAACGGATAATTTCGTCGCTAATTTCCCAAAGCCAATAATTGTATTGCTCGATGGTGTTGTCATGGGAGGTGGCGTTGGACTCTCTTACGGAGCTAGCCATCGTATCATAACAGAAAAAACAAAATGGGCGATGCCTGAAATGAACATTAGCTTTTTCCCAGATGTCGGTGCTGCATACTTCCTTAATCAAGCCCCTGGCTACATTGGACGGTATTTGGCACTAACATCGGATATTATAAAAGGTGCAGACATTCTATATGCTAATGCTGCTGATTACCATCTATCAACATCTCAGATAGAACCACTAATCAAAGCAGTTTATGATATAAATTGGCTGCAAGAAACAGAACAAAAATTAACTCAATTGATAAAAAGCTTCGAAACTAAATTAGAATGTGAAAGTAATTTGGCGCAGCATCAAGAGAAAGTTAACCGTCATTTCGCACATCAAACAGTAGAAGAAATTGTTGCTTCTCTCGCGTCAGATGACAGTCCATTTGCGACAGAAACAAAAAATACGATTCTCTCTAAATCACCTATTTCTCTAAAAGTTACTTTAGAGCAGCTAATTCGTGGAGAGAACCAAACTTTAACAGAATGTTTGGAAACCGATCTGATTATTGCTAAAAATTTCTTGAAAACAAATGATTTTTATGAAGGGGTACGTTCCGTCGTCATTGACAAAGATAAACAGCCAATCTATCAATACAAACAATTATCCGACGTCTCTCAATCTGTCGTAGAATCGTTTTTTCAGTAAAAAACGATGTCAAAACAGCCGAACAATAGGTTAAATTGTTCGGCTGTTTTTAAATAACCTAGAACCAACGCTCCGTTACTACTTTCTTTCTTGTATAGAATTGCACTCCGTCTTTTCCGTTCGTTCCTAAATCACCATAAAAAGAAGCTTTATTTCCTGCGAAAGCAAAAAATGCCATCGGAGCTGGAACATTTACGTTCACACCGACCATTCCTGCATCAATTTGGTCACGGAACGTTTGCGCATGTTTTCCGCTTGACGTATAAATGACCGCTCCATTTGCAAATCTCGATTTATTCGTAAGCGCTATCCCTTCTTGTAAATCCTTCACTCTCACTACACTTAACACAGGAGCAAAAATCTCATCCTGCCAAATCTTCATATCTGGTGTAACATGATCAAAAATAGTCGCACCGACATAGTAGCCATCTGGCGTTTCTTCTTCAATGGTTCTTCCATCTATGAGTAGTTCAGCCCCTTCCTCTACTCCTTGATCAATATAGCCAACTACTTTATCTTTGTGAGACTGCCTGATAAGTGGACCAACAAATGTTGAATCATCTAATCCATCTCCAGCCTTTAATTTTTTTGTTTCTTCCGTTAATAAATGCAAAAATGCATCTGCTACCTCATCGACAACAGCGACAACCGAACAGGCCATGCAACGCTCTCCACTGCTTCCAAACGCAGCACCAATGACACCTTGGACTGTTTTTTCTAAATTACAATCAGGCATGACGATAGCATGATTTTTCGCACCTGCTAATGCTTGCACCCGTTTCCCGTGCGCCGTACCTGTCTGATATACATGCTTAGCTACTGGCTCTGATCCTACAAAAGAAATTGCCTCAATATCCGGATGCTTCAACACCCGATTTACAACCTCTTTCCCTCCGTGAACGAGGTTAAGTACACCTTCAGGGAAACCTGCTTCATAAAATAATTCAACTAACCGTTCTGCCAAAATCGGGGTGCGTTCAGACGTCTTTAAAACAAATGTATTTCCACAAGCGATAGCTAGCGGGTACATCCATAGCGGAACCATCATCGGAAAATTAAATGGTGTGATTCCTGCCACTACCCCTAATGGATAACGCCAGATAGACCCATCTATGCCACTTGCGATTTGTGGCAATGCATCACCCATCATTAAATTCGGAGCAGATGTTGCTAATTCGACTACTTCTATTCCGCGTTGCACTTCTCCCCTTGCATCTCTTAACGATTTCCCATTTTCCAATGTAATAATTTTTGCCAAACTTTCTTTATGCTCTTTTAATAAATGCAAATAATTAAATAAATAACGCGCACGGTTTGGAATAGGGACATTCGCCCAATCCTTATAAGCATTTTTAGCTGCTGCTACCGCTTGATCGACGTCCTCCTCCGTTGATAGCACAACTTGGGCAATGATTTCACCTGTTGCTGGGTTAGGTATATCATGTTTTTCTACACCAGATGAAGTCACCCAGCTATTTCCAATGTAATTTTTCATCACTTTTACTTCTTGCGATATCATTTTTCAGCCTCCTTTTTAGCCGACTGTTCCTTTACCCGTTCATAAAGAACAGCCATATCCTGATCTCCATATCCTTCTTTTTCCACTTGTTGATATAAAGATAATAACGTTTTGCTAATTGGTAAATCTAATTGCGTGTTTTCTGCTGCTTCCATAGCAAACTCTAAATCTTTACGCAATAATTTCAAAGAAAAACCAGGTTCATAATCATTGTTGGCAATAAACGCCTTATAGTTTCGTTCATAAATACGACTTTGCCCGTAACTCACACTTAACATAGAATATAAGTCATCTAAATTAATATTTTTCTTCGTAGCAATATGCAAAGCTTCACTGACACCTGCTGTATAAAATCCAATTAGCAAATTATTAATTAGTTTCACCGTTGTACCGCTATCAATTTGTTCATTAACATGAAAAATATTGCCACCAATCACTTCAAAAATTGGTAATACACGCTCAAAGATAGCTTTTCTTCCTCCCGCCATTACGGTTAACGTTTGCTGTTCTGCACCGATGACACCACCACTTACGGGAGAAGCAAGAAAAGGAATTTCTTTCTCTGCACAGGCTTGATCTATGATTTGGTTCAATTCGGGAGAAACGGTGCTCGTATCGACAAGTATTTTCGTTTTATCCCCTTGTTCAATTAATCCATCGGCAGCTAAATATACTTCCTCGACAGCTTTCACCGATGGAAGACTTGTTAAAATGGCATCACTAGAAACGAGAATTTGCCCAATAGTTGTCGCAATTGCTCCTCCTTGCTCTTTCAATGAAAGGACTGCCTGTTCATTAATGTCATATCCAGTAACGGTATATCCTTCTTTTACTAAACCAATCGCCATTGGCAATCCCATATTTCCTAAGCCGATAAACCCAATTCGTTTCATATTCTTCCTCCTTGTTCCCATTGTACGTAACGAAATTATTTTCCATTACTACTTCGCATACGATCCATACGATATTTTAAGGTAATACTTCGACATTCCTTGCTAAAACATTTAAAATCCATTACGGTTAATCATTTCTTTTGCAATGGTCTGTTTCTTTGCAATAATATTTGTGTATAGCACAGGTAACGAACGTACCTCCCTTATTCGCTCTTCGTATGTTTCATTTTCTTCTGAAATAGAAGCAAGTAAAACGATTGTATGCTTTTCAACTCGTTGGTAAGCTTCCTCACAAAAGACATCAGCTAAATTGGTATATAGTGAATCTTTCTCCAACATAGCCTTGATCTCAGTAGCTTGCATAAGATAAATATCTTCTAATATAAGAGCTATTCGATGTAAATAAAATTGATCGAGCTGTGGAAGTTCACCTGTTTCGGAAAGCGCATTCAAAACCGTTCTTAATAGTTGATTCGCATAGCGAATAAATATATTCTCTTCCTTCTCGACGGATAAAATGACAGATGAGTCTTTTGTATACTGCTTTAAAAACGCCTTAGCAATTGTTAATCGATTAATTTCATTTGTTCCTTCAAAAATTCGATTTATTCTCGCATCTCGATATATACGCTCTACCTCATATTCTTGCATATACCCATATCCGCCATGGATTTGCACAGCTTCGTCGATGACATAATCAAGCGTTTCAGAAGCTTTCACCTTATTAATGGAGCAAGCCATTGCATAATCCGATAACCTTTCCAATATATCCCCTTTGTTGTCTTGCTCCATTTCGTCTAACCTATTCACTGTGTAATAGGCTGCACTTTCTGCTCCATATATTTCAAGCGCCATATTAGCTAATTTCTCTTGCACCATTCCAAAGTGAATGATTGGCTGTTTAAACTGCTTACGTTCTTTTCCGTATTCTACGGCGAGGCGTAACGCTTGTTTGGAAGTTCCAATATTAGCAAAAGCTAGCTTTAATCGTGCTAGATTTAAAATATTCAGCGCAATTTTATGCCCTTTCCCAACTTCACCTAGTATATCTTCTTCTTTCAAACGAACATCCTCTAAAATTAAAGTCGCCGTTGAAGAACCCTTAATGCCTAACTTCTTTTCCTCAGGTCCTACGGATACACCTGGCTGGTCACGCTCAACAACAAAAGCAGTAATGCCATCTGAAGTATTAGCAAACACTACATATACTTGAGCTATATGTGCATTCGTTATCCATTGCTTTTCTCCATTTAATGTCCAGCCTGAACCATCTACTGCCTTTTTAGCTGTCGTCTTAGCAGATAATGCATCAGACCCAGCATCTGGTTCTGTTAATGCATAGGCACCAACCCATTCACCGGAAACTAACTTCGGTAGATATCTGGTTTTTTGTTTTTCAGTCCCAAAATATACAAAAGGTAACGTACCTACGCCTGTATGAATATTGAAAGATACACTAAATGATCCGCCAAAACCCATTTTTTCAGCAATAATTCCAGCCGTACGCTTTCCCATTTCTAAACCACCATAAGCTTCAGGAACTTCCGCACCTAACAGCCCTAATTCACCAGTCGCTCGAAACAATTCACGAGCAACTTCATAATCATGCGCTTCCAACTTATCTAAATTTGGCATTACTTGCTCTGCTACAAACTTTTCGATCATCCCTATAAGCAGTTCCTCTTCCTCCGCAAAAGGATTCGTGGAATCTTTCTTAAGAACCCACTGTTTATTTGGAAATATAGAATCCTTATCATGAAAGTTTACCTTTTCCATTACCTATCCCCCTTTCCGTTTCTTATTGCAAATTACATGCCAAATCATAAAATTACAAAAATAAAAATCAGACCGAACAATGCGACTTTTTCTTTAAACACTCATCTTTAAGATTTGTCAAAAGGTGAAAATTGAAATTTTAGTAAGACTAGAGAAGTTTTATCGTCAAGTTTCTATACCAAAAAGTCTATAGTTGGTTCCATCTAGTGGTGTTAGATAACCGGGAATAGAATGAACAAACGATGGAACAACTGTCTAACTGTTTAAACAATGATACATTTTTTACCACTAGCATTGCATTAATTAAACCTGATGATTCAAAATACTAAAAATGTTCAATAATTACGTGTTCATGATACAAAAAAATCCTTTACAATGGAAGTACAGGTGGTTCCTGTCCAAATCCAAAAGTAAAGGATAATCCGTATGGACAAGAATACACTAAAATCATCATTTGGTAAATGGGTTTCACCTATAAATACGAAAAAACTATTTGAACAAGTAGAAGAAAATAAACAAGATTACTACACAAAAAAGCTAACAACTGCCGGGTATATAAAGCTCATGTTACTTGCCCAACTGCAAGGATTCGAGAGCTTGGAAGAAATGAGCGATGCCCTAATAGATGATGGACTTCAGAAAGCACTGGGGTTTGAATCGATTAGTACATCTCAGCTATCAAGGAAGAATAATGAAATGAATCCAATGATCCTTTCCCATTTATTCTTGGACCTTGTTTACAAAATAAAAGGTATCCAATTTAAAAACGGGAAATACATGCCATTGAAAATCATTGATTCTAGCACGCTTCCATTAAACTTAACGAATCATAAGTGGGCAAAGTTCCGTAAAACAAAAGCAGGAGTTAAGCTACATTTACGACTTATATTTATGAATAAAGATACCGTCTATCCTGAAAAAGCAGTGATTACAACAGCCAAAGAACATGACAGAAATCAACTGGAAGTTCTCGTAGACGACAAAGAAGCCATGTATGTGTTTGACCGTGGATACGTTGATTATGAACGATTTGATCGAATGACAGATGAAGGCTATTTTTTCGTATCAAGACTGAAGAAAAACGCCATCACTCGTGAAGTAGAATCATTTTCTATACCTAAAGATTCTACGGTTTTATCCGACAAGATGGTTTACATCGGTTCGACGCAAAATCGTACAGAGAATGTATTCCGCCTACTTGAAGTAGTGGATACAAAGGGAAACATTCTACGATTAATTACTAACCGTTTCGATCTAAATTCCGAAGAGATTAGTGAAATTTACCGTCAACGGTGGGCCATAGAGCTATTTTTCAAATGGCTCAAACAGCATGTAGAGATCAAACACTTTTATGGCATGAGCGAAACTGCCATTCAAAATCAAATCTTCCTTGCGCTCATTGCTTACTGTTTACATGTACTTATCCAGTTAGAGATGAGGAGTAAGAAGTCCTTACTCCGAATTAGCCGCTGGTTAAATAAAGCGCTGTGGAAACCTGCGTACATCTGGATTCGCAGATTTGACGATAGATCTATTCCGTAAATACATACAGTGTCGCTGTTGCTAATAGTTTAATTGTATAATTTTTCCAAATGGACAAACCACCTTTGTTTAGCCTTTGTCTTTTTGGCAAAAAATCCTGCAAAGATGCTTACTGAATTTTCAAACCATATTTATGCAATGCTAGTGATTTTTTACACTTCAAAAACTTATTCTTTAAATAACTTGGCTTATTGTTTATGATGAAAAATACCATCGTTTGATTAGTGTTCAGCAAGACCTCAAGGGTATCAACTCTAAACGAAAAAGGGATTGCAACGATTAGTTCAGCCCGTTTCTGGGGAGCATTGCTTTATAGTAAACTCCGATTAAATTTTTCGGTAATATCGAAGCGATACCTGTCTCTCACTTGTTTCCGTTTCCGTCATATTTTTCTGCTTATAGATAAAACCTCTTGCTTCATAAAAAGGAATTCCTAATTGATTTCCTTCTTGAACCGATACCCACTGCTCTTTCGCTCCCTCAGCTACTTGTTGTTCCGTTAATGCTGCGAGCAATTTACTGCCAATTCCCAAATAGCGATACAAACTATCTACGTAAAGAACATAGATTTCAGTCGAGCCATCTTTCATTGCCCCACCAATAACGCCAACCACTTTCATGCTAACTAACGCTATATAAGAATACAAACCAGCTTGTACATCCTGAGCAACTTTTCCCGGGTTGTACCAATAGGCTATATTTTGTTTTTGGTATTTTTCGCTTAATATTCCAGCTACTGTTTGTTTCCAACCTTCTGCACAAATTCTTGCTATATCATCTACATGTACCAATTGCGGTTTTACAATAGATATAGTCATTCGCACCTCCTATTTATCCACCTTACAAATAGACTTTGAACTACCTTACCAGTCATCTGTTAAAAATTGTTTAATTTATAACGAGCCAACTTATTGTAGAGCGTAGCCCTTGACATACCTAATTTTTCAGCAGCCTTTGTTTTATTTCCTTGCACTTGTTTTAATGTTTGCGTAATCATTTCTTTTTCTTGTTTTGTAGCCTCTTCTAAAAGTTCGTCCTTTCGATGATTGTATGGGTAATACGTTTGAAAAAAAGTCTCCCTTACCGAAGCAGGCAAATGATTAAATGTTATGTGGTTCCCATCTGTTAACACATATAGTCTTTCTATTATATTCATTAACTCACGCACATTTCCAGGCCAATGGTGCTGTTTCATCCATTGCAATACATGTTGATCAAAGGTTTTTTCTCCTTGTTTATAACTCTTCGCTAACTGCTGTAATTGATAGGCAATTAAAGTAGGTAAATCCTCCAACCGTTCTCGTAACGGCGGTATCTCAATAGGAATAACATAGAGCCGGTAGTATAAATCTTCGCGAAATTTCCCATCCTTGACCATTTGTTGCAAATTTTGATTCGTTGCCGTAATTAAACGAAAGTTCACGCCTACAGCTTTTCTATCTCCTACTCGTTCCACTTTCTTTTCTTGTAACACACGTAAAATTTTTGCTTGCATGTTGAAAGGCATATCGCCAATTTCATCAAGAAAGATTGTACCGTCATGTGCCAATTCAAACTTTCCTGGTTTCCCATCTCGATGTGCACCAGTAAATGCGCCTTTTGCATAACCAAACAATTCAGACTCCATTAATCCATCTGGAATAGCCGCACAATTCACGCTAATAAACCGCCCATTTTTAGCAGCACTCGCATCGTGAATTGCTTTTGCAAACTGCTCTTTACCTACCCCACTTTCTCCTGTTAATAATACAGCCGCACTTGAATCAGCAGCTTTTCGAGCCATTTTTTTCGCTTCAGTAAGCGCTTTACTATCACCTAAAATATTCTCAAATTTAACCACTTCTAGTGTTGAACTTTCTAATACCGTTGTTGCATTTTCCACACGTGTATTTTTATCCAATTGATCCATCTTTTGTATTACTTCATAAATTTCCGACACTCCCTCATATACAAGGATGCCGGCTGCGCCAATAATTTTATTATCTTTCCATATTGGAATTCGATGAACGACTAAATTTTGCCCTTGTAACCGATGGGCCTGACTACGTTCTGGAATACCTGTTTTTAACACAACAGGTAATCTCGTATTTTCGATGATGTCATCTGCCTTCTTCCCTAAAGCCTCTTCTTTAGCTACTCCAACATACCGGCTGTATGCTTGATTAAACAACTGAATAACCCCTTGATCATCAACAACCGTCAATCCTTCATATGCCGTATCAAAAATTAATTCATACCAATGCATAAGATTGTCTATTTGGGTTAACTCATGATGCATATACTTTTGAAAAGCAAGTAACTCCTTTGCCGTTATTTGTCCAAGCAATTCTTCTGTATTACCATCAATGACGTAAGCAGGCGTTTGATAAATATCATGCATCGACGAGCCTATAAAAGCGGTGGCATAATGCTTATTCATAATGGAAGCTACTAACTCTTTTTGACCCTTTATTTTTATATACTTCCATACATCATAACTTGACACAACACCTTGCATACATCCTTCAGCTACAACCGGTATAGTAGTAATAGCGTGATTACATAACGTAGTAAATGCTACTTCAAGAGGCGTAGATGGAGAAATAGATAGGGCTTTAGTGTCCATCCACTGCTCAACAAAAAAATCCTCTTTCAACTTATCTCTCCCCCAGTCATTTTAACAACAATACATTGATATATTTTTCTGGTTTTACTTTTAAAGAAATGAGCAAAAATATACCCAATTCAAATAATGCATTTTTCTGAATTATAGCATTAGCGTTACCACACCGCAAACGGATAATAGTTACATGATTTATTTCATTTGAAGCACATTAATGGGAAAGGAGGTTACACGATGGCTAAAGATAAGACAAAAACAAAAAACAAAAGTAAGCAAGAACTAAATGATATGAAACAGGAAAACAAATACAAGCGCAATCGCCCTCCAGATAACTAATCAACAACTACCTTACGTGGGGAATATCTTTTCCCCACGCACTTTCATTCTTCCTCTCTCCTTGACTTTTATATGATTCACCCAGACAATACAAGTATAGACACATGTTCAAAATCAAAATTTTAACAAACAAATTATTTATCGGAGAGGCAGGGAGAGTACGTATGGTGAAAAAAATCCCAGTACGAACGATTGACTTAGAAGGAAGTTTTAATTTTCGTGACTTAGGTGGTTATGAAACCCTCTCAGGAAAAAAGGTTAAAAATGGAATACTATATCGTTCAGGTAATCTCCAACATATCACAAAGAACGATATGGAAAAAATTAATCAAACTGGCCTAAAGACGATATTTGACCTTCGAGGAAGTGACGAAGTAAAAAACTACCCTACGCCTTCCTTTTCAGGAGTCGCCATAAAGCATTTGCCCTTAATAGAAATAGATAGGGAGATGGTACGACAACCTAAAGATTTACAAAAATTCGTCGATCATTCACAAGAACCAGGAAAAATATTAGAAAAGCTTTATCGAGAAGTATCTAAAAACACAAACGTATATAAAGCTTTTTTTTCAACCTTGCTTAGTGATCCTACATCGCCTCTATTATTTCATTGTATGGCAGGAAAAGATAGAACTGGTGTCATGGCAGCATTAACTTTGTATGCGCTAGATGTCCCCCAAGAGCTCATCTTTGCAGATTACTTATATACAAACAACTTCCTTGATATCTTACGTGCAAATTTACAACCTGAATCTATCCAAGTAAATCAAGCTTTTATGCAAGCAATGCTGGAGGCAAGGCGAGAATATTTACAAGCCTTTTTTGATGAAGTGGAGAGCAAATTTGGTTCCGTGGACCAATATATTAATGAAGGTATCGGTTTAAGCAAGTCAGATGTAAAAACCCTACAAGCAGCTCTACTCGTTGAATAATAACCGTAAAGGCCAAAGAGGTCTATACTCCTTTGGTCTTTTTTGCACTATAGGGAAGTATTGTGGGAGCGATACTATAAGCCGCGTTTCCTACTATACAAAAGTGAAAAATGAAGGGAGCTCCCTCGCTTATCCTTTTCTCCCTACTTAATCCATATATTGTAACGTAGCAGCTCCTAATATTTTGGCTGCATGCAATAAAGCGCGCTCATCTATATCAAATTTTGGATGATGGTGCGGGTATGCCATAGCCCAGCTAGAATTACTAGCTCCTGTAAAAAAGAATGCACCGTTTACATGTTGTAAGTAATAAGAAAAATCTTCTCCACCCATTATTGGTGGCGTTTCGGTTACTTCTTTAATCCCAGGAACTTGTTTAGCTATGTTGGCAACAAATTCTGTTTCTTGTGGGTGGTTTACGAGAGTAGGATATCCTCGAGTAAACGTAATTTCATAATCAGCATGAAACATGTCGCAAGAAGCTTTTATTGTGCGTTCCATTTCTGCTTCAATAAATGTTCGCGTTTGCTCTTATATTAAATTCATTTTTTTCCGAACATTTACTTTGTATAAATTTTATTTATAAAGAAAATGAGCGATTATTTAAATGAACGTAAATAAGTCTGCGCAAAGTAGCAAAAACTAATTGGGCTATTACAAAGAAAGATTAATATGCATTTATACAGTCAACAAGAAAAATTATCAACCCTTATCTTATAAAGGAACAAGGACCCAATAATTAGGTCCTTGAAATAGTATGTTCTATTTAAGTAGCAAATTACTTCGTTCGTTTTGCTACAAGAGAGAAATTAACTCGAATAATGTATTAATAGTACACTGCATTTTGTTACTCTTTCATTTAAATGACGCCTTGTGAAATCATAGCAGCAGAAACTCTCTTGAAACCAGCAATATTCGCACCGATAACTAGGTTTCTTGGCTCACCATATTCCTCTGCCGCTTCCGTTGAAGCTTTGTAGATCGTATGCATAATATGGTGTAATTTTTCATCCACTTCATCAAAACTCCATGCAATTCGTGCACTATTTTGCGCCATCTCCAACGCAGATACAGCTACACCACCAGCATTTGCTGCTTTAGCAGGAGCAAATAAAATTTGGTTATTCATGAAAACTTCTACCGCCTCTAAAGTGGATGGCATATTTGCACCTTCGCCTACTGCTTTCACTCCATTGGAAACGAGTTGTTTAGCAGCTTGCTCATTAATTTCATTTTGTGTCGCGCATGGTAAAGCAATATCACAAGGGATAGACCAAATTTCTGTACACCCTTCATAAAAGGTTGCTTTAGGATGGGCGTTGAGATAATCACGAATTCGGCAATTTCCTTCTTCTTTTAGATGTTTTACTGTTGCCAAATTTATACCTTGTTCATCATAAATACAACCATCTGAATCACTGCAAGCAATTACCTTTGCACCTAATTGGGTTAATTTTTCCATTGCATAAATGGAAACATTTCCTGAGCCAGAGACAACCGCTTTACTCCCTGAAATGCTTAAGCCATTATCCTTAAGCATAGCGTCCAAGAAATAAACTGTCCCATACCCAGTTGCTTCTTTACGGGCTAAACTACCGCCATATCCTACTCCTTTTCCGGTCAACACACCAGCCTGATAGCCTCCGCGCATTTTTTTATACTGACCAAACATATAGCCAATCTCTCTTTGGCCAACACCGATATCTCCAGCAGGTACGTCTTGATCTGGTCCAATATAATTACTAAGTTCTGTCATAAAACTTTGTGTAAAGCGCATAATCTCAGTATCAGACTTTCCTTTAGGATCAAAGTCCGCCCCTCCTTTTGCTCCACCAATTGGCTGACCAGTTAAAGCGTTCTTAAAAATTTGTTCAAAACCTAAAAACTTAATAATACTATCGTTTACCGTAGGATGAAAACGAATTCCACCTTTATAAGGACCAAGAGCACTATTAAATTGGACACGGTACCCACGGTTTACCTGAACATTGCCTTCATCATCGATCCAAGGTACACGAAACGAAACCATTCTCTCTGGTTCTACAATACGTTCAAGAATAGACTGTTTCATATATTCTGGATGCTTTGCCAAAACTGGGGTTAAGGAAGCTAAGACTTCTTTTACTGCTTGCTGAAATTCTTCTTGATGAGGGTTACGCATTTTCACCGTTTCGTATACAGTTTCTACATATTCTTTCGCTTTTTGCATGTACGTAAATTCCATTTTGTCAACTGTTTTCATTCAAGTCATTCCCTTATCCGTCATAATGTTTTAGAAAGATATGGCCTATCGCCAAGTTTAAATGGTGAAAATTATCATTTTTGCTAACAATCTTAAAGATGTTTTAGTTTCGTATAAAAACTTGTCTGCAAACACTTGTTCATGAAAGACGCTAACTCTTTGAATGCCATGATGGTTTCTTAACGTTTCAGAAAAACTTGGCTTCTATCGTGCAAAAATAGTAGATTTCCTTATAAGGAATATTCTATAATTAAACAAAGTATCGAATCAATATAAAGAAACGATAAAATCAATGCGTTTTACGCATTAATAAGGAGAATGAGGCAAAATGGAACTCAGGCAAATTCGTTATTTCATGGAAGTAGCTTCCAGAGAACATGTTACAGAAGCCGCGACTGCGCTACATGTTGCCCAATCTTCTGTAAGTAGACAAATTGCCAATTTAGAATCTGAGTTAGGGGCTGATTTATTCATTAGAGAAAACAGAAAAATAAAGTTAACCCCTATAGGAAAAATCTTTTTCGAACGGATGAAGCAGGCAATGAACGTTATTGATCATGCCAGTAGGGAAGTAGAAGAATATGTAGACCCCAAAAAAGGTACGATTCGCGTCGCCTATCCAATTAGTCTCGCTGCTTATATGTTACCTACCGTTATTCATGCCTTTCGAACAGAATATCCAGAAGCAAAATTCAACCTGAAGCAAGCACTTTATCCTGAATTAATGCATGGGCTTACAGATGGAGATTTTAATTTAGCTTTGCTTGGTCCGTTGCCTAAAGAAAATAACAAATTTCAACGAAAAGCATTATTTACTGAAAGAATTGTAGCATTACTACCCCTTCACCACCCACTTGCAGATAGAAGTTCCATTCGTCTCAGGGAGCTAAAGGATGATCCTTTTATTGTTTTGCCAGAAGGGTTTGTATTACGTAATCTGGTTGAGGAAGCATGTTACACCAAAGGTTTTGCTCCTATTATTGGCTTTGAAGGAGACGACACAGATGCTTTAAAGGGGTTGGTATCAGCAGGACTTGGCATTGCGCTTATGCCAGAAGTCACGTTAATTGATAATACACCACGCTCTACGGTTGCCATTCCGTTAGCTGAAAACGATATTACTCGAACAGTTGGTGTGATTACCCCTTCCCATCGACAATTATTACCAACTGAAGCGATCTTTTATGACTTTTTATTGCAATTTTTTTCTAGAATAAACTACTTTAGTCATTAGTTATGCCTACAAAAGTAGCCTCCCGACAAGAAATTTATTGTTAACGGAAGGCTGTTGTAAAGCTTTTTTATTATACTATAGGAAAGTTTAAAGGTTTATAGTATAGGAAAAACGACAGCGTTTTTTTCCATAAGACTTGCCAACAAGCAACGTTTTTCTAAAAAATATTAAAGTGCTGTAAGACTACTGCTCCAAGAATTGGAGCATGTGAAGTGGGGGATGAAAAAAGCCCCCACAGATGAACAATCATTTATAGAAAGCGTTGCGGATTGCAAAATATTTATTGCAAAAGTAATTGTTATTCCTTTAGGATAGATGTGCTTACTGCAATCATTTTCTATCTTGGTAAACGAAGACGCTTCATCGTATTAATTTACCAGCCGTTCACTATCCCAATACATTTGACGCAAACGAAATTTCTGTAATTTTCCTGTAGCTGTTTTAGGCAATTCTTTAACAAATGCTACTTTTTTTGGTGCTTTAAAATGTGCCATATTGTCACGACAATACGTAATAATATCTTCTTCAGTAACGGTAGCGTTTTTCTTCAAAATAATAATTGCTAGTGGTACCTCTCCCCATTTATCATGTGGAACAGCGATAACAGCTGTTTCTAATACGGCAGGATGACGATATAAAACACCTTCAATTTCCGTAGAAGAAATATTCTCACCACCAGAGATAATAACATCTTTAGCTCGGTCACGTATTTCTATATAGCCATCAGGATGCGTTACAGCTAAATCACCTGTATGAAACCAACCGTCCTTGAACACCTCTTTGGTTCGCTCCTCATCTTTATAATAGCCTTCCATAACAACATTGCCTCTAGTTACAATTTCTCCAAGTTCTTCCCCGTTCCATGCAACTTCTTCGCCATCTTGATCGACTACTTTTGTTTCTCCATTAAAAACCATTTCTACACCTTGCCTCGCTTTTAAAGCGGATTGTTCTTCAAGAGATAATTGGTTGAATGAAGATTTCCACTCATTGTATAAAATGAATGGGGATGTTTCTGTCAAACCATACACATGTAAGATATCCAAGCCAAGCAAATCTTGCGCTTGTTGGATTAACGCTGCTGCTGGTGGAGAACCTGCTGTAGCCATTCGTGATTTTACATTAATTGAAACCTCGTTTACTTTTGGCTCGTTTACAAGCATATTAATCACAATTGGAGCGCCACATAACAGCGTTATTTGGTGTTTTTCAAATAAATCTAAAATGACCTTTGGATCAACTTTTCGTAAACATACATGTACACCACCGACAGCCGTAATCGCCCAGACACCGCCCCAGCCATTCACATGAAACATGGGAAGTGTGTGGAGATAAACGTCTTCGTGCTTTACCCCTAAATGAAACATAAAATCTGCGGCATTCATATAATTGCTACGATGTGTTTGCATCACTCCTTTAGGCTTAGATGTTGTACCACTTGTATAATTAATGGTTAAAAGTTGATTTTCATCTAAGTGAAGTGGTGAAAATGAAGTGGGCTCAACGTATTGAATGAAATGTTCATAATCTATTCCCTCTATTTGATTATCATAACCAGGTACCTCGACAACAACAATATCATTCAGATTCAATTCAGATTGAATCTCTTTAATAGAGGAAGTGAATGCTGCATCAACAATGAGTAATTTAGCATCGCTATGATTAATAATATACGCCATGTCTTCAGGTGAAATACGATAATTTAACGGAACCATAACCGCCCCCGTTTGACATATCCCATAAAAACATTCCAGCATATAATGTGTATTCGGTAACATAACAGCTATGTGATCTCCTTCATGGATTCCCGCATTGATTAACGCTTGTGATAGTCGATCTGTTCTTTCTCCAAATTGCGCATACGTAAATGTTTTTTCTTCATCAATAACTGCCACTTTGTTGGGATAATATTTAATTGCTCTTCGTTTCCAATCAATTGGTGTTAGTGGATAATGCATACAACCTGCCCCTTTGTATGTAATTTTTATCTTCTTCACAATAGATGTCGTAAACGAACAGAAACTACGGATACGACATCTCTATGGATAAAGCATTAGTCGGTACGTGCACGAGTTTCTTAACAAATTGTAAAATCTAGTAGAAAAGATTATTTCATGTATACAGCATTTCGTTGTTTTATATTTCGTATTCCTTTTTCATAGGAGGTTTCTAGCTCATCCACAATTTCTGAAATAGTTTGAATCTCTTTAATAGGACCAATTCCTTGTCCAGCACCCCAAATATCTTTCCATGCTTTTGCCTCCGTTTGCAGCTTATTAAAATCGATTTCCTGCTTCGGTTTTAAGTTAGTTGGGTCTAACCCTGCTTTTGTAATACTCGGGATAAGGTAATTAGCATGTACCCCACTAAAAGCATCCGTATAAATAATATCTTCAATAGCAGAATCAACAATCATTTGCTTATAATCTTGAGAAGCTTCACTTTCTTTTGACGGGATAAATCGCGTCCCCATATAAACAAAATCTGCTCCAAGTACTTCAGAAGCTAGAATATCCTCTCCTTTTGACATTCCGCCAGCTAAGATAACCGGACCTAAAAAGAAAGAACGAACCTCATGCAGAAATGATATCGGATTTAGCTGCCCTGCGTGACCACCTGCACCACTTGCTACTAAAACAAGTCCATCTGCTCCTTTTGCTATTGCTTTTTTAGCAAATTTGATATCAATGACATCTGAAAAAACAATTCCACCATATTCATGAGCAATTTTCACAACTGGACTAGGATCACCTAAAGAAGTAATGACAATTGGTGGTTTATATTTTTCTATTAATTGTAAATCCTCCGTATAACGCTTATTAGAACGATGCGTTATAAAATTTATTCCCCACGGAGCAATTTTTTTATTTGGATTATCTTTTTTCATCTCCTCTAACTCGTTAGTAATTTGTTCCATCCAATGCTCCAATATTTCTTTTGTTCTTGCATTTAATGCAGGAAATGTCCCTACAATTCCTGCTGCACAAGCTTCTGTAACCATTTTAGGACTAGAAACTAAAAACATTGGTGCCATAACAATTGGCAAACGCATAGACGCTTTCATTTCTTGAATTGCTTCGTTAGTCTTCATTTTTAACTACCCCTTTGTCTATATTTAGATCCTCCACCTAGAGTAATCGCTTTCAGTTGCACATCTAGCAAAATTACTACGATCACTAAACCCAACGTATAATTACTGATAATTCTAATAATTTTTCCATTCATTGTCAAGGCTTTTTATGAAATAGGAACCTCTTGCCTTGAGGAAACATTCCATTTTTAAAATTGGTATATCGCTAAAGCTTATGGAGGTAGCCAGTATTTCTTATACGATTAACCTTAAATTTTTTTAGTTTTCATAGAGAAACTTCAGCGAAATACATGCGGACTCCAGTTATTCTACAGTACTACCTTAAAAAAACTTGGCTTATTGGCAATTCATATGGCGAATGCTATAGTTTTTCTTAAACTATAAACGCTAAAAATTTTATGCTTCCTACAGTATTAAAAACATATCTACGTAGCAACAAATGTAGCATTTATAATTATTTAATAGCTTCGTAGTGTATCGGATAACCTTTCTATATCTTCAGAAAATACACGATCTTTAGTAATCCTTGGAACAATTCCCCTATGTTCCTCCCATTTTCCTCTTATCTTTGGAGCCATCTTATCAACTCCCCTATATTCTACAGCTTCAAGAGCACAAATACATTCTATAGTAATAACTTTTCGCGTATTATCAATAATTATTTTTGCATGTCTAGCTCCGATGGTCCCCATACTTACATGATCTTCCTGATTAGCAGAAGACGGAATAGAGTCCACACTAGCTGGATGCGCCAGCGTCTTGTTTTCTGATACTAAGGAGGCAGCAACATATTGCATAATCATAGCTCCTGATTCGAGTCCTGGTGACGGGCTAAGGAAAGCTGGCAAATCATTTAACTGCGGGTTAACTAACCTTTCCACCCTACGCTCAGAAATATTTGCTAACTCAGCAACTGCAATTTTCAAAAAATCCATTGCTAAAGCAATTGGCTGCCCGTGAAAATTCCCGCCTGAAACGATCAACTTTCCATCATTTAAAATTAACGGATTATCTGTGGCTGCATTTATTTCTATCTCTAACTTCTCTTTCACATAATCCAATGCCTGCCATGAAGCTCCATGAACTTGTGGAATGCACCGTAATGAATACGCATCCTGTACTCGTTTTTCACCTTGACGTGTGATTAACTTGCTTCCTTTAAACCACTCCCTCATTCGCTCTGCTACAGCTATCTGTTGAGGGTAACCCCGCACTTCATGAACGGCTGGATGAAATGCATCGATAATACCTTCAAGTCCTTCCATCGTCATTGCTGCAATCCATTCACTATCAAACGCTAGTTTTTCCGTTTCAATATAATTCATGATACCTACTGCCACCATTGCTTGCGTTCCATTAATTAACGCAAGCCCTTCCTTAGACTGTAACGTGATTGGGACTATTTCTTTTTCTGAGAAAACAGTTTCTGTAGATCTTATTTCGCCGTTCTTACCAAAAACGTTGCCTTCTCCTATCAACACTAAAGCTACATGCGCAAGTGGAGCTAAATCACCAGAAGCCCCTAATGATCCTTGTTGCGGAATAACTGGATGAACTTGTTTGTTAATCAGATCAGCTAGTAAGTGTACCAATGTTGGCCTAACACCAGAAAAACCTTTCACTAGAGCATTTAGTCGTAGTAATAGCATAGCCCGAGAAATTGTTTCAGAAAAAGGCTCGCCGACTCCACAAGCGTGCGAACGAATTAGGTTCAATTGTAAATCGCTTACGTTATCATTATTAATGATAACATCACTAAGTTTCCCAAATCCTGTATTTATACCGTAAACTGTTTCCTGATTTGCTACTATTTGATCGACGCTATTACGACTTGCTTTAACTTTTTCCATGCTTTCTTTGCATATAGATATATCTTCCATATTAACGCAAACACGCCTCACTTCATCGACCGTTAATGAATGACCTGTTAATTCCACCATACGTACTCCCCCTTTTGAAATGTCTTTGTTAAAGTGTATCTTCAAGTAGTGGGGTTTTCCCTCATCCCAAAACTTGTTGATAGCATAAGAGAAACTTGGCTTTTTTCCCTTTTTTATGAAGAAAGCCGAAGTTTATAACCCTCTAGCTCTTAAGATTTCTTATAGTACAACAAAAAAGAGGTAATAATGGCAGATAAAGCTAGCCATCATCACCTCCTACTTAGCTAACGACTATAGGTAATGATTATATATGATTAATTCCTAAGCCAATTGCTTCGTGTTCCAGCCCTCTTATGGGCGCTCCAATTGTCCCATAAAAGGCTACCGCTATCCACTCGCCTTCTTGTTCAAGCTCGTACGGCTTTCCGCGTACGACAGCAAAGCGCAAACCAACCGTTCGCATCATCTCTCCAAGCGCCCACTGCCCTCGCGTCACACCTTCAAGCGCTTCCAATATAGCATGATATAATGCATGCGTTTCACGGTACAGCTTTTCTTCAATCATTCCACTCCGTTTAACAGCGGTTTCTACAGAGGAAATAACCTTCTGTAATTCCATTGACCCTACTTTCCCCTCACAAATCTGCACGGTTTCAAAAGCAGATGAGAAGTAAGTACGTTCTTCCTCATCCAGCATGACATGTAAAGTCGCAATCTTGCCAATACGCAAATGGTTATTCATGATCAATACATACCCCTAAGCTGACATCTTTTCTAATAACTAATAGCTATCTTCAGTATATGCGTTCTCCAATAATTTCGTCAAGATTGTGAAAACGAAACGTAATATAATTTTTTATACTATTAACAAAATCGTACATTCTCATCATTTCCATTTACTTAGTAATACGCTAAATGTCTCTCTTCCACAACAATTTCCCCATTTTTAATCACTGTATCTACATGATTCATCCCATACTGATAGGATAATGTTAAGTAGTTAGGTACATCAAAAATCGTTATATCTGCTTTTTTACCAACTTCTAAACTACCAACCTCTTTTGCACAGTTAATAGCGTGAGCAGCATTTATTGTTGTTGCCATAAGCACTTCTTCTGGTGTCATCCCCATCTTTAAACAACCTAAATTCATAATGAATTGCAATGATAATGTTGGAGAAGACCCTGGATTAGCATCCGTTGATAATGCAACAGCAACTCCATTATCAATCATCTTCCGAGCGTCTGCAAATGCCGCCATTAGGAAAAAAGCAGTGCCAGGAAGAAGGACGCCAACGACATCGTTTTCTGCCATTTTAGTCATTCCTATTTCAGAAGCTTTTAACAAATGATCAGCAGAAATAGCACCTACTTCCGCTGCTAACTCCGCTCCACCATATGGCTCTATTTCATCAGCATGAATTTTGGGGATGAGACCATATTGCTTTCCTGCTTCTAAAATTCGTTTGGATTGTTCAGGCGTGAATACACCTCGCTCACAAAATACATCGTTAAAAACTGCTAAATTTCGCTTGGCTACTTCTGGGAGCATTTCATCAATCACTTTATCGACAAATTTTTCTGGCTGGTCTTTTTCCGCAATTGGAATTGCATGCGCCCCCATAAATGTAGATACAATATCAATGACATGGTCCTTATTTAACTGCTGCGCTACTTCCAATTGCTTTAATTCGTGCTCTGTTGTAAGACCATAGCCACTTTTCGCTTCAACTGTTGTCACACCATGTAATAGAAACGTATCTAACCTTTTTTTTGACGTTTGATAAAGTTGTTCAAAACCTGCTTTTTGCGTCGCTTCTGTCGTTGCATGAATTCCGCCACCTGCATGCATAATATCCATATACGTCTTTCCTTTTAAACGCATCGCATACTCATTTTCTCTCGTTCCAGCATGCACAAGATGTGTATGTGGATCAATAAGTCCAGGTGTGACAATTTTTCCTGTTGCATGAATTTCTTTCGCATTTCTAACTACGTCTGGATAATTGTTTTTTATTTCTGCTTCCGTACCTACTGCTATAATTTCTCCGTCTTGAGCTAACACACTCCCATTCTCAACAATGCTTAATTGCTGCATCGCTTCTTTTTTAGCTGGTTTATCTGTATGACCTTGCATCGTAATTACCTGCGCTGCATTTTTCACAAATATAGAGTTTGACATGTTTAACGCCCCTTCATAGCATATTTTTTCTATTTTGCATGGATTGCATAGCATCTGCAATGAAATAAGCAGCTAATTTTACTGTTTTATTATTTTCATCAACAACAGGGTTTACCTCGGAAATATCCATACTAAGCAAATTCGGTTTGGCTACTATATACCGTATCAAGTCTCTAACTATTTTAGGCTCTAACCCAAGCGGAGATGGAGCGCTCACACCTGGAGCTGCAGTTGCTTCCACCGCGTCCATACATAAAGTAAAGATAATATAATCATGCTGTTTCGTAAAATCGTCTATCAATTTTATAGTTTGGCTATCATTGGCTACGTCCTCAGCTAAAATATAATTACTTTGATACTGAGCTGCTTCTTGAAAAAGAGCTTGCGTGTTTCCCCATTTTTGAATACCTAAACATAAATACCCCGCAAACTTATCTTGCTCCAATATCTGTTTAAACATCGTACCTGAAGTTGGCAGAAAATCATTTCGTAAATCAAAATGCGCATCAATATTGATTATCCCCAATTTTGTTGTTTGATTGACATATTGACGTGCACCAAGATAATGTCCATATAATGTTTCATGTCCTCCTCCAAGTATGATTGGTGTGGATTGTGCTTGTAGTAAATAATGCATGTATTTCCCTAATTCTTCTTGTGATTCTTCTAATTGTTGATGTATACAACTTACATTCCCTACGTCAAATATAGACAATTTTTCTAAATGGTAAGCTAAATTTGCCAGTACAGATCTAATTTCATATGGCGCTTTTGCCGCACCGACTCGACCTTTGTTCCTGCGAACACCCTCATCAGAAGAAAATCCAATCAAAGCTATGGATCCCTTTAAATCATTATCTCGTTTACGTGATGCAATGTCTTTCAATTGAATAGCTTGGTGAAACCGAAAGTAAGCTGGATCTGTTGCATGATCTACCCTCCCAGACCACCATTGTTTTTCTGTCATCGAGTACATGTTCCTACCACCTTTCACAATCTTTATGGCAAAAGCTATTGTTCTATACGAAAAGCCTTTATTTTTCTATGGAAGAACACTTATCATGATTAGAAAAATTTGGGTTGTCGCCAAGTCTTATGGCGGAAAAACGCTGTCGTTTTTTTATACGATAAACCTTATAATTTGTATAAAAAGGAAAGCCTCAACAGTTCATGTTCTTCGACTATACTTCGGAATCCATCATCGGAATGTAAATTCCTTTCTCTTTTGCTGTTTCAATAGCAATATCATATCCAGCGTCCACATGCCTTGCTACTCCCATGCCAGGATCGGTGATTAAAACCCGCTTTATTTTTTCAGCTGCTTCTTTCGTGCCATCTGCTACGATAACTTGACCCGCATGCTGTGAATATCCCATACCCACTCCACCACCATGATGTACGCTAACCCAACTAGCACCACCAGCAGTATTAAGGAGTGCATTCAATATTGGCCAATCAGATACGGCATCACTTCCATCTTTCATCCCTTCTGTCTCTCGATTTGGAGAAGCTACCGACCCTGAATCAAGATGATCACGACCGAATACAATAGGAGCTTTCATTTCCCCTGTAGCAACCAACTTGTTAACTTCTAATGCAAAACGATGACGATCTCCATATCCGAGCCAGCAGATGCGAGAAGGAAGCCCTTGCCATTGTATCATTTTTTGCGCCATATTTATCCACTTTACAAGAGACTCATCTTCAGCAAACATTTCTTTAACTAGACGGTCCGTACGGTAAATATCCTCTGGATCACCTGAAAGGGCTGCCCAACGAAATGGCCCTTTCCCTTCACAAAATAGCGGACGGATATAAGCAGGAACAAAGCCAGGAAAATCAAAAGCATTTTCCACTCCCGTTTCTTTCGCATAAGCTCGAATATTATTGCCATAATCAAACACTTCAGAACCAGATGCTTGAAAATCCAACATTGCCTGAACATGAACACCCATAGTAGCTTTTGCCTTTTCTTCATAAGCTTTAGGATCCTTCTTTCTTAATACCAAAGCTTGTTCGAAACACATTCCATTTGGTATATATCCATTTATTGGGTCATGCGCGCTCGTTTGATCTGTTACAATGTCTGGGACGATTCCCTTTTCATAAATAGCTGGAAATACATCAGCACAATTACCAACAAGACCAATGGAAACGGCTTCCCTTTTTTGGCGATATTTATTCACTAGCTGTAAAGCCTCGTCTATGTCGGTAACCAAGTAATCACAATAGCCCTCATTTATTTTGCGTTCAATTCGTTTTCTTTCTACTTCGACTACAAGCGTAACCGCTCCAGCCATTTTCCCTGCTAATGGTTGCGCACCACTCATACCTCCCATGCCACCTGTTAAAATAAGTCTTCCGGATAGATCTGTTGATCCAAACGCTTTTTTGCCAGCTTCTACAAAGCTCAAATAAGTTCCTTGTAAAATGCCTTGTGCTCCAATATATATCCAGCTACCAGCTGTCATTTGCCCATACATCATAAGGCCTTCACTTTCCAATTTATAAAAGTGATTCCAATTTGCCCAACTGGGCACGATATTTGAGTTGGCGATTAATACACGAGGTGCATGGTCATGTGTTTTAAATACAGCTACAGGCTTCCCTGATTGTACAATTAGTGTCTCATCGTTTTCCAGCTTTTTCAACGTAGCAATTATTTTATGGAAAGATTCCCAATTCCTTGCTGCTTTGCCTATCCCACCATAGACAACTAATTCATCTGGATTTTCTGCTACTTGTGGGTCTAAATTATTCATTAACATCCTCATTGCTGCTTCTTGCTGCCAACCTTTACATGTTAATTCTGACCCCGTAGGTGCCTTAATGACTTGATTTGTATTCATCATTAAATCTCCCCTTTATATTCTTTATGAAGTAATTATTTTAATAAGTGACTAGCGATAACAATTTTTTGTATTTGAGACGTGCCTTCAAATATCTCTAATATTCGTTGATCGCGATAATATCTTTCTACTGGAAACTCCTTCATGTATCCATAACCGCCATGAATTTGAACTGCTTTATGCACAATTCTTTGACTCGCTTCAGACGTTATTAATTTTGCAATAGCTGCTTCCTGAGAAATTCTTCCCCCACCATCCTTTAATGAAGCTGCGTAATACGTGTACATACGAGATACTTCTAAATCAGCTTTCATTTCAGCCATCATCCACTGCAAACCTTGATATTCCGCAATGGGGTTGCCAAATGCTGGCCTTTCTTTAGCATATTGAACTGCTGCATCTAAAGCAGCTTGTGATAAACCTACAGCCATCGCCGCAATGCCAATCCTTCCCCTATCCACAACTTGCATAGCAAGCTTAAAACCATCTCCCTCTTCTCCTAGAAGGTTTTCTTTTGGTATACGACAGTTTTCAAAAATCACTTCATCTGTGGTAGCTCCCCTAATCCCCATTTTGTCATCCCCTACTCCAAACGAGAGGCCTTCTGTTCCGTTTTCTACTATAAAAGCACTAATGCCTTTATTTCCTTTTGATGTATCCGTTTTCGCATAAACAATAATAATATCAGCATATTTACCATTAGTAATAAAATGTTTCATACCGTTTAAAACATAATCATCGCCATCTTTTACGGCTGTCGTTTTCATGGAACCTACATCTGTTCCCCCAATCGGTTCTGTTAACCCAAATGCAAAGAGCTTTTCACCTTTACAACCAGGGATTAAGTACTCTCTTTTTTGTTCAACACTCCCTGCTAAGAATAAACCATCAATTCCTAAGTAATGGGCTGTTAATATAGAACCAGTTGCAGCACAGCCGTATGTTATTTCTTCAACTGCTATTGCTTCCGTTATAGAGTCAGCACCTACACCGCCAAATTCTTCTGGGTATGCTATCCCTAACAATCCAAGTTCCCCCATAGACTTTACGTGCTCCAAAGGGAATGCATTTTTCTCATCCCATTCTTTTGCTCGGGGCGTCAATACATTTTTCGCATAATCACGAACCATGCTTCGAATACTGATTTGTTCCTCCGTATACCCAAAATTCATTTCATCATCTCCTTATATTTTTCAAGTATAGCTTCTGTATGCTCTCCAAGCTCTGGGGCTGGCTGAATATTCGTTTGTTTTAAGCTTGATAACTTAATAGGATTTCCAGGTATTTTAAACAAACCATGTTCTAATTGATTCACATCTACAAGCATATTTCTCTCTTTTATATAGGCACTTTCAGAAATATCTTTTATGTCGTGTATAACAGAACAAGGTACCCCCCCTTGTTCAAGTAAAGCTGCTGCCTCTGTTGCAGTGTATGGACGTAACCAATTTTCTATTTCGGCTTTTAATAACTCTTGGTATTTCTGTCTGTTGTTATCTGTACGAAAACGTTCATCCTCTAGCATATCTTCCCGATGAATTAATGTAGTAAATCTTTCAAACAATGATTCATTAGCAATAGCAATAGCTAAATATCCTTCTTTTGATTGATATATATCGAACGGTGCACTTATCGGGTGCCGATTTCCAATTCGTTGTGGAACATTTTCATCTACTGTATACCGCATCACATTACTCTCCAATAATGCATATATCGAGTCTACCATCGCCACATCAATATGCTGCCCTTCCCCCGTTCGCTCTCTATGAAATAAAGCAGTAGTGATCCCAATCGCTGCATTTAAACCAGCACTAGTATCTCCTAAGGAAGCACCAACACGTGTTGGTGGTGAATCAGGATAACCATTAATACTCATTATGCCTCCCGCGGCTTGTGCAATAAGATCATAGGCAGGCTTATTACTCCAGACGCCTTCTTGTCCAAAACCGGAAATAGAAGCATAAATAATATTTGGTTTCATAGCTTTTAGAGATGCGTAATCTAAATTAAATTTGCGCATAATTCCAGGTCTAAAATTTTCAATTACGACATCTACATCTTTCACCATTTCCTTTAATAAACAAATAGAGTCAGGGTCTTTTAAGTTTAGTTCAACGCTCTTTTTTCCAGTATTTAAATAAACAAAATAGCCACTTAACCCATTTTGAAATGGTCCAAAAGAACGTGTATCGTCTCCATGCCCTGTTCTTTCTATTTTTATAACTTCAGCACCAAAATCTGCTAGTATTTTTGTAGCAAATGGACCAGCTAAAACCCTTGTAAAATCTAACACTTTTATCCCCTCTAATGGTTTCACAGTAAAACCGTCACCCTTCTATTTAAATTTAGAAAAACTCCTATAGTGTAAAAAAGCTTTTTCTTAAAACTACTCTTTTTCAAAAAATTAACTTTGCTATTGGTATGATGATAAATAACGTTAGCACAACTCTCTGAAACCATATAATAATCATCTTAGATATCGGTATTGGTATATCCGTTGAAATAATGACAGGGATTACTGCTGAAAAAAATAAAATGGATGATACGGAAAGCACAGCAACTATAAATCTAGTTGCAAGCTCAGCTTCCACCACAAGTAAAGATGGTAAAAATATCTCCGAAATGGAAATAGCAGCAGCTTTCGCAGTTAATAGAGCTTCAGGTGCTTGTAAGAGCCATGTAATTGGAACAAAAATATAAGCCAACCAATCAAATAGTGGTGTATAATAGGCAAGTACTAAACCAAGTAGACCTACAGACATTATGGAAGGGAGTGTATTCATTGTCATCATTAATCCTTCTTTTAAATGCGCAACTACACTAGAAAATATACTAGGAGCTCGATTTGCCGCATAAATGCCTTCTTTCCATCCATGATATAATCGATTCTTTTTGATGATCGTTTCAGGATTTCCTTTTCCGCTAATGTACGTATTCTTTATCCTGCTTAAGGGCCAAATTCTTACTGTAATAGCTGTTACAACAAACGTTATGATTAAAGACATCCAAAAGTACAAGTTCCAAAAATCCATTAGATTTAACGTATTTGCAATAACTATCATGAACGTAACAGAAACTGTAGAAAAGCCAGTAGCAATAATGGAAGCCTCTCGAATTGTGTATTTACCCTGATTAAAGACTCGATTTGTTACTAATAAACCTATCGAATAACTACCGACAAACGATGCAACTGCATCAATTGCTGAGCGTCCTGGAGTTTTAAAAACAGGGCGCATAATTGCTTGCATAAATACGCCAACGAACTCTAAAAATCCATAGTTAACAAGTAATGCTAAAAACATAGATCCTATGGGTATTAAAATACCAACAGGTATGATTAATTGTTGTAATAAAAATGGCCCGAGATCAGGATGAAAGAGCCAAGCTGGCCCAACGTTCCATACAAGCATGGTTCCAAAAACAAATCCAACAACTTTAAATAAAGTAAGGATTACATTAATAAAACTATCTCTCCATGTCTTATTAGCTATTGGATAGACAGCACCAAGAAAAAGAATGAGAACAGTATAACTATGTATGACAAACATGGGGAGGGTGGTTTTAATTCCACTTACAATATGGTCGAGTAAAATTGATGATTCTCCTCCAATTGGTACGGGAACAAAGAAAGAAATGATCCCAAACAAACTGAATAGCACAAACTTCCAAGCGGCTCTTTTATCCGATAACGATTGCTCCTCTCGAATTTTTGTTTTTTCCATTGCTTAACCCCCAGAACTAATAATGCGCTTACATTTTTATTATTTTCTTTATTATATTTTTTCTGATATCATTAAAAAAGAGATTTTTTTACGAACTTTAGCATATTTTTATTACTCAATTCGATATAGCAATTCCTTTGTAGCAATACTATTTTATAGTTAGGATTTTTTATTGAAAGCAGAAAAACTAGGCATGTCTCCAATCTTATACTACAGCCTAATTAAGATGTTCAATACGTTAAGGGAAGGGTCTAGATTATGGATATTTTAATTATTGATCGAGATGAAACGGAAAGAACTGGATTGGAATGGTTTATTCGTTCCAACCAGCTGCCATTTGAGCATATTCTTCATGCAAGGAATATCAAACAAGCAAATATGCTTTTAAGCAAAGGAAAACCGCATGTCGTCATACTCGAACTGGAATTGCTTTCTCCTACTAATTTTGCAGCTTTTGCTACGAACATTCGCAGGTATTCCAAAAGCTTAATTACAACAACAGCAGAGCCTGTCTTTGAAAGAGCCTCGCAAGCTATTGAACTGCAAAGCAAATCACTACTTGTCAAACCACTTAACCTTACACTATTAAAAAAAGCACTAACAAACGCAACAAAAATAGAGCACAGCAGTCAGCCTATGGAATACATTTCAAGAAGTCACGAAATATACCATTCCTTATTTTTAAAAACTTCTTTATCAGACCCTGTTCAGCCCATTTTTTTGCTGATAGAACCAGAAAAGCAAGCACACATACAGGATTTATTTGCATGGTTATACAATAATAGCCCACCATTTAAAATTGAACTTTACCCACTGCATAACCGAATTGTTTGTTTAGCGTATGTAAGGTATCCGTATACAACGGAGAACATCAAATTCGAAGTCTCAAAAATAATGCAGTTATGGAGAGAAGCATTTGACTTCAACATAAATATCGCTATTTATAAAAACGAGATGGATATTATTGATCTACATCAAGCCTATGTAGTGACAAAAACTGTGCTTAACATGAGATTTTACAAAGGGTTTAATCAGGTATTTGTAGTTGATCAAGTTTACACTTTCTCATCTTTCGATCCTTTTTTAACTTCTGATGAACAGAGATTTTGGATGGAGAGCTTAGAAAAAGGAGATATTGAGAGTATTAAAGATTATTTATATCAAACGTTTACAAGACCGTTTAACAATTATCCCGAACCAGAGATTGTCCGAATTCAACTTACAAGTGTTCTTGCACAGGTGCGACGGTTTATTAATAACTGTAAATTATCTAAAATAGAAGTTGTGGAAGAAGCGTACCACCATACGTTTCAAATCATTTTAAATCATCCAGTTCTGTACACAATTGTGCAAGAATTCATTCTATTTTGCATCACTGTCATCAAACATGCTCAAGTTCAAAAGCAAAAGCGAGAATTTAATTATTTAGAAAGATCGCTTTTGTATTTAGAACATCATTTTAATAATGTAAATCTTCGCCTAGAAGATCTAGCGAATTACCTAGAAATCAGCCCCAATTACTTAAGTCATTTACTTTCGATGGAGAATAAACCATTCAAAAAAATTGTAACTGAATTCAGAATAAATAGTGCGAAAAAACTTTTACTCCATACGAATGAAACCATTTATAACATTAGCATTTCTGTTGGCTTTAAAGACCAAAATTACTTTTCCAGAGTTTTTAAGCAATTCAACAATACATCACCAAAAGAATATAGAAGGTCACATCAAACGCAGCCAAGAACAAAGGCGCAAGCGCCCGTTCAGCAACGTAGCGACTGGAACGAATCAACTGAGATAAAGGAATCACGGTGAGGAACGAACCGATGATGACTTATCGTAGGGCGATTTCGTGAAGTCGCCTAGTTGCTGGGCGCTGGAGCCGGACGTGGCTAAATAACTTAGTAAGTTTATCCACAGCTGCTAAATTTTATAATTTCCTAGACAATTAAAAACGACCAGTTCCAATAAAAGAACTGGTCGGTCGTATTATTTATCTTACAGGCCACAATTGCCGTATTTTGTAATAAAAAGTTTTAAACCACCACTTCGCTAAGTGGGTGTTTGCAGAAACTGTCCTGTCTTCCGCTCGAAGACGGCACGACATTAAAGCTTCGATATAAAACTCCCTATTCATTCATTAGAGGTTAAAACTAAATAAAATACGTACATTGCAGCTTGTAAATTTATTATACCACCGCTAACAAAAAAATCAATGAAAAAAGCAACGGATGATTAATTGAACCACAAAAATTACACTTATTTTTCAAAAGCTGTTCACAGATGCTTAGATTAGGAATCAATAGCTCTGCAATTTATCTACTATTAGATCTTCGTATTTTTCTTTTTCGCCCTATCTTCTAGTTGCGTTTTTGGACGATGATCTTTTTTATCTTCAGACAGACCTTGGGGATTGACACTACTTTGAGCACGCTTAGAACGATATGCATGTTGCTCTTCTTTCACGGATCACACCTCCTACTACAATAGTGTGATCCAAGCAGCAACTTCCTATGCAGTTATCTTTATTTTATACAAAGGGGATTTAAGTAAGAAAAATCTGTTTATATTGACGCATTTTCTTTTTCTTTGGTGCATGATACCCATGATGAAAAATCTTACCACTTTGTATATGATACATAGCTAATAAGCCTTCTATTGTATGCTGTTTACTTTCATTTAAAGATTTAGAAAAAAGTTTTGCTGCAACACGGGCATCTTCTAAAGCATGATGATGTTCAAAAGGGATTTGATGGAAGGTAGCCAATGTATCCAATTTATGATTATGTAGCTGTGGCCATATTTGTTTTGCAAGCATAACTGTACATAGATAATTCAAGTCAGGGTATGTTAACCCAAAACGATCTAATGTATTTCTTAGAACACTCATATCAAAGCTCGCATTATGAGCAATAACCATACCTTGCTGTAAGTATGTAGAAAGGACTGGCCAAACATCTGTAAAAGTTGGAGCATAACGAACATGTTCTGGCGTAATACCATGTATTCGTATGTTCATTGCTCGAAAATCTGTAAGCGGATTTATCAAACTATAGTACTCATCCACTATTTGTGTCCCATCTGATACAACGATGCCAACTGCACAAGGACTTGTCCGTTTTTCGTTAGCAGTTTCAAAATCAATTGATACTAGAGTCATATTAGAATCCACCTTAATCATTAAACTTAAACTATTTATCTTAAACTAAAATTTATTTATAATCCATTTAAAAGAACTATTAATAAGCGGGTAGATTGGAGATCACATGCCTTTACTAAGCTCGCAACAGTTACTATGCCGACATGATTTATCTTAGTTATGATATTACTATAGCATAGCCAATCATTTCATTGATCATGCCATCTACAGACAAGCTACATAACGCTTCAAGCTATTTCAAACTATGAAATCTCCAAAATATCCCACGCTGTAATAATACCTAATAATTCGGCTGAAGGTTCACCATTCGAAGTGATGAGCAAGGCTTCTAATCGCTTGCCCCTACTTGTATGTTCTTTAAACATTTCAATTGCCCCATACAAAGTGGTATCCTGAGCAATAAACCTCGAATTCTCATTGTTTTCAAAAGGAAAAATATCTTTTAAGTGATAGCTACTTTTTAACATTTCACCTCGTTGATCTATGCTCGCCAACCAATTTGTAATTCCTTTTTGGGTAAGCAAACCTCGGTACACTTTACCTTCATAAATGGGAAATTTGGACAATCTTTTTTCATGAATAACCTTTAACAATTTATTTAATTCATCATTACTTTGAAAACAATATACATACTTTTGAAACGTAGGAATAACGAGTTTAGGCTTTCTTAGCTCCTCTTCAATCCATTCAATTCTTTCAACAATTTCATCATGTGGTTCAGCTATGGCATAAGTCATATCCACTTTATTATGCACGATTGCATTTCTAAGCTCCGCAAACTCAAGCAAATCATCACTGTATTGGCTCACTAATGCATTTGAATTCCGCAGAATTTTTACTGTTTTAGAAAAGCTTACATCCTTTTTATGTATCATGAAAGAACGGAGCATTTTTTCAATTCGATTAAAAGAAGTTAAGAATCGATCTGAGTTTTTGTACATATATCTTTCTCCTCATATTTGATATCAACTTTCCTTTTATTGTATACGTGCTGCAACAAATTACAAAGCTGTACGATATTCCAACTCCAAAGCTACTTGCATGAAGCACCATACTAAATATACACGGTTTCATAATAGATGGATTGGATTTTTTCCACAATTGCTTTTTCTCCATCTTCTTGGTAAGAAACGTGCTCATCAGCAAATCGTGACAATTGATCGTGATAGTCAATCATAATTGCCTGTGCAGCATGTTGGAACATGGAGATATCATTCGCATCATTGCCAAAAGCTATATAACTTTTCGGCTTTATACCTAATACTTGTAACGCACTCCACTTATCAATATTTCTTGGGCTTACGTCAATAAGTTGTTCATTACGATGTTCGTGAACAGTTATGTCCAAGTGCTGTAATTGAGTGAATAAAATTTCGTAATCCTTCATCGTAATGAATAATATTTTTACTACAGAGGAAAGTTGATCAACGGCTACATGTTGAGCTAATTTTCCTTGGTCCAGATTGTGTACAATCGGATGATCCTTTGGGCCTGTATACACATAGTCCCAATCACTATCCATTAAGAAAGTCGCTTCCTGCTCCTCAACTAGCTTTAAAATGACACGCAGCTGTTGATTGGTAAATGTTTGGGCGTGTAATAGCTTATTATCTTGATAAATCAGTGAACCATTTCCACCAATGAGCGTATAAGAATGAAAATCTTTAGGAAGCACTGGAAGCATATCCCTGATTGGTCTAGCCGATGCAAAGATAACGTCATTTTTATTTAACTGTTTTAAACATTGGACAATCGTATTTGAAAGTGGTTTACCGTTGAAACATATCGTTCCGTCTAAATCAAACACAAACTTCATGGTTACACCTCGCTAAGTTATCATCTATACTTTCCATTATAAACTATTTTTCAGGAACGAAAACAAAAAATAGTTAGCTAATCTAATTAGCGACGCTCTATTCTTACACTATAGGCAAGTATAAAAGTTTTAAGGGTTATAGTATAAGAAAAAATTAGCTGTCACCATTCTTTATGACAAAGGGTTCATGAAGCTTTTTAGAAAAACGAAAGATCTATTGACAATTCATTCGAGTAGAAGCCTTCATTTTACTCATAGTAAGGTATACCCCTAAATTTTTATCCTTTTCTATAGTGTAAAGAATCCTATAATTTTATACTTATCTACAGTCAAAAAATTTAAAACAAATAGCTTAAATTTATTGACAATATATAAAGTTCTGCTATGCTGTTAACTATTATTCAGAAAAAATATCAAAATAAAGCAACTAGTTTGAAAGGAGATAATCATGCAACCCGATCAACATCTACTTAGAATTCCTGGCCCAACACCAATTCCACCTAGTGTAGAACGTGCAATGGCACAGCCTATGTTTGGACACCGAGGACAAGAAATGAAAGAACTGTTAAAGATTGTGAAGGAAAAATTAAAACCTATCTTTGGTACAAAAGAGGATGTACTTATTTATACTGCAAGTGGTACCGCAGCATTAGAAACAGCAGTCGTAAATACCGTACAACCGGAAGAAGAAGTGCTTGTAATTGTCACAGGCGCATTTGGTGAACGTTTTACAAAAATTTGTGATGAGTATCACATTGAAGCCCATAAATATTTGGTCCCTTGGGGGGAAGCAGCTGACCCGAAACAATTAGCATCTTTACTGCAACAACATCCCAATGTTAAAGCAGTGTTTGCGACTTTCTGTGAAACTTCTACAGCCGTATTAAATCCAATTAAGCAACTTGCAGAAGTCGTGCACAATGAATCGGAAGCACTATTTATCGTTGACGGCGTCTCTTGTATTGGGGGAACAGAAACAAAAATGGATGAATGGGGATTAGATGTCGTTGTAACCGGATCGCAAAAAGCAATGATGCTCCCTGCAGGACTAGCTTTTATAGCTGCAAGCAAACGTGCCTGGGACGTTATTGAAAAAAATCCACATGCTAGATTTTATTTAGATATGCGCAGGTATCGTCTTAAACTTCAAGAAGATTCGACCCCCTTCACACCAGCAGTATCCTTACTACAAGGCTTAAAACAAGCCCTTACCCTCGTGGAGGAAGAAGGATTAGAAAATATTTTCCATCGCCATGAGATGATGAAGAATATGACTCGGGAAGCATTTAAAGCTTTATCCATTCCATTGCTTACATCGGATAAAAATGCTTCCCCAACAGTTACTGCTGTAAAACCAGGAGATTTTGCATCTGAAGACTTACGAAAGATCGTTAAAAACGATTTTGGTTTAACTTTAGCGGGAGGACAGCAACATTTAAAAGGACAAATTTTTCGAATTGGACATATGGGCTACTGTTCCCCTGCTGATGTGTTACAAGTAATAAGCATTATCGAAATTGGTTTACAACAAATTGGTAAACACGTAGAGCTTGGAACAGGCGTACAAGCTGCCCAAGCTGCCTATTTGAAAATGAAGGGTTGATGACAAATTGTAAATAAATTTCATCCTTTCTAAAATAAAAAAAATATATTGTACCATATAATAAATTTATCTGGGGATATGTACGTTGCCTCATAGATTCTATTGCTGTAAAACAAACAATTCTATATATAATAAAACGAATTACACTGGGAGGAAGACGAAAGATGGGATTTAGAGTATTAATTGCTGATCCTTTAAGCCAAGAAGGAATTACCCCTTTATTAGAAACAGAAGAGATTCAATTAGATATTGGAACAGAATGGACAAATACGGAACTGTTTGAACGAATTTCAGAATATGACGCCTTAATAGTTAGAAGTCAAACACAAGTAACGCGTGCACTCATTGCGAAAGCAACCCATTTAAAAATCATTGGCAGAGCTGGTGTGGGGGTTGATAATATTGATCTAGATGCTGCAACAGAGCAAGGAATCATTGTTGTAAACGCACCGAATGGTAATACAAATTCAGCAGCTGAACATACAATGGCAATGATGATGGCTTTATCTAGAAAAATTCCACAAGCATATTTATCTTTAAAAAACAAACAATGGGATCGGAAAAAATATATTGGCAAAGAGCTAAAAAATAAGACATTAGGCATCATTGGATTTGGTCGTATCGGAGCAGAAGTCGCCTACCGAGCGAAAGGACAACGGATGCGTATAATCGCATACGACCCGTTTTTAACAGAAGAACAAGCAAGTAAATTAGGTATTAAAAAAGGTTCCCTTGAAAATGTTTATGCGCAAGCGGATTTCATTACCATTCACACGCCATTATTAAAGGAAACGCGATATCTTTTAAATCAACAAGCCTTCGAAGCAATGAAGGACGGTGTTTACATTATTAATTGTGCTCGAGGTGGAATCATTGATGAAGCGGCACTGTATGATGCCATCCAAAATAAAAAAGTTGCTGGAGCTGCTCTCGATGTATTTGAAGAAGAGCCATTTTATGAACACCGTTTATTAGAATTACCTGAAATAATTGCTACTCCTCATTTAGGCGCAAGTACGGTAGAAGCACAAGAAAGTGTTGCGATAGATGTTAGTGAAGATATCATTCGCTTCATGCGTGGAGAGGCTGTTCATAATCCTGTAAATCTCCCTTCTATTCCGCGAGAAGCCTTAACAGAAATTAAGCCATATTTCCTCTTAGCTGAAAAGCTTGGCCAATTTCTTATTCATTTAGCAAATGAACCAATTCAAGAAATTAACCTTTATTATTCTGGGGATGTGGCTAAAACAAAGATTGGTCCAATCACGAGGAATGCAGTGAAAGGACTGCTAGCTCGCCATTTAGGTGATCACGTAAATGATGTAAATGCCCTTTACCTCGCAGAAAAAAGAGGCTTAACTATTCATGAAAACATGACTTCTTCCACGCAAGGCTTTACAAACTTAATGCGTGTAGAAATAGTAACTAAATCTGAAAAGAAAAGCGTTGCCGGTACACTGCTTAATGGATTAGGCCCTAGAATTGTTAAAGTAGATCCTTATAGTGTTGATGTAACTCCAAAAGGACATCTTTTAGTTATCCACCATCAAGACCAACCAGGCGTTATTGGTAAAATGGGCAGCCTGCTAGCTACAAAAGAGATAAACATTGCAACCATGCAAGTAGATCGTGCCGATGTTGGTGGAAATGCCATTATGGTTATGACAGTAGACAGACATATAGAAAAGATAGAATTAGAAGCTTTAGAACAGCTTGAAGAAATTCATAAAGCTATTTCTATCGATTTATAACACATTATATTTTTGCGCTCATGTTGAAGATCAGCAACTACTATATAACAAAAGCCGAACAATTAAATGCTAGTTGTTTGGCTTTTGTTGTACCATGAGAAACGTTCACTGTTCGTATTCTCCCCCTTACCTAGCACGAAAAAACTCCTACCAAAGATTGTTTTTTAACCTATTTTCATATGACTCACCAATGAATAGCCCCCAACAGAACACCCTCAACGTTTGTAAACTAAGAAACAATAAATTGACAATTCTTTCATTTCTAATTAAAATGAATTTTACTATTTTATTTTTTACAGAAAGGAGCTTTTGCATGACCGAAATATCTAAAAAAGATATTAGCGTTTGGTGGGCGCTTACACCTCTTTGTGTGATGATTACTTCCATGATACTAACCATTGTGGCTTTTCAAGGAGAACCCCACTTGCCACTCATTATTGGCACAGGAACAGCCGCGCTTGTAGCTTGGAAACAAGGCTATTCATGGAAAGAAATAGAAGAGATGATGTTTCGCGGCATACGATTAGCACTACCGGCCATTATCATTATTATGCTTGTTGGATTAACTATTGGTGCTTGGATTGGTGGTGGTATTGTTGCCACCATGATTTATTACGGCTTAAAGATCATTTCACCATCTATTTTTTTGGTAACGATTACAATTATATGCGCTATTGTAGCTTTAACCGTTGGCAGCTCTTGGGCAACAATGGGAACGATTGGGGTTGCTGGCATGGGAATAGGAATGAGTATGGGAATCCCAGCTCCTATAGTTGCAGGTGCAGTTATTTCAGGCTCTTATTTTGGAGATAAAATGTCTCCTTTATCAGACACTACGAATCTAGCTTCAGGTTTGACAAATACAGATTTATTCGTTCATATTAAACATATGCTATATACAACAGTACCAAGTTTAATCATTTCTTTACTCGTTTTTACTTACATAGGAAGAGACTTCGGAAAAGATGCCATTGAGAATGAAAGAATTACGCAAACCATCTTAGACATGCAGGCGAATTTTGTCATGTCTCCATATCTTTTGCTTATACCACTACTTGTCATCGTACTGGTTATGTTCAAAGTACCCGCTGTTCCTGCTATCGCAACCGGAATCGTTATGGGCTTTTTCTCGCAAATATTCGTGCAAGGAGACGACCCATCCTATGCGCTACAAGTGTTGCAAAATGGCTACACGATAGATACAAGCAACGAAATGGTTGCTGAATTATTTAATCGCGGTGGACTGATGTCTATGATGTATACCGTGTCGATGACCATTGTCGCTATGACTTTTGGAGGGATCATGGAATATTCGGGGATGCTAAAAGCGATGATGGATCAACTATTAAAATTCATAAAATCAACTGGGAATTTAATTGCATCTACATTAGGAGCAGCTTTTTTAACGAATGCAACATGTTCTGAGCAGTATATTTCCATTGTCGTTCCATCTAGAATGTTTGCTACCGTATATAAAAAGAAAGGCTTACATTCGAAGAACTTATCAAGATCTCTAGAGGATGGTGGAACACTAACTTCTGTCTTTATTCCTTGGAATACTTGTGGGGTCTTCATCTACACAACTCTAGAGGTGCATGCCTTTAGTTATGCACCTTATGCTATTTTAAATTTCACCGTACCAATTATTGCCTTGATTTATGCCTATACTGGGTTCACCATTACAAAAATTGAAAAAACAGATCGCTCTCAGCAGACGACATTGATTAGAAAAAAATCAATGTAAGCCTTTAAACCAACTTTAGCTATCATTAAGCTTTTATGGCGACAAAACGCCGTCGTTATGCTTACACTATAAATATTTAAAGATTTATACTTTTTAATCAAGTAAACAAAAAATCTAAATAAAAGAAGGGGATTGCATGCATACATCGATTATTACTACAGGGAAATTACCTTTGCATGGTCAAGCATTTTTCGTTCGTTTTTTACATAAAGAAGATATACATGAGATCTTACATTTGCAGACAATGGTTAAAAATGCCTTGGAAGTGCCAGATTTTCTTCAACCCTTAACAGCAGAGGAATATAAATCTATTTTAGGAGGCTATGGTTCTATCATTGGGGTCTTTGTTAATAACAAGTTAATTGCATTTCGTGCTATGCTCATTCCCAAAATGAATGATCCCGAACATTTAGGAATAGACCTCCGGCTAAACGAATATCAACGTAAAAAAATGCTTTATTCGGAAATATCAAATGTTCATCCTGCGTTTCGAGGCAATCGGCTGCAAACCTACATGGGGAGATTATTATTTGATCAAATTGATCAGCAATCCTTCCGCTATGTAGCTACGACTGTTGCTCCATTAAATATTGCTAGCTTAAAAGACAAACTTGCTTTAAGGATGGCTATTTGTTCGCTTAAAGAAAAATACAATGGTAAATTACGCTACATCCTATTTCGTGATTTGCATACAACCGATGATACTCCATTTTATAGTGACAAACAGGCAGTAAACATACAAGATATTACAAAACAACAGCAATTGATTAAGAAAGGATACAGGGGAATTTCGCTACAAGAAAAAGAACAGATGTATTGGGTATGCTTCATTAAATAAAAAACTTGGCTTATCGCCAATTATTTGGCGACAGCCTTCCTTTTGCTTATAAGCTAACCCTAAAATTTTTTCAAATTTTGAAAGTGCCTTTTGCTTTCCCAAGCCTGTTATAAACAACATCTAATACTTGTAATAAGTCATCTACTTCAAAAGTGGGGCAACCGTTACTGTCTATATTATTCCAATTTATCCATATAGAAGCCATCTCACTTTTGAAGGCCCCTACTATATCTGTAGTTAAATTATCACCAACCATTAAAGCTTCGAATGGATCTACCTCTAATTTTTCAAGCATATGTTGAAAAATGGCTGGATCAGGCTTCCCACTCCCAAATGCGCCTGAAACAACGATTTCATCAAAGTAAGGCGTCAGCTGAGGGGTCATATCAAGTTTCGTTTGTTGTAAACTCGGTGAACCATTTGTTAATAAACCTAATTTATAATCTGCACGTAATGCGTCTAACACTTTAAATGTACTAGAAAATACAATCGGTTTCTGTTTTCTCACCTTAGGAAATGCTTCCGCCAACGTTTCCCCTAATTGTTCATCTAAGACCCCAGTCTTTTCTAACCCCCGTTTCCAGGCTGATTTTCGGTATTCAGGGGCAATTTGCTTTAATTTGTCAAACTCTCTTCCGCCATCATCAAAGTCTCCCCAAAGCCCCTCAAAAGGATTAATCCCAATCATTTGTGTAAATGCATACGTCGGAAAAGACGCATACAAGGCACGTGCTTCTGTTCTCACATTCTGCTCTAAACGCTCGAGATCAATTTGCGGATACACATCTCTCGCCATATTACAGGTTGCCCGAAAAGATTCAGCAACACTTTTCTTATCCCATAAGAGTGTATCGTCCAAATCAAAAATAATTGCTTTAACCATCCATACATCTCCTTTTAGCCTTACATACAATAATGTAAAGTATACAACATTTTACGAAAAATAGAAAAAGTAAGTATTTAGGGTTGATTTTATTGAAAATATAGACTAATATAGTTAATAAAATTTTACAGCTAAGGGGATAGTATCATGGAAGAATGGACAGTTAAAGTTAACCATTGTGCAGTCAAGAAGGAAAAACCTCAAACAGACCAACTAGAATTCGGGAGAATATTTACCGATCACATGTTTGTCATGGATTATTCTGAGCCTTTGGGTTGGCACGATGCTCGCATTGTCCCTTATCAACCTTTAACGATTGACCCATCAGCAATGATTTTTCATTATGGCCAATCCGTTTTTGAAGGATTAAAGGCATATCAAACGCCTGAAGGAGAAATTCAATTATTTCGTCCGGAAAAGAATTTGCAGCGATTAAACAAATCCAATGATCGCTTATGTATTCCTGCGATTGATGAAGCGTTTATACTGGAAGCTCTAAAACAATTAATCTATTTAGATAAAGAGTGGATACCAACTGCAGAAGGAACATCGCTTTATATTCGCCCATTCATTATTTCAACAGAACCTTATATTGGCGTGGCACCTTCCCATCAATACAAGTTCGTAATCATTTTATCACCAGTGGGAGCTTATTATAAAGAAGGCATTAACCCCGTGAAAATTGCTGTGGAAAACCAGTACGTGCGAGCAGTGAAAGGTGGTACTGGGGAAGCAAAAACAGGCGGAAACTACGCTTCGAGCCTAAAGGCACAAGAAATATGCTCCCAAAAAGGATTTGCTCAAGTACTTTGGCTTGATGGAGTGGAAAAGAAATATATTGAAGAAGTTGGAAGTATGAATGTATTCTTTAGAATAAATGGAAATGTCTATACTCCTATACTAAATGGAAGTATTCTAGAAGGAGTTACGCGTAATTCTGTTATTCAGTTATTGAAACACTGGAATATTCCTGTTATGGAAGAAAAGCTGTCAATGGAAGAGTTATATCAAGCATATCTTGATGGAGAATTGGAAGAAGCTTTCGGCACAGGAACAGCAGCAGTTATCTCACCAATTGGTCAACTAAGTTGGGAAGGTAAAGATTTAATCATTAACAATGGGAAAACAGGTGAATTAGCTAAATCATTATATACAACACTGACGAACATTCAATACGGTAAAGAGGTAGATCCATTTGATTGGGTGGAAAAAGTTAGCGAAGCATATGCTATAAAACAGTAAGTGTATTATTTTAAACCACTTCTATTGTGTAGTAAATGCATATGCAATAATCGTTAAGGTATGATAAAGGTTAAGAAAAACTTGGCTTATCGACAAGTTTTTTAACACAAGCTATCATCTTTCTTATACGGTAAATCTTAAAATTTAATTTTCTAATAGCACCGCTAATAAGCCGAGCAATTTTATTTAATTGTTCGGCTTTTGCTATGCTAACTATCTTAATCAATCGGCTACATATTTATTTAATTGTACTATTTTTGTGATTTTCGTTGACGAAACCACCATTGTTTGCGTATAATAACCTCAATAATTCCTACTTTTATTATAGGAATAATAAACTTTATGTTGCCAAGGAGGTTTTCATCTTTGCTTTTAGAAATCGAACATGTAAATAAATCCTTTTGGGATGACAAACAACAAGTACATTTCCCCGTTTTTTCAGATGTGATGATAAGTATAAATGAAAATCAATTCGTCTCTATACTTGGCCCATCTGGTTGTGGGAAGTCGACTTTACTTTCTATGATTGCTGGTCTGGAGGAGACAACAGAAGGAACGATAAAGCTAAACCGCGAACCTATCAGCGGCCCTGGGCCAGATCGAGGAATGGTGTTCCAGCAACCTTCCTTACTTCCATGGCTCAACGTGAAAGAAAACATCTTATTTCCAATTAAAAAACGGTTCAAAAAGAGGGAAGCAGAAGAGCAAGTTGCTTATTTTCTACAGTTAGTTCAGCTAGATAAATTTCAACATCATTATATTCATGAACTTTCAGGTGGGATGCAACAGCGAGTAGCCATTGCTCGTGCCTTAGCAATGAATCCAAAAATATTATTAATGGATGAACCGTTTGCCGCTTTAGATGAGCAAACAAGAGAGAACCTTCAAGACAGATTGCTTGATATTTGGCAGAAAAAGAAGCAAACGATATTGTTTGTAACGCATAGCATTAAGGAAGCACTCATCCTTTCTGACAGAGTCATAGTCATGGGAACCAATCCCGGACGAATAATAAGTGATGTAAATATCAATCTAAACAGGCCACGTAAACGAGAAGATGAACAAATCATTATTTTGGAGAAAAAGATTAGAAAGCTTTTAAAAGATGAATGGAATAAAGCATTAAAGGATGAATGGTCAAATGAAATTCAAAATGCTTAGCAAGCAACTACTATTTTTGGTTTTCCTTATAACTATTTGGCAATTGGTTCACACGGTAGGTATTTTTGAAGCAATCGTATTTCCTTCCCCTAAAGCTGTAGCTCATGCCCTATATAACGGATTTATGAACGGCGATTTTTTATTTGCTTTGGGAGCAAGCTTTAAGCACCTTCTACTTGGAATGACCACAGCATTATTCTTAGGAACTGTTATTGGGCTTATTCTTGGCAAGTCAAAAGTTGCCAATGAAACAGTAGGAATGTATTTGATAGGAATGCAAAGTATACCAAGTATTGTTTGGGTGCCACTTGCGATTATGTTGTTTGGTTTTACCGAGTTTTCTGTTGTATTCGTAGTTGTGCTAGGAGGAACTTTTGTCATGGCGCTTCAAGTAAGATCAGCCATTCAAAACATTTCCCCTCCATTAATACGTGCAGCAAAAACGATGGGGATTAGTGGGTTGCAACTTTTTTACAGAGTTGAAATGCCTGCTGGCACGCCATATTATATGACGGGTATTAGGCTTGCATGGGCCTTTAGCTGGCGTGCATTAATGGCAGGAGAATTATTAAGTAATGGCCCTGGGTTAGGCTATTCACTAAGATATGCGCAAGATTATGCTCGGATGGATCAAGTCATTGCAATCATTATAGTTATTGGTGTTATAGGAGCAACTGTAGATCATGGCATCTTTTCTAAAATTGAACGTAATGTCATGAAACGCTGGGGCTTATTAAAACAATAGGAAAATAAACTTTGCCGATTCCCTATCCTTACATGCTAGTTCAAATATGTATTTAGAAAGGATGACGAAAATGAGAAAGAGAAAACTGTTTTTATATTTATTTATTGTTTTCATTGCGGTGTTAGCAGGTTGTGCTAAAGGAAATAAGGATGCTGACAATAAAGAAAAAATAACCATTGGTTACTTTCCCAATATTAATCATGTTGCAGGAATGGTCGCAGAAGAAGAAAAAATGTATGAATCCGAGATGCCAAACGGTATAAAAGTTGAATATCAATATTTTCCTGATGGTTCTGCATTTATGACTGCATTAGAAACTGGTGAAATTGAAGGAGGTCTTGTTGGTCCTGGCCCCGCAATGAACCACTTTGCTAGCGGGGCAAAGATTAACATTGTAGCAGGAGGATCGACTGGTGGCACTGTCATTATGGCTCGCAATAAAGCAGGGATTGAAAGCCCGAAAGATTTAGCAAATAAGACGTTTATTTCTCCACGAGTTGGTTGTACGCATAATGTACAATTTGAAGCTCAGATGAAGAAAGAATATAATCTAACATCTGATCGAGTCCAAGGAAAAATGAAACATGTGACTGGAAAGCCTGCAACTTATCACAGTATGTTTATCTCTGAGAAGATTGATGTTGCTACAGTGCCAGAACCTTGGGCATCTGTAATTGAAGCAGAAGGAAGCGGAAAAGTGTTGATCGACACACCTGAAGTCGCTTGGGGAGAAATATTGCCTGCTGCAGTATATGTAACTTCTCAAGATTTAGCCAAAAACAATCAAGAGCTCGTGCAACATATGGTGAACGCACATCAGCAAGCAACAGCGTTTATTCAAGATAATCCTGAGAAAGCCAAAACGATTGCTATTAAAAAGATTGCAGACATTACGGAACAAAAGCTGTCCAAACAAGTCATTGATAAGGCGTGGAAGCGTATTGATTTCACATCCGAAGTGGATAGCGATGTACTACAGGATTTTTCTAATGCTTCCTATGATTTAGAGTTTCTCAAAGACAAACCAAATCTGAAAGGGTTAGTAGATACACAATTTTTACAGTAACGAATAGTCTTTTAGAAAAAATCGGTGCGTATATAAAGTTTTTTCCACACCAGAACCGATTTTTCTTCACGTTGGTAGTTCACTAATTACGAGACAAGATGTCTTGCCAGAGTGAAATCTCTACAGTGCAAAAAAAATCAGCCAGACGCATTCCCATGTTTGGAAGATTGGCGTCTGGCTTTTCTTATAAAATAAGGAAGTATAAAATGAGGTGCTAGTGGGATAAGGAAATAACCGAATAGCTACATCCGGCTCCATCGCCCAGCAACTAGGCGACTTCACGAAATCATCCTAAGCTAAGTCATCATCGGTTCGTCCCTAATAAGGAAGACCGACTAAAGACGAGGTTGCCGCCTGGCATCGGCATACTCCTGTTTTAGTGGCATGATTTCTAAATTCGTTCCAGTCGCTACGTTGGTTGCTAAACGGGCACTCCGAGCCTTCGTTCCTTAAACCATGACTTTACAAATATCATTCGTAAATTCAACAGGGTCGTTTACAGGTATACCTTCAATTAATAACGCCTGATTATACAATAGGTTTGTATATAAACCTATTTTTTCCTTATCCTCTTTATGAGACTTTAATGTTTGGAATACGTCATGATTTACGTTAATTTCTAATATCTTTTCAGCCTTTATTTGTTGATTATTCGGCATTGCATTAATTACTTTTTCCATTTCCAAAGAAATTTCGCCCTCAGCTGTTAAGCATACAGGGTGTGATTTCAAACGTTTAGAAGCTCGGACATCTTTTACTTTATCTCCTAGATGTTCCTTCATGGCCGTAAACAATGCTTTATTTTCTTCTTGTATCTCTTCATCTGCTTCATCTTTTGTGTCATCCTCTAAACCAAGATCGCCACTAGATACAGATTTAAATTCTTTCTCTTTATATTCTCGCATCATTTTAATTGCAAATTCATCTACTTCTTCGGTGAAATATAAAATTTCATACCCTTTATCTGCTACCATCTCCGTTTGTGGTAATTTTTCAATGCGATCAATAGATTCACCAGCAGCATAATAAATATACGACTGGTCTTCTGGCATACGTTGTACATATTCATCCAGCGTGACTAATTTCTTTTCCTTTGATGAATAGAACATAAGCAAATCCTGCAGTGTTTCTTTATTCGCACCAAAGTCATTATATACACCAAATTTCAGCTGTCTGCCAAAGGCTTGATAAAATGTTTCATACTTTTCACGATCATCACGTAATAGGTGCTGTAGTTGTGTTTTAATTTTTTTCGTCATGTTTTTTGCAATCACTTTCAACTGTCTGTCATGCTGTAACATTTCTCGTGAAATATTTAAAGACAAATCTTCTGAATCTACCATACCTTTAACAAAGCTAAAATAATCTGGTAGAAGATCTGCACACTTATCCATAATTAATACACCGTTGGAATAAAGTTCGAGTCCTTTTTCAAATTCTGGCGAATAATAATCAAATGGTGCATTTTCTGGAATGAATAAAATAGCATTATAGCGAACTGTACCATCCACATTAATATGCATTGATTTTAACGGTTTATCGAAACCATATCTTTTTTCTTGGTAAAAATTCGTGTAATCGTCTTCTGTTAATTCACTTTTATTCTTTTTCCAGATTGGGATCATACTATTAATCGTTTCTTCTTCTACATAATCTACGTATTCTTCACTTTCTTCCTCTTTCGGCTTGCTCTTTGTAACATCCATTTTAATTGGATAACGAATGAAATCCGAATACTTTTTAATAATTTGTTGTAATTGATGCTCGTCTAAAAATGTATCAAACGAGTCTTCCTCTTCGTTTTCCTTCATCTTTACAATAATTTCTGTGCCTACGCTTTCTTTATCGGCCGGTGTAATAGTATAACCATCTGTCCCTGTTGATTCCCACTGGTATGCTTGGTCGCTATCCACTGATTTCGTAATCACCGTTACTTTATCTGCCACCATAAATGCTGCGTAAAAACCAACACCAAATTGCCCAATAATATCACGGCCATCTTTTAGTTCCGTGTCATTTTTAAAAGCAAATGAACCACTTTTTGCTATTGTTCCTAAGTTTGTTTCTAGTTCGTCTTTCGTCATGCCAATTCCCGTATCAATAACTTGCAAAGTACGATCTTCTTTGTTTGGGATAAGTTTAATATAATAATCTTCTTGATTAAAAGTTAAATTTTCATCTGTTAAGCTACGGTAATACATTTTATCCATCGCATCACTTGCATTGGAAATTAATTCTCGTAAAAACACTTCACGCTGCGAATAAATGGAATTAATCATTAATTCTAACAAACGTTTGGATTCCGCTTTAAATTGCTGTTTTGCCATAAGATCCTCTCCTCTACTTAAACTCATATTTTTAAATACCATAAATGATATTTCATGTCAATCATGATGCATGTATTCTATTTTCAACACGATAAAAAAGTATAAAATAGTACATTTTAGACTCTCTAAAGAATTGGCGATATAACTACACTACTTTTGTCTAGCGAGATCTGTTATATAGGAAAAAAATTGTTCCCGATTCACTTCATAGACAAGGTTTACTTCACGCCCTTGTTTATTCAGTTCTGTTCGTCCCTGACTTTTTCCATCAGGATGAACGAAACATCGAACGATTTTCCTTTTAATTACATTTGAATTTCCTATCGTTGCTGTTGTAAGTACATCCCATAGAAAATATGTTGAATTCGTTTGAAAGTGGACAAGTGGGGGCACCATTGCATAACATTGTCCTAAAAAGTCTATTCCTATATCTTCTCTTTCTTTCGCCCATTTATTACGAACATCTACCGTTAGTGGCACATTATTCGTGCTTTCTAATGCTACTAAATCAATAGTAATCTCACTATCCCAGACTATTCTTGCAGCTTCTGGGTCCCAAAATGCGTTCCACTCAGCTGTTCCATCGTGTTCAGGCTCTTCTACATTTCCATTCGATAAAAACGTGCCACCCATCCAAACGAGTTTTTCAATCTTTTCCTCAATATCTGGTGCTTCTTCCAATGCTCTTGCCAAATCCGTTAATGGACCGACGAATAATAATGTCACTCGTTCATTACTATTTCTTAAAGTTTGAATAAGGTGTTGATGTGCTGGTAATTCTGCTTCCTTCGTTTGGATTGGTAAATGCTCATTGAGTATTGGTAGTGCATCTACATAAAAAGCATGCATGCGCCAATCTTTGGGAAATGGGTTTTTTCCACGTGAAGTAGAAGCTGCTACTTCTATCTCTTTTCCTTGCCCAAACCGATCAATTATTTTGCGACTTGCATATATTGCGGGTTCCAAATAACAGTCTGCTGGGATGACGCTAACACCTACTAGATCAACATCTTCCATTTGCAATAATAAAAATAACGATACTAAATCATCGACTCCACCATCGTGGTTCATGTATACTTTTTTCTTCATTCTGTGTAAATGCCCTCCTCAAATTAACCCATTTCCGATATGTATACAACTCATTGTCTCAAGTTTTTCAATTCTTTACAAATGATATAGTAGAGAGATGTGTGTCAAGTTTTTTCTACATAGTTATAACATCTATATTTTCACATTTTTTTAATACAACAGTTGAAACTAGAGACCAATATAGAAAAACACTACGCTTGCTTAACAGTATCAACTGTAGCTATATTTGTAATATCAATTTCCACTTCACCTGGTGGAAAATATAACAACTAGCTCTATCGTTTGCTAGCCTGTTTTTTTATACATACTCTACAAACCACTCCAACATTAAAATAAATCTCTGTGGGGCTTTTCTTTTATCTCACACGAAGGTTTAGTAGCCCAAGGGGGATAAAGACCTCTTACGAAAAAGGGGATTTAGTACTGTAAGACAAGTGGGTAATAACAGTACAGCAACCTGTTATAAAAATGGAAATGTAGGCCATAGCCTAGCGAAATGTTTGATAGATTGCAAAAAAAGAAGAAGGAAATATATGATAGCATTTTCTGGTGCTGAGTCAAGATTCCCTAAAAACATGTACAAGCCGTGAGGGAAAGGCCCCACCACGGCTTGTACATTCACTTTATTGGTGATTTTGTCGATACGTTTCAATTTCTTGTCTTGCATTATGCAACTTTTCAAAGGTTTGTTGAAATTGCGGGTTGTCTAAAGCATCTTGTCCTGCTTGATACTGTGTTTGTTTCAATAAGTGGTCCACCTGTAACAGCTGGTTTTGTGCTTGCATCAACTCTTCCTCATTTCCACTTGTTTTAGCCTGTTGGATAAGCTCGTAAGCGTCTGTAAATTGCTGTGTAGCCAACTCTAATTGTTGGTGAAGCATTTGCTTTTCCATTGTATACCTCCAAACGTATAGTAACATATTTGCTTTGCGATGCTAGTAGCAATATATGTATTGTTTTTCCCAAATCGTTTATTTTCATACGTTTACAATGGAATAAGCCTGATTTTAGAGCTGACAAGTAGAATAAGGAGAGAAACCGTAGACATCATTGTTAATCGTAACTATCTGGGTTTGTTCCACTTCGTTCATTTTGATTTAAACAGCTAATTTCTTGCATTTCTTTTTCAGTTAATGAAAAATCAAAAATAGCAGCATTTTCTTTAATTCGTCTGGGATTCGTTGATTTCGGAATCGTTATTACTTCGTTTTGAATATCCCAACGCAAAATAACTTGGGCTACAGTCTTTTCATATTTTTGAGCTAAGCTTAGTAAATACGGCTCGTCCATTAGTCGCCCTCGTTTTAAAGGGGACCATGCCTCTAACTGGATACCTTGTTGTTTGCAAAACGCATACAACGGCTCCTGTGTTAAATGGGGGTGATATTCAACTTGGTTGATAGCAGGAACTATTTTACTATTAGCTAACAAATTTTCTACATGCTGTTGGTGAAAATTGCTAACTCCAATCGCACGGACTTGACCGCTTTCATACAGTTCTTCCATAGCTTTCCAAGTCTCTACATACATCCCTTTTACTGGCCAGTGAATTAAATAGAGATCTATATAGTCCAAGCCAAGCCTTTGCAAGCTCTTTTCAAAAGCTTCCTTCGTCTTTGCGTATCCTTGTTCGTCATTCCATACCTTTGTTGTAACAAATAACTCTTCACGGGGAAGATTTGACTGCTTAATAGCTTCCCCAACACCTACTTCATTGTCATAAAAAGAGGCAGTGTCTATCATACGGTAGCCTGTCTCCAATGCTGCTTGGACTGCAGTTTGAACCGTTTTTCCATCTTCAACTTTGTAGACGCCTAAGCCCAAACCAGGCATTTCTACTCCATTATTTAATAAGACAGTATCTTGTAAATGTGTAATCACGTAACATCCCTCCCCTTTGACTACTTCAATTATTAGCACAAAGAAAACGATCGTTCAATCAGGAGACCCCATCCTACATCCGTTAAATAAAATGTAATTATTTTTTTATTGTTGTAGAGCAGTTGAACAGCAATTTCCAACGTTTAACATGGAAAATACAGAACATCCTGCTTGGATGAAAAAAAGTATATTTTCGAGCACATCAATAACTAAAATCTTCTCTACTTTTTTAGGTAAGGTTTTCTATAAGAGAGTCTTTTTGCTATAGGGGAGTATAAAATGTTGCGGTAAAAGCAAAACAACAGCGTTTTTTCGCCATGAAAATTGCGACAACACGTGTTTTGCTAAACACAAAAAAACACAATATTTATATTATGAATAACTCACTTATGAATGTTGTTCACTATGTACAGTTTCTACATGAACGGTTTTTGATTTTGTGTGATTGTGTAAATCACAATAATATACGGTTGTTTTTATTTTTTGTGATATATGACACGTACGTTTATGTCTCATAAAATTCTTCCAGTACGTAAATTCATGACTACCCGTATGTATGTAATTAATATCTGAGCTTTCTTGCTTCCATTCATGCAAAATAGCTGCATAAGAATGGTTCGGTCTGTCCAACCAGCCAAAAGAAATAGTACAAAATAAAGTGATACTACAAATGTAAAAAAATCGCCTGTATACCATTTTCAATCACCAACCTGCTATTCGTTTTTTACTATTTTGATACAGGCGAATTGGAATTATACATCTTGAATTTACATTAAAATCCGTGGTTGGCAAAACGGATGAATGATACAGTGAACGCAATAGAAAAAATCGTTATTCACAATGTGCTAACTGATAAGGCATCATATAGACTTCACGTATGCGAAACGATTAATTCAGCATCCCCTGCCAAGCGATAAGTGGTAATTCCATGTGGCAAAATAAAATGATCACCTTTTTGTATGGCGAATGACTGCTCATTTATTTCAATTTCTGCTTTCCCAGAGATTACGCTACATTGAAGAAAATCAGCGTCTAACTGTTTTGTTACTTGTCCATTTATTCTCCAGTGGTAGACGGTGAAATAATGTTCTTTAACCAATTGCTTTATTTGCAAATCATCTATTTGACTCTGTTTCTGATCAAATACAGAAGCTCGGTGGGGAATATTTGTAACTTCTTTTGCTTTCTCCAAATGTAATTCTCGTGTATTTCCATGACTATCTGTGCGATCATAATCATAGACTCGATACGTAATATCTGAACTTTGCTGCGTTTCTAGTATAACAATACCTTTACCTATCGCATGAATAGTGCCACTAGGTACGTAAACAAAATCACCTGCTTTTACAGGAATTCGTTGTAATAGTTGGTCCCACTTTCCTTCATCCATCATCTTGGCTAGCTCTTCTTTTGTTTTGGCATGGTGTCCTAAAATAAGTTCCGAACCCGAGTCTGCTTGTAAAACGTACCAGCATTCTGTTTTACCATACGGCTGTTTTTCTACCTTTCTTGCGTACGTATCATCAGGATGTACTTGTACAGATAAATTATCATCTGCATCTAGTATTTTCACCAATAACGGGTATGCTTCACTACGATTAGATTCTTTGTTAAATAATTCACGATGGTTATTCCACGCATCTGCTAATGTTTGACCAGCAAGGGGGCCGTTTATTATTTCACTTGGTCCATGAGGATGAGCAGAAATAACCCACGCTTCCCCAGTTTGATTTGATGGAATAGCATACTGAAACATTGACTTTAACTTTCCTCCACCCCATATTCTCTCTTGAAATACAGGTTTTAAAAAGATCGGTTCTTGATACACATTCATTCCTCCAATTGTACGAACATAGTTGAAAAGCATCTCAAACTTCAATGATGCACCCCATTTTTCTTCACGAATTGTGCTCATGTGATAGCTTGAACGACATTATTATACCAAAGAAAAGGAATGAGCTTAAATCTCACCTCTCGCTCATTAGAAAAACTTGCTTTGGCGCCAAGTCTTATGGTGAAAGCTGTCGTTTTTCTTATAGTATAAACGGAAGCCGCGTTCATGTTTATCGCCATATTATGAGCTGTAAAAACTCTCATTTCAGGAACAGAATTTGCGCGTTAGACCCGTTGAAATGCGAGATGCCAGCACCTACTACATACCTTATTTCATAGCCTTTAGGTAACCCCATGTACTATTTGGAAGTCATCAAATTTTAGTGGTTATCGTATAAGAAAAAACCATAACTCAATTGGGAAAGCCACCATGTACTATGAAAAGCACTTACAGAGATTTCTCATACAAAAAATGTGGCTTTCCCCATAATAATTTTTTTGGCTACGAACAAGCAGCCTGGGATAAAAAAAACAACTTATTGTAATTTCATTTTATTGAATTTCCATTAATAATCGATGCGCTTCATCTTTTGTTGTTACATGAAGTAATTTTTCTCTGTAATTGTCATCCATTAATTTCCTTGAAAGCATTTGTAATATTTTTAAATGATCGTCTCCAGCCCTCTCTGTAGGCACGGCAATCATGAATATTAATTTAGCAGGGTTTCCGTCTAAACTTTCCCAATCAACTCCGGCGCGATGCATACCAAAAGCTACAGCCGGTTCTTTTACTGCTTCGGATTTTCCATGTGGGATAGCAATGCTCATCCCCATTCCTGTCGTCCCTTCATGCTCTCGAGCGATGACAACTTGCTTATATGCTTCTGCGTCAAGTACTACTCCTGCTTGTTTCATACTAGCTATTAACTCATCTAATACTTCTTCTTTTGTATTTCCTTGAAGATCTAAATGAATTAAATCGTTCGTTACAATATCCGTTAATTTCGTGATCTCAGTCGTTTTAGATGAAGCATCTTCTTCCGCTCGTTTAGGTGATGCATTATTTCCCTTGTGCGTTCCTGATACATCTTTTTTAAGAAAGTTAACCATGAAAGCCGTAACAATCGTACCGATGATGGCAGCTACAAAGAACATAAGCACATTATCTACTGCTCCTAGTACAGCGACAATAGGACCACCGTGAGCTACTCGATCACCCACATTCCCAATCATCGCAATGACAGAACTGGTCATGGAACCAATCATAATACTTGGAATAACTCGCAATGGATCTTGCGCAGCAAAAGGAATCGCTCCTTCCGTTATGCCAAATAGTCCCATAGTGAAACTTGCTTTTCCTGCTTGTTGCTCTGCGGGCTGATATTTACGTTTATTCATAAACGTTGCTAGTCCCATTCCTAAAGGTGGAATACAGATAGCAACAGCAATTGGTCCCATAATTTCATAATTTCCTTCTGCAATCATGGCTGAACCAAATAAGAAGGCTACTTTATTAAAAGGACCACCCATATCTATGGAAATCATAGCCCCTAAAATTAGAGCGAGCAGTATAGAACTTGCTCCTTGCATCCCTTCTAGCCATGCCGTTAACGATTCAAACACTTGTGCTACTGGCGCACCAACAACATAAACAAATAATAACCCAACTGCTAAAGTTGCTAAGATTGGTATAAAAATAATTGGCATTACAGGTTGAATGGCTTGTGGCACTTTAATCTTCTTAATAGCTAATGTAATATAACCCGCAAGAAAACCTGCAATAATACCGCCAATAAAACCTGCACCTGCTTCACTTCCATAAAAGCTACCATTTGCAGCGATAAACCCACCAATAATTCCGGGAGCTAAGCCTGGACGGTCAGCAATACTAACAGCGATAAAACCTGCCAATATAGGCACCATAAAGCTAAAGGATGCCGCGCCAATTTCTTCTACCTTTTTCCAAAACGAATCTTCAGGAATAACAATTCCTCCTGGTGTTTGTTCACCACCTAAAGTTAGTGCAAGAGCTATCAGCAATCCACCAACTACAATAAAAGGAATCATATAGGAAACTCCACTCATCAAATGTCGATATATGGGGTTTTCTTTCTCTTTTTTCTTTTTTTTCACGTCGTTTGCGGACATTAAATCAGCTTGATAAACAGGTACATCTTCGGTGGCAAATCGGTTTATTAATTCTTCTGGACGTTTTATCCCTTCCTGTACTCCAGTAGCAATTAACCTTTTTCCAATAAAACGTTCCTTCGTGACTTCTTTATCACTCGCTATAATTACACCATCTGCTTCTTCAATATCCTCATCCGTCAATGCATTCTCTACACCAATAGAACCTTGTGTTTCGACTTTTATGTCAACACCTAGTTTCTCACCAGCTTTTTGTAAGTTTTCAGCCGCCATATACGTATGAGCAATTCCTACCGGACACGCTGTAACAGCAACTATTTTCATCATTACGCCTCCTACTCATCTATTTTACATTTATGATTTATAATTGCTTACAAACTTAGTATACAGTAGCTTTACCTACAATATATTCTTTATTCTTTCCGGAACTATGGTAATAATATTTTATTAATATTTCAATGTTTCTAGACGGTTGTTTTTTTCCATTCGCATTAAAGAAAACGTAGCTTACCTTCAACTCTTATTAGAAAAACTTGGCTTGTTGCCAAGTCTTATCTTATGCGAAAGCTGTAGTTTTTCTTATAAACCTTAAAATTTCATACTTTCCTATAGTGGAAATAAAAAAGCACGACGAACCGTTACTTACCACTCTTTTTCTGTCAACACACGTAAGAATGTTTGCTTATCAGTAGCATTTAATAAATCTCTTACTGTCATTGGGTCGTTTGATAGTGATGATAGCTTATGAATAATTGCTTTAATTGGATTCGCTTTTTCATTCGCTAAAGCCAACATAAACACAATTGACACCTCTTCTTTTCCCCACTCCAACGGCTCGGTTAAAACAGCAATGGCAATCGTGGAAGCAATAACAAGTGTCGGATCTCCATGTGGAATAGCTATGCCACCACCAATTGCTGTAGCTGACTTCCTTTCACGCAAAAGCGCTTGGTGGACATATGATTTCTCTACTTTACCTTGTTTGTATAACGTATTTCCTAGCATCTCAACTACTTGAAAACGATGTTGAGGATTAATATTTAGAAACAGTAATTCTTCTTCCATAAAATCATGTAAAACTTGAGGACTGGTAGCCAAAACAGAAGAACGACCCGCTTTTTTCTTCAGAAATCGTTGCAATTTTTCTTTATCAGTTGCTTCTAAAAGCGGAGAAATAATAATCGTTGGGATATTAATTTTTTCTATAGGCGTAGTCGATATAATTAAATGCACTTGTTCTCGCTTTATAAAACGTTGCACTTCTCCCTTCCCAACAGTTCCTACAATTTTCATTTCTTGATACTGTTTTTCCACTTTTGCTTGCAGTAATCTAGACATCCCTATTCCCATATCACAAACAATTAACACTCGAGGTACTGCATAATTTTCAGCATCTAACCTTTCTATGGAAGCTTGAAAATGCAGAACTATATAAGCTGCTTCTTCCTCAGGTATATCAAATGGAAATTTCTCACTCACCTTCTCTAAAGACAGCGTCACCATACTCAGCATATACGGGTACATCTTTTTTATGTCCTGTAACAATGGATTACTAATTGGAAATCCATACACCAAACGATTGGTAACAGCTTCTAAATGAATCATAAGTCCATTGATTAGTTGTTCATCTTCATGAAAGGATACATGCGTCAACTGTTGCATCGTCTCGATCATTGTCGATAATACTTGGTGTGTAATTTCTTCTTCCGTGGATGTATGTAGCGAATATTTTTTACTCCCACGTAAATGCCAAGTTAAATATATCGTCTCGTCATGAGCTAACGTAATCCCAAATTTGTGTTCAAGCTGATCTAAACACCAAGCAGCCGCTCGATACTCGTTCGTATCATTTATGGATAAACGATGCTTATCAATTATGATTGGGTTAGCCTGCTTTGTACGTTGTACCATAACAAGTATATGGACAACTAAATTATCTAGCGCATGACTTGTCATGGGAATTTTCCATTTTTCTATCATTTGGTCTAGTATTTGTCTTACTGTAGCAATTTCAAAGGGCGCAAATACATTTTTTAAAAACGTTGCTTGTTGATTCGCAATTTCCTCTATATGTGCCAAAGCCATTCGTTTGTTTAATTCTTCCCCTTTTAAGTAATGACCTAGCTTTTGCCTTGATTCAATAACCAATCCAAAACTTTCAAACCACTGCTGAATCGTTTCAAGATCACTCTTTATAGCAGTATGATGGACATAGTGATCCATACTAAGCTGTTGCAACGTGAGTGGGTTTTTATCAGTTAATAAACGATAAGCTATTTCCATAAGCCGTTGATACGATGATTTATTTTCACGAAAAAGTGCATGAAACAAGTTTTGCTTATCTCGTTTATTTATTTCTAAATAAATACCAGTTCCAGGTTTTCGAATTAAACATGCAGAAGAGTAGTTTTGCAGATAAACATCAATTGTTCGTAAATCATTACGAACTGTTTTTTCTGAACAATCAAGTTGTTTAGCAAGATCATTGACTAAAATTGGACGGTTGCCATAAGATAATAGAACTTCTATAATCTTTCTCTGTCTAGCATTCATCTTAGCCCCTCCTTGTTAACATAGTTTGTGTACAGTATGCACACAGGAAAACTTAACTTATATAACTGTCTTTACTGAGCACACACTCTAGTATACTGTATCATAACAATTTCTCCATATGTATAACTTCGTTCGACTAATCACAAATAAAAATAATATTTTAAAAACTTGGCTTGTTGCCAATTCAGTAGAAAACCACAGTTTTTCCCGATAGCATAAAAACCCCCTCATTATCAAGAAATAAGGGGTAGCATGCAAAATATTTAGCTTTTGAGGATCATAAACTCGTCAATTACGATATTCATCTAAAACACGGATAAAGTCATAGTAATCTGTTGCTTGAATTAAACGTTGGACGATTTTTTCTGAGTTAACGATCGTTCCTAATAAATCGTACATTCCTTGCAGATCTTCTTTACTATCTTTTTGTACATTTAATAAACAAATAAATTGAACAGGTTTACCTCCCCAATCCACTGCCCTTTTTAATGTGCAAACCGTTAAAAAAGTTTTCTTGGATTGAGGCATGACAGGGTGAGGAATAGCAACTAAGTTACCATATGACGTGGCAGCAATTTCCTCTCGTTCATAAATGTGTTCTAAATAACTATTTGGTACTAATCCCATCTGGTTTATTTGCTGATATAAATAGTGAAGTATCTCATCCCTATTCTTCAAATCTTGTTGCAAAAATACGAGCTGTGGCTGAAAATAGGTTCTAATCGATTCTTGATCATGAATAAATGATGTAATGTTTTCCATGTCTGATTTTTCTAATATAGCATTAACTCGAATTACAGGTATGCCTATGTCTTGATCAATTGCTACAGAACTAATAATAAAGTCTATATTACTTAGTTGATAGTCCTTTAACTTATACAATTCAATAACACCAATCACTTCAACAGCATCTCTAAATTCCGTTTTTACTTTATAATATATTAATTGTGCTGTACCAAACCCTGATGCGCATACAATTAAGCAACGCTTTGGTCCCGTGTGGAAATTTTTCCGCTCCATTGCCGCACCGATATGCAAAGAAATATACCCGATCTCGTTTTCATCAAATTCACTGCCTGTCATTTTTTCAATAATTATACCGCCTAGAACGGCTGATTCAAAAGCTAATGGATAGCTTTTTTTAATATCTGCTAATAATGGATTTCGAATGTTCATACCATATTTATACCGATTAATAGCAGGCTTGAGATGTAACCCCAAAGCGACTATCAGTTCTTTATCATGTTGAATCCCTAAATGATACTCTTCATCTATTTTTTTTAGCATCTGCATAATAATTGGCAAAATATCAGGTGCAACTAAGTTTTCTTCCAATCCGCCTGCCTGTTCAAGTGGAGCGATCATTTTTGTTCCCAATAAGTGAATGGCGATATAGGCTGTTTCTGAATGAGGAAACTGTATGTGTAAATGCCTTTCTACGTTCTGAACAATGCGTTTAGCTACTTCATATTCCGATTGATTAACAATTTGTTCCAATTCACTAGACTGCAATGTTATATATTTGCCGTCTTTTATTCGTTCATAAGCAATTAATATATGAATGAGCAAATTCTGAATCGCTACATCCGACATACTAATATGATTCTGTTTTATTTGTTCCATAATAATGTTGTCAATGGCAACAAAGTCTTCCTTACGTATGGATGGGATTGCAGGGTGATGAGGGTGCTCACCATGTCTATGTGTTCGATCAACAATGTATTCAGCCATACAAAAGCGTAATTTCAATTCGTCACCTTGTAATTTAAGACCATAGTTTGGTCTTGCATGAATCTGAATCGAATAAAGCTTTAGCCGCTCCTTTACTTGTTTTAAATCATTTTGCACAGTAGATTTACTAACATACAGTTCATCAGCTAATTGCTCTAGCTTCACATAACCTTTCGTTACTAATAACCGACGAATAATTTGTATCTCTCTGTCTTCAGGTAATTGTGAGATAGACCTATTTTTTTGATCTTCCAGATGAACGATTGTATGCAAAAAATCGCGAAACTTTTCTTCATCAAAAATAGTCAGCTGATAACCTTTTGACACAACAGCTTCTACCTTGGCTCCATATTGACGTATTAATGAATCCAGTTTTTTTATATCTTCTCTCGTCGTTCTTGCTGTAACCTTATTTAACTGAGCCAAAAATTTCCCTGTCAACGGAGAATCAACAAGCATTAATTTTTTTAATATCATTCGCATCCTAGTTGTAAGCATCTAAATTCTCCTCATTATTCTCTTTAAAATCAAGGGGACAGGACAATATAGACAACGAAATTCTCTTTTCTTATTTTTTCAAATAACTTTATTTAAATCTATATCTTCTTTTTTAAAAGATAAGAAAGTATAAACTTAGAGGCTTGTGTATAACACCATAACCAAATAAGCCACGTCCGGCTCCAGCGCCCAGCAACTAGACTACTTCACTCCATTGCCCTAAGCTAAGTAAGTCATCATCGGTTCGTAACTAAGAGGAAGGCCGACTAAAAACGGGCTTGCCGCCCCCACGTCGGCATACCGCTGTTTTAGTGGCATGATTCCTTTATTTTAGTTGATTCGTTCCAGTCGCTACGTTGCTAAACGGGCTCCCTAAGCCTTTGTTCTACCCCATCCACACCATGTGGACGTGTGGATGGGTATCTAAATGCTAAAAACCATTGTTTAGAGACACTTCTTTAAACCATTCTGCACTCTTTTTCGGTTTCCGCCCCATCGTATTTAAGTCCACAGAATAAAATCCATAGCGATTTTTGTAGGCATTCATCCAAGACCAGTTATCCATAAATGTCCATAAATGATACCCTTTCACATTGCATTTTTCTTGCACAGCTCGATGTACCCATTTTAAATGTTCCCGAATAAATTCAATGCGGTATTCATCTTGAATTTGACCCTCTTTTATAAATCGCTCTTCATTCTGAACGCCCATGCCATTTTCAGAAATAAACGACGATATATTACCATAGTTTTCCTTTAAATTCATTAAGATATCGTAAATACCTTTTTCGTATATTTCCCATCCACGATGCGGGTTCATTTTTCTACCTGGCATTTCATAAAGATCAAAAAACATATCAGGCATAAATGGAGCGTATGGATTAGGTAAATATTCTTTTGCTTTCACACGACGTGGCTGGTAATAATTAATTCCTAAAATATCTACCGTATTGTTTTTTAGTAGTTCTTTATCACCCTGTTTTGTTTGCGGTAACTGACCATGTTCTTTTAGGATGGCAATTAGCTCATCAGGATATTCACCTAATACAGCTGGATCCAAGAAACTACGGTTAAAAAATAGATCTGCTATTTTTGAAGCACGTAGATCAACTGGGTTACTGCTTCTTGGATAAGATGGTGTTAAATTTAATATAATTCCAATTTGACTATGTGGATCATTTAGCTTACGAAAAGCCTTAATTACTTTTGCGTTAGCAATCATCGTATGGTATGCTACTTGCACCGCTTTTTGAGCATCCACAATATTAGGATAATGAAAATCGTACAGATACCCACCTTCAACAGGGACAATCGGCTCATTGAATGTAAACCATTTTTTCACTCGATCACCAAAAAGTTTGAAACACATCTCCGCATAAGATTGATAGCTATCTACAACTTCGCGATTTTCCCATCCACCAAATTGTTGGTAAGCAAGTGGCATATCAAAGTGAAATAGATTAACGAATGGCTCGATATCATTGTCTATTAATTCATTAATCACACCATTATAAAATTCTACCGCTTGTTCATTCATTTGTCCGTTCGGCATTAAACGGGACCATGAAATAGATAGACGAAAACTATTATGTCCAATCTGTTTCATTAATTGAATATCTTCCTTATATCGTTGATAAAAATCAGATGCTCTCGCTGGACCTACTTGGTCAAAAAAACGATTCGGTTCGGTTTCATACCAATAATCCCAGATGTTTTTCGCTTTCCCATCTTTTTCTGCTGCACCTTCTATTTGCGTAGCAGACGTTGCACTTCCCCACCAAAAATTTGCTGGAAATTTATATTCTACTGTCAATGCAATACCTCCTCAACTATTTATTACGATAAATCTCAATAATTTCGATTGCTAAATCCCTCATCGTCATAGAAGTCATTAAATGGTCTTGTGAGTGAATGAGCATAACGTTAATAATGTTTCCTTCTCCTCGAGCTTCATTGTGTAATAATTTCGTTTGATATTCATGTGCTTTTCCAAGTTCTTCTGCTGCTTCTTCAACTAATTGATCTGCTTTATTAAAATTCCCTATTTTCGCTTCTTGGATTGCTTCCATCACACTAGATTTTCCATTACCAGCATGTAAAATAATTTGAAAAGCAATTTCAGTTGTTTGATCCATATTTCTCACCTCGTCCATTTACTCATTAACTTTTCTTTGCTGCTTTTTCTTTCTCGTAATAACTCTTGTCCATAATCTTCAAAAATGGCCACCAAATCATCATAACAACAACTAAGTTGACTGCTTGCAACAACCCGCCTTGCCAAGCGTTTCCTGTAGCTAAAAAACCATTTAATACAACAGGAGTTGTCCACGGAACAATAACTCCAGCTGGTGGTGGAACAAGCCCGGTCGCCATAGCAAAATACGTAATAATGGTAACCACTACTGGAGCAAGTAACCACGGAATAATGATAAGCGGATTCATAATAATTGGTAAACCAAAGATAATTGGCTCATTCACATTAAATATCCCTGCTGGCGCCCCAAGTTTACCCAACTCTTTCATTTGTCTGCTTCTACCAATAATAAAGATGAGGATTATAACTGCTAACGTCATTCCCGATCCACCCATTCCAACAATAAATGAATCGATAAATTGTTTTGTAACGATATTCGGTAATTCCGTTCCTGCTTGGAAAGCCGATAGGTTTTGCTCATTTAACGTGTACCATATCGGATCAAAAACTGAGTTAACAATAATCTGTCCATGTAATCCGAAAAACCAAAATACCTGAATTAATAAAACAGCTACAATAGTTGCTGGCAACCCACTACCGAGTTGAGTTAATGGTTGTTGAATAATTGTATAAATAAAGTTCTGTACTGTGTCAAAGCCCGTGTAGCTAAAAATAATTCGAATAATTAGGAAAAATGACAATGTTAATGTAATTGGAATTAATGCACTAAATGACCTTGATACTGCTTGGGGAACACCAGCTGGCATCTTAATCGTCCAATCTTTTCTAACAAAGAAATTGTAAAGTTCCGCTGCTATAAATGCAGTAAAAATTCCTAAAAACATACCTTGCGCACCTAAACTTGCCGTTGGAATAACTCCCGTCAGTCCTTCAAGTACTTGCGGTGTCAGAATTAAAAATGCAGTTAATGCAACTACCCCGCCATAAATAGCTTCATTTTCGTAATGCTCGGTCAATTTGTATCCAATCCCAATAATGACAAACATTCCCATAATACTTAACGTTGCTGCTGATGCAGGACCTAAAGCACTTTGATAAGCAGCAAACGCATCCTCACTTATAACGCGATCGAGGAATGGTAGGTTCGCAATAACAACAAAAATGGAACCAAAGATGATTAATGGTAAAGCAACCATGAATCCATCACGAAGAGCGGTTAGATAACGGTTGTTATTTAATTTATCAGCAATTGGTAATAATACATTTTCAAGCATTTCCATAAATTTATTCATTTTTCAACACCCCCCATTAGTTAGCTTCTTCCATTAGTTCGAGTGCTCTATTTAAGACTGCTTCGCCATCAATTCTTCCATAAGCAGTTGGATCAATAACATCAAGATGTACATTTACTTCATCCGCGAGTTTGGCTAATTTTTTCTTTAAAAAACGCATTTGTGGACCAATTAATAACACGTCTGCTTGTTCAATATCTTTCGTTACTTTATCTTGAGCAACTGCCCAAATCTTCACATCTATCCCCTTTTCTTCTGCTACTTCTTTCATTTTGGAAACCAAAAGGCTCGTTGACATTCCTGCTGAACACGCAAGTAAAATATGTTTCATTTTTGTTTCCTCCTAAAAATTTCTGATTTATTTCTCTTGCTTTCTTTAGTTTAAGTTAAGCAAGTGGATAACTAAACATAGACTTTTTCCTTTTAAAGACGGAAACGGTTACTTTTCATGAAAACGCAACCACTTTTTTATGCATAAAATGACTTACAATAATTTTTAAACCTTTTCGATATGATATGTTTTCTTTCCGATGAATCAAGGAATATACTAAAATAGAGATTATATTTAAACTGATAAGAAAGGGGTTTTCTATTTGGCTAACAAAATCACCGTTACAAACCCGGCTACTGGAGAGATACTGGAAGAATTAAGTGCCTGGCCTAGTGAGGAAGTAAAGAAAGCGCTTTATAAGGGGTACGCATTCTTTCCAACTTGGGCAAGCATACATGCACATAAACGGTCAGAATTACTGCAACATTGGGCAATACAAATCAGAGAGCATAAGGATGAACTTGCTAAACTGATGACGAAGGAAAACGGAAAGCCACTAAAGGAATCTTATGGTGAGATAGAATATGCGGCAAGTTATATTGATTGGTATGCAGAAGAAGCAAAGCGAATTTACGGGCGAACAATTCCAGCAAACACCGAATCAAAACGAATCCTCGTTCGTAAAGAGCCTGTTGGTCTAGTAGCTGCTATTACACCTTGGAATTTCCCCGCAGCCATGATGACAAGAAAAGCAGCACCAGCACTAGCTTCTGGGTGTACTTTTATTGTCAAACCTGCTTCTGAAACACCGCTAACAGGCATTCGAATAATTGAATTAGCTCATAAGGCAGGTATCCCAGAAGACGCTATTCAATATGTCGTCGGTTCTGGGAAAATGATTGGCGCATTATTTACAGAAAGTAACTATGTGCGTAAAATTACCTTTACAGGTTCCACTGCTGTAGGGAAAAACTTAATTAAAGGAAGTGCAAACACGGTCAAGCATGTCACCATGGAGCTTGGTGGGCATGCGCCATTGATTGTTGCTAAAGATGCGGATATTGAATTTGCAGCTGAACAAACGATCATCTCAAAATTTCGTAATGCTGGACAAACATGCGTGTGTGCAAACCGAATTATCGTTCACGAAGACATTGTAGATCAGTTTGCAGCAGCTTTTGTACAACGTGCCAAACATTTAACTGTTGGCAATGGACTTCATGATAATATTGATATTGGACCAATCATTAATGAACAAGGCTATAACAAAATTAAAGAACATATTGATGATGCTAAGCAAAAAGGTGCTAAAGTATTGTTAGGAGATACATTTGAAGCAGACCATGAGAAAGGATATTATTTTGTATACCCAACCATACTTAATGAAGTAACAGCGGATATGACAATTATGCATGAGGAAACATTTGGTCCAGTAGCTCCTATAACTACTTTTACAAATATCGAGGAAGCTGTACGCCTTGCTAACGATACGCCATTTGGTTTAGCTGCCTACTTTTTTACAAATGATTACCGTACTGGTACTTATTTGTATGAGCATTTAGATTATGGCATTGTTGGCTGGAACGACGGCGGACCATCTGCCGCTCACGCCCCATTTGGTGGGATGAAGGAGAGTGGGCTTGGTCGTGAAGGTGGACTGGAAGGTATTGAACCTTACTTAGAAACCAAATACGTATCGATTGGAAATCTATTGTAAAACAAAGGCTCGGGGCGCCAGTTTAGCAACGTAGTGAATGGAGCGAATCAACTAAAGTTTTAGGAATTATGCCACTAAAACAGGGGTATGCCGACGCACTAAGACAAGCCCGTTTTTAGTCGGCCTTCCTATTTAGCACGACCGATGATGACTTATCGTAGGGCAATTCGGGAAGTCGCCTAGTTTCTGGGCGCTTAAGCCGGACGTGGCTATTCCGTTAAATCGGTATTCCAAAGCAACAAATTTTATACTTTCTTTTCATATTAGAAAAGCTTAACTTACCGTCAAGTCTTTATGGCGGAAGCTGTAGAATTTTATACTTTTCTATAGTGAAGCAAAAGGGAAACCTCCTGTTCTATAGAAGGCTTCCCTTTTCCTACTATTTAAAGTATACATTGTAAAATAATTACGATGCATACACGTCACCCCTCTTGCTTCGAGTTAATAAATGACCGGTTGAACATAAGCTTCATTTACAATAAACATATCTTGAAGCAGCTTATGAGCTATTTCCGCAGATGGCACAAATGGATGCATGGTCATCGCCTGAATGGCTACCCCGATGTTTTTGGATATTCCTGCTTCCACAGTCAGTGATTCATAAGCTTTCATATATTGTAATAATCCGTGAACATGCGGTAAGATTTCAGGTACTTGGATTGGTGTAATCCCATGTCTTTCTACTACACTATTTACCTGGACACAAGCATCGTTCCGTAAGCCTTCTACTGCTCCATTATTTCTAATATTTACTGGTAAAATGCGCTTTAAATCATAATGGATTGTTTGGATAACCTCGAGCACCCCTTCTAAAGCTGCTGCACCTCGCCTATCTCCCACTCCATTTGGTAACGTAGCTGTTTTTGCATGTTCATATAGAGATAATAATTGCTTGCGTTCTTCCAGTTCAAAATCAGATGGAAGCACACCTTGTTTAAACACATCTAATTGCTTTGCTAAAATTTGGTCAGCCTGATAATAATAAGGCTGATATTCGCAACCAATGACGCCATATGTTTGTAAAAAATATGCATCAACAGTAATATCTTGTCGTTGCCTTCTACTATGCAACTTTTTATAAAGTATGGCATCTGTTATTTTTGATTTTCCACGAACATATAAATCCGTAACCCATAACAATTGACTTGTCCCTATTAGTTGCATACTTATATCATTCTTGACAACACCGTACGCCTTTGCAAATTGATTACGAAAAGCCATTGGCCCATCATTGATACCAATAACTTTCACATTCGTATGCTTATCTATCGCTTCTGTGATTATACTGCAAGGATTCGTCAAATTAAGTAACCAAGCATCTGGTGCTAATTCTTCAATATCTTCACAAATATCAAGCATAATAGGTATCGTTCTTAAAGCATTCATAAATCCAACCGGACCTGAAGCTTCCTCTGCTATGATACCATACTCTAAACATAACGTTTCATCTGCTTGACGCATATCCAAGCCACCTACTCTGATTTGATTAATAATAAAATCAGCCTGCTTCAATGCCTCTCGCCTATTGAGCGTTTCAATTATTTCTATGTTACTATTTTCCTGTTCTATCATACGTCTAACGAAAGATGCAATGATAGATAAACGTTCTCTCCCTGCTAAAATATCAACAAGGTATATCTTTTTTATAGGTAATGCTTCCTCGTGTTGGATAAATTGACTTATTAACTGTGGCGTAGATGTTGAACCTCCTCCAAGAATAGCAATATTCAAGGTGGTCATGAGTTGTATCCTCCTTTATCACGAATATAAAATGCTGTACCACTTCTTCAAGAATGTGAAAATGTTAGCTTGGACATTAAACAAAAGATAAAAGATAACAGCATAAAGTCATTTATAAGCCTTTACGTCATAGCATTGAGCTGAACAATCAGCAGCAGATTGAAAAACTGCAACTAATTAAAATTTCACTTTATCGTACGTATTAAAAAGTATATGATAGAGGATGTCATTTTAGTAGTTAAGTCTGCTTGCTCTCTTAGCCAAACAAAGGCTACTGCCATAAAGGTTTGGCAATAGCCTTCCATTTGCTCTGAATTTTATGTTTTTCAATAGCGTAATAAGAAAAGCTAGTCAAGGCAGAACCCTAACTAGCTTTTTTATTACAATGTAATAATGTTTTCTTCTTTACTTTCTACTTTTCCACTCTTCTCAAGTGATACTTGTTGTCCCTCTTTGAGGTTGGTAAATACAATCGGTGTGATAACCGGCATTCCTTTACTTTGAATAAAGGACAGATCTGCTTTAAGCAGTGGTTGTCCTGCTTCGACTTTATCTCCTTCTTCAATGAGCATTTCAAAGCCGTCTCCTTTTAAATTAACCGTATCAATACCAACATGAATAAGAATTTCTTTTCCACCATCTGACTGTAAACCAATGGCGTGTTTAGTTGGGAAAACATTTACCACTTTCCCATTTACAGGCGAAACAACTAGTCCGTCTTCTGGTACAATTGCAAAACCATCACCCATCATTTTTCCAGAAAATACTTGATCAGGAACTTCTGTAATTGGCAATAGATCCCCTTTCATTGGTGAAACAATTGCTTCTGTTTCAGCTTCATTTTGTATTGCCTCTGGGGTGACTTCTTCAATCTGTTGCTGAACTTCTTCTTCTTGATCTGTTTCCACAGGACGTGGTGTTTTACCAGACATAATATCTTGCATTTGTCCTTTAATCGTTTCGGAACGTGGACCAAAAATGGCTTGGATGTTGTCGCCAACTTCCAATACACCTGAAGCCCCTAGCTTCTTCAATCTTTCTTTATCGACATTTTTAATTGAATTAACGGATACGCGTAAACGTGTAATGCATGCATCTAAATGCGCAATATTTTCTTGACCACCCATTGCTTCTAATACATCATAAGCAAGCTCACCAGTTTGTCCACTATTACTTTCCTCTTCCTCTTCTACTTTCTCCCTACCTGGAGTCATTAAGTTAAACTTCTGAATGAAAAAGCGGAAAATGACGTAGTAAATAACAGCAAATGCTAATCCTAATAGGATGGTGATCCACCACGGTTCCTTATTCGGTAAAATTCCAAATAATACAAAGTCAATCGCACCACCGGAGAATGTATAGCCGACATTAACACTAAAGAACGTCATTAGTACGAATGAAAGTCCATCTAAAACCGCATGTAAGAGAAATAATAGCGGCGAAACAAACATAAATGAAAATTCGAGCGGCTCTGTAATCCCTGTTAAAAAGGATGTTAATGCTGCAGAACCTAACAAACCAGCAACTATCTTTTTCTTTTCTGGTCGTGCTGTGTGATACATAGCTAATGCTGCTGCTGGTAAACCGAACATCATAACTGGAAATTCCCCTACCATAAAGTTACCAGCTGTAATTTCTACCCCATCTTTTAACTGGGCAAAGAAAATAGTCATATCTCCACGAACTAAATCACCTGCTACGGTAGTATACGAACCAAATTCATACCAAAACGGTGCATGGAAAATATGGTGCAATCCAAATGGAATAAGTAATCTTTTTACAAATCCAAAGAAGAAAACAGCTAAATATGTTCCTTCCTCAATTAACCAATAGGATGCACTATTCATCGCATCTTGCACAGGTGGCCAAACAAATAATAGCGCAATACCTGCAAGAAATGAGAACGCGGCCGTAACAATTGGTACAAATCGCTTTCCAGCAAAGAAACCAAGAAAAGCGGGCATTTCAATATTGTGATAGCGATTATAACAAAACGCGGCAATCAAACCTACAATGATACCTCCAAACACGCCTGTTTGTAACGTAGGAATCCCTAATACAGAAGCAAATCCAGGGTCTGATTCGATCATTTCTGGGGTAACATCGATCCAAGAACCCATCACTTGGTTTAAGACTAAATAACCTACAAGAGCTGCTAAACCAGCTGCTCCATCACTCGCTAAACCGATTGCTACACCAATCGCAAAGATAAGCGCCAAGTTACTAAAAATAATTCCACCGGCATCTTCCATAACAGTAGCAACTAATTGAATCCAATCCGCTTTTAGAAACGGTAAGTATCCTAACATCGTCTCTTGCTGGGCAGCATTACCAAATCCAAGCAATAAACCAGCAGCCGGTAATAACGCGACTGGAAGCATAAGTGCTTTACCAACTTTTTGTAAAACACCAAAAGCTTTCTTAAACATCTTTTTTCCTCCTTTATGCAACAACAAACATTAAAATTTCGAGAAGCTTTCTTTAACATTTATCCTTCCCAAAATCTATAAGAAAAATGAAAAAAACATGACTTATTAGCAAGTATCATGAAGAAATCCTTCATTTTACTTCACACTATAAACTTTAGAAAAACGCAGCTTTTCGCCAAAGTATTTATAACACTCGAACGTCATCATTTTTCTTATACGATAAACCCTAAAAAATTTATACTTCAGAGAACAAAAAAGGCATGAGTAGAGATCAGAAACAAGCAGTAGGCTATACGTGTGCCCTACTGTCCTATTTCATAATCTTTCCACTCATGCCTGATCGTATCAGTAACACGGAAAATGTATTATGAGTCATGTTTTTGATAGAGGCGTTGCAAGTGCATCGTTAAATACACCGCTTCCGCTTCATATACAGGTTGCTTTAATGTTTGTTGCATCATTTTAATCAATTTCCACGCTAGATTATAACATGTTGGGTATTCCTTTTTCAAGAGGGAAGCTATCTTAACTGGTTCATCTACTGTTTCCCCTTTTAACACGCGTTCGATCGTATAGCGTACATGCCGAACAAGGCGTACGTATTCTATCCCGCCTCTGTCCACTTTAATTTTCAATTGTTCTTCAATAATATCGACAAATTGTGTAACCAATTGGGAGTATTTATTAATATCGGAGAGAGCTTTATTCGATATGGCACTGTGTACATGTAAAGCAATAAAGCCAATTTCCCCTTCAGGAAGATGAATATTTAACCTATGATTCATGTCTTCAACAATTTCTGAGGCGATCTCATACTCAAAAGGATATAATGCTTTTGTTTCGGCAAGAAAAGGATTTTTTATTTCCAAACTTTTTAGCATACGATGGTAAGCAAACAACACATGATCAGTTAGAGCCACATGAACGGATTCATTCAACATAACATGTGATCGTTTCTGAATTAATTCTACCGCTTTAACAATGGAATCCAACAATGTATGATCTATGTTTGGAAGCAATTGCTTATATTGCGCCTGCGCCTGTTCATCACGTAATACAAACAGCTTTTCTATTTGCTCTTTATGGATAATGTCTTTTTTCTTATAATGAAAACCAATTCCATTACCAATCAAGACGACTTCATTTTGTTGATTATCCAAAGCAATGAGGACGTTATTATTTAGTGATTTCTTAACCGTAAACGTGTTCAAAATGTTTATCTCCTTAAAGCAGTATTGACAATACGTACAATGATAACTTGTTGTTACTACAGGAAACATTATGCACGATTAGCTAGAAATATTGCAAGTAGATTGAATCTCTTACAGCTTAAGGCTTGAAATGACCACCGCAGAAAAAGCATATGTTAATATATCTTCAGCAGTTGTGCTAATTTAATAAGCTTTCTGCATATAGCTATTGGATAATTGATAAAAGTAGTGTTAAAACCTCTATAATTTGCAATCAACCCTGATTATGTTTTGAATAGAAAAAATTTGGTTTATGCACTGTATTATCAAATGGCTTATGAAAAATATGTGTAGTTGCTGGTGACAATGGAGGAATAAGCCATGACCATTTACCAGTAACTGTTCTACCTTGTTTTTGTTCATTCTTTTCAAATACGGCAAATTGTTTAGCTGCTGTATGATGATCAACAATGGAAACCCCTGCTTGTTTAAATGACTCTAAAACCGCAATGTTTAATTCAACTAAAGCGCGATCTTTCCATAATGTATTTAAATGCTTTGTGTTTAACCCCAACTGTTTCGCCACTAAAGGTAATAAATTATAACGGTTCTCATCAGCAAGGTTTCTCGCCCCAATTTCAGTTCCCATGTACCATCCGTTAAACGGGGCAGCATGATAACTTATACCACCTATTTCCAAGCACATATCAGAAATAATTGGTACACCATACCATTTTACTTCTTGCTGAGCAAAAATATCTTCCGTTGGATGTTGGATGGGAATTTCTAAAACAATATCGCTAGGAATCTCCATCCACTCTAGTTCCCCATCATCAACTTGGATGACTAATGGGAGCAAATCAAAAGGAGTTCCCTCCCCTTTCCAGCCAAGTTTTTGACATTGCTGTGTAAAAGTAATCGAATTAGGATCACCTATCACTCCATTCTCTGATTGGTAACCAGCGTAGCGAAGCAACTGATGGTTCCATATTTTTACTGGAGCATGTCCATTTTTTGTTGGTGAAAATATCGTAATTAACGGTCGAATTTTCCCGCTGTTTCCAGCGTAACGAATGTGATGCAATAACTTTTCAAAAACATGTTGGCTTTTGTTCACAGAACGCGCATCAATAACTTCCATACGCTCCCAAAACAACCTACCAATACAACGGTTAGAATTTCTCCAAGCTACTTTCGCCCCGTAGGTTAATTCCCCATACGTATGCTCATAAGTGCCTGTTTGTTCCATTTCACGTTGTACCTCTTGTAGTCGGTATTCAAGCTCTTTTTCTAATCCACATTCATTGTGATACAGTTGCAAAAAGTGTACAGCTTCTGCCCATAGTTGCTTTTGATTATAATGCATATATTATCCTCCGATGTTTGAACTCTTTTATAGTTTATCAAAGCCATTTTCCTTCATGTGTGACAAACTTTCAACAACTGGTGCAATGTTCTAATTTATAATTTATTTTCCTTTCACATAATCATCACCCCATTACTCTTTAGAAAAACTTGGCTTTTCCGAAACCTTATAACGGAAACTGTAGTTTTCCTTTACTATAAAACTTTTAAAATATATACTTTTGTTGGTGATGATGTAGCGTCGCCACGTGAGTTCGTGAGAAAACATGGCAAAAGCCTTTGTTTTATTTATAAGATAAATAGTCACTCGCTCTATGTGAACGAGAATGATTTCTACTGTATTGTAAAAAATTAATAACGTTTATCAGTTCTTTCGTTTTTTCAATCTAGATGTAGTAAGATAGATTGGGTAGAATAAAAGAGGGAGATTAAAATGGAAGATTTACTACACGATTTACTTAATGAACAGCTTATTTTAGTCTTTGTTATTTTGTTTTTAGGATCATTATTAGGACAAATAAAAATGAAAGGCATCTGTCTAGGATCAGCTGGCGTTTTAGTAATTGCGATGCTTTTTGGACATTTTGGCTATCAAGTATCAACAGCAGTACAAAATTTGGGACTTAGCTTATTCATAGTTGCTGTCGGTCTACAGGCGGGGCCGCGTTTTTTCCGTATGATGCGTTCTAATGGTATCGTTTTTTGTCTCATTTCTCTATTTATCGTCATTAGTGCAGCTGTAACTTCTGTTGTTGTTGCTAAAATTTTCGACCTGCCAACAGCACTAGCTATTGGGTTATTAACAGGAGCATTAACAAATACCTCAGGCTTAGCAGCAGCCCTGCAAGCAACCAATGACCCGATGGCATCTGTTGGTTATGGGATTGCCTATCCATTCGGCGTGCTTGCTATTATACTATTCGTTCAGCTTTTACCGCGTATTGGGAAGATAAATCTTGCCAAAGATTTAGAAAAAACAAACAGCCCGATAAAAACAGAACACTCGCCAGAAGTAATGACATTTAAAGTAACGAACCCAAAATTGCATAAAAAAACATTACGCGAGCTCGGTTTTAGTCGTAATTCGGTCGTAATCAGCCGGATTATCCGAGGAGTTCATACCATGATTGCACTTCACGACACTACTATTTTATTAGGAGATTACCTCGTTTCCGTTGGTGAAGCTGATGAACTGAAAGCTTTTGGAGAACATGTTGGTGAACCAGTCAATGCAACGATGGATAACCCTGATAATATACAATTACGGAAGATTACGGTTGAGGATGAAGATTTAGTTGGTAAGAATATGAAAGAACTTAGACTGAGGAGAGATTATGGGGCAACCGTAACCAGAATTGAACGAGATGGAATCGAGCTAAATCAAAATCCAAATACTCCTTTACTTCGTGGAGACGTTTTAACGATGGTAAGTAGTGAAAATCGATTAGAAGAAATAGAAAAATTCTTTTCTCGTAAAAAACTATCTGTAACAAATATTCACATCCTATCCATCAGTGTCACGCTTTTAGTCGGTATTTTAGTTGGAATGCTTCCAATTCCTATACCAGGATTAGGAACGATGCAACTTGGGCTAGCAGGAGGCCCTTTAATTGTTGCTTTAATCATTGGGCACTTTGGAAAACTCGGTCCCATCCATGTACGATATTACGGTCCAGCTATTCACGTTATAAGCGAATTAGGTCTTGTCTTATTTTTGGCAGGCGCTGGAACAACAGCAGGCCAAGGTTTAATTGATGTGATCCAAAAGCAAGGTGTCGTATTAGTTGTTAGTGGAACTATTATAACGACTGTGTCCATCTTATGCGGATATTTTGCAGCAAGAAAACTGTTCAAGTTCGGCGTTGTCTACTCTCTAGGTACTTTATGTGGTGGTAGAACATGTACGCCTGGACTCGGTGCTTTAAATTTACAAATAGATTCTGAAGAACCAGCCATTGCTTATGCTGCGGCTTATCCTTTTTCACTTATTTTTGGTACGGTTGCCGCTCAATTTGTGTTAGTTTTCTTCTAAAAAAATAGGGACCAAGATATTGCAACCTCTATTTGTACATTTTTTCACAAATGATCATCATCTGTTAACATGTTAAAACAAAGTTCACGTTTATAGAAAACTTGAATGACCGCAAATTCCCATGAGAAAAGTGATGATGATCATACTTGGCTTATCTTCCATTCTTAATGACGAAAAGCTTAATGTAGTTTATTTAAATGCAACCAAGCACTTTTATAAGACTCCTACTTTACTAATTAGAAGATGTAAAAAGTCTACATGGGTGATAACATTACCTATGTCTTTTTTCGTAAGAAGTATTAAAGTAATACGCTTGAGCTAATCGAGTAGAGGGAAAAGTTAAGTAACTTTACGCCCCTCTCACACCACCGTACGTACCGTTCGGTATACGGCGGTTCAATAGTTTGAGTGTACGAACTGGTATTGTAGAGCGATGTCTTTATATCCTCTCGATGCCAGTTCTTTATCTGTTAATGAACGATGGAGTACATAACTACTGGATATAACCCAGTAGCCCTTTCTTGTATTCGACCATTCATAAGCTTTATGTTTATCGATACCTAAGCGAATTAGATTTTTCCTTTTTGTGCGTGGGTTTTTCCACTGCTTCCAGAGATATTGTCTAATTCTTCGCTTCAACCATCCATTGAGATTCTTTATAAATCCTTTCATTTCCCCTATGCCATAGTAGTTTATCCAACCTGTCATAAGTTGTTGGATTTCTTTAAGAATCACTTCGAGATGTCGTCCACGATTGCGTTTGGTGATCCGCTTGAGTTTCCTTTTGACGGTCACTTTCGCTTTATTATGCGGACGAATTTTGACACCCTTCTTCGTAGCTAATAAGCAGAAGCCAAGAAACTTACGTTTCAAAGGACTTCCAACCGCACTCTTTTCTCGGTTAACAGTTAAACTCAGATCCTTCTCAAGAAAGTTCGTTATATTATCCATTACCCGATATCCTGCTCTCCTGCTTTTCACATAGATATTACAGTCGTCCGCATAGCGGACGAATCTGTGACCACGCTTTTCTAATCGTTGGTCTAATTCATTCAGATAAATATTACTGAGTAACGGCGATAAGTTTCCACCTTGCGGCGTTCCTTCTTCCGATTTCTCAAAGATACCGTTTATCATAATTCCACTCAATAAATACTGTCTTACCAAGCGAAGCACGCGCTTATCATCTATCTGTTTTTCCACGAAATACATCAGTTTGTCATGATTTACCGTATCGAAGTAGGATTTCATATCCAAATCCACCACATATTTGTACCCTTGTTCGTAGTATGACTTTGCCCGTATGATGGCTTGATGTGCACTACGTTTTGGACGAAACCCAAAACTATTATCGGAGAACTTTGGTTCAAATATTGGTTGGAGCACTTGGTTAATCGCTTGTTGAAGCATCCGGTCGATGACTGTCGGAATCCCCAGTTTTCTCTTTCCACCGTCTGGTTTCGGGATTTCAACCCGCAGGACGGGTTGCGGTTTGTATTTTTCTTGATATAACTGGAGTAATAGTTCCTCTTTATGTTCCTTCAAGTATGGAAGTAGTTGGTCGCACGTCATACCGTCTACACCGGCTGCCCCCTTATTTCTGACGACTTGAAGGTAAGCTTGATTGAGATTGTTCCTTGACAGGATTCTTTCAAACAGATTGGATACACCATTTTGATTGTTCTTTTCACCATGTAAGCCACTATGCGCTTCGACATACCCTTCATGTTCCACACTATCTCTCTGCCGATAGCCAGATTCTCCTGTTTTCTGCAGTTGTCGCACCTTACACACCTCCTAGAGCTTTCAAAACGACTATTGTTCGGTCCTTCATGTTTCGTCAAGTAACATTACTATGACCTCTGCTGACTTCTTGTGATTCACCAAGACGTCATCGTCTTGGTTGTGCTGGTTTGTTATCATTCAACTCCCACTGCACCCTCACAAGACCTCCCCCGGTAAGAGCGAAAACTTTCCTCCCATGTAACTGCTAGATTTACTGTATAGGTTTCGGGCAGTATTGGACTTCAGTTTGTTAGGCAACCTTATCCGACCTAATTCAGCCTTCTATCTAGTTTCTGTTCGTCAGTTCAGGAGTTTGCGTCCGACTTCCTTCAGCCACTACCTCGCGATAGCCACCTTGTCTTTCGCTAACAGTTCCTACTGCCATGCCTGTAGTGGACTTTCACCACCAAGTTTTCGCCCATGCAGGGCGCACCTAAAAATCAGTGGAGACAAAAGCAACCTCCACTGATTTTTTCTATTACTTTTTAAACTGTTTCTTTCTTATCGTATGCTTTTCAACCTCATCTTTTAAAACTTTATAACCAATTCCTGGCGCATCATTTACTGTTAAGACACCGTCTTCTGCCACTACATCCGGATTAATAATATCTTTTTCCCAATATCTAGAAGAAGACGCTGTGTCTCCCGGAAGTGTAAAGTTGGCTAGCGAAGCAATAGCAATATTGTGTGCGCGTCCAACACCAGACTCTAACATCCCCCCACACCATAAGGGTATCCCTGCTTGTTCACATAGGTCATGAATTCGTTTTGATTCGGTCAATCCGCCTACACGACCGATTTTTAAATTAATTATTTTGCAACTTCCTAAAGCAATTGCTTTCCGAGCATCTTCATAAGAATGGATGCTTTCATCTAGACACACTGGTGTTTCAATTTCTTTTTGTAACGTAGCATGGTCAAGGATATCATCTGCTGCAAGCGGCTGCTCGATCATCATTAAATGGAACGTATCCAAAGCTTTCAACGTGTCAATATCATCCAGTGTATAAGCAGAGTTTGCATCTACCATTAAAGGAATATCTGGAAAATGCTTACGTACTTCTCGTACTACATCCACATCTTTACCAGGCTTAATTTTTATTTTAATTCGTTTATAACCTTCAGCCACTTTTTCCTGAATATTCGCTAATAATTCTTCAATATTTTCCTCGATTCCTAAACTAATCCCCACTTCGATTTGCTTTTTGATTCCACCTAGCATGGAAGATAAAGACTTTTCTTGCTGTTTTGCATACAAATCCCACATAGCACCTTCCAAAGCTGATTTAGCCATATAATTGCCTTTATACGGTTTAAACGTATGTTGTAAATCGTTTGGGTGGCTTATCTCTTGTTTCATTGCCTCTGGAATGAGAAACTGTTCAAGCATCATCCAGCTTTGTTGCGTAAATTCTTCACTATACAACGGACGTTCGGAAGCTACACCTTCGCCCCAGCCAGATCGACCACTAGCATCTTTCACCTCTACTAATAAAAAATCACGATCTTGCTCAGTACCAAAGCTTGTTGTAAATGGGTGTTTCATTTTCATTTTCAATTGATATAAAATAATTTCTGAAATATCCACTAGTCATCTACTCCTTTTATCTTTATTAAAACAAATTACCATTGGGACTTTATTAGCCTTTCGGAAAAATTTAGGTTCCTGTTTACATAGTATCATGTATAATTACAGGATGCTTTCAGCAAATCCTTTCATATATGTCAAGTTTTTCTCGACATTTTTGCAACCTCAATATTTCCAGCTAAGCGAAATGTAGCTAATGACCGCTGCGGAAAAACACTACGCTTTCCCATAGGGCAAGGAAATCCACAACAGCGAAACATCGAAATCATTTTCATCTCCGTGGCTTTCCTCACCAAGAAATATTTTACACATATATTCTTTCTCTTCCATTCATTCATGATTTTGGCAATATTGGTACACGTAAAGCCTATACAGGCCCCCAACCAATAAATACTGCAACAGTTAAGTAGACAATACCGATAATGAACCAAATAATTACTAAAGGTATAATAAATTTAACCCACTTCACCCAGGAAACACCCGCTATTGCTAAGGTAGCCATTAAAATTCCTGATATAGGTGTAAGGACGTTTGAAAATCCATCCCCCATTTTATATGCTTGAACGGCTACTTGTCTTGGAATTTCCATCATATCTGCTAAAGGGGTCATAATAGGCATGACAATTACTGCTTGTCCACTTCCAGAGGAAACGATGATGTTAAACAAAAAATTAGCTAAAAACATCATATTTGCGCCTAATGCACTGGAGAATGGGTCCATGATTGTAGCCATCCCTTGGACAATCGTATCCAAAATTTGACCGTTTTCTAAAACAACAACGATAGAACGAGCCATTCCAATAATTAATGCTCCATATACTAAACCACGGCAACCATTAAAAAATTGTGTAACGAGTTCATTAGGATGCATTCTAGCAAGAAAAGCTGTTCCTATTGCAATAACGATAAACATAGCGGCCATTTGGTTTAGCGACCAATCATACTGAAAGACACCAAACACATAAATAGCTATGCCAACCGCTAGCCATGTTAATACTAACTTATGAACAGTGGTAAGTTGTGCAGGAATACTTTCGAAAGCTTTTTCTTCTGATTTTGGAAATGGGTTGTCTCCTAATACACTTTTGGTTGGATCTTTTTTAATTCGATTCGCATACCACCAAATATAGCCAATCGTAGATCCAAGTACAGTTACATAAATGAGGATTCGATAGCTAATACCTGAGAAAAGAGGAACTTGAGCAATTTCCTGAGCCATCCCTGTTGTTAACGGATCAAGAAATGCTGTGTTAAACCCTGCATAAGCTCCCAAATATATAATGGACACGCCAACAATAGCGTCTAATTTCATAGAACGCGCTAGGATAATCCCAATTGGTATAAATGCAATGACAGCATTTACTATAATTCCTAATGCTCCAAATATCGAAAATAACGTACTAACGAGAATAATCAGTAAATATTCCTTATTCTTCGTTTTATTAATTGTCTTCATAATAAGTGCATCGATAGCTCCTGTATACTCAATAACTCCAAAAGCACCACCAATGATAAGTACTAAGAAGATAAGTCCTGCTGAATCAATCATTCCCTGTTGAATAGATACAAATAAATCCATAAATGAAGCTGGCTCTTGCTCGGCTTGTTGATAACTATCAGGCACTACTATCGTTTTGTCATCCACTGTTTCCCGCTCAAAACTCCCCGCTGGGATAATATACGTGGCAATAGCAGCTAGCACTAAAATCATAAATAAAATAACATAAGCATCTGGCAAGCCTAGCTTCTTCTTGTCTTTTTGTGTGAATCCTGATGAATTTTTCATAATCTCCTCCGATCTTTCTAAATTTTATTAACTTGCATGATATTATAATAAAGCATATAATTTATTTCAATACTAAATTAAAATAATAGTTTAAAAACTTTTTAAACTTCCACTCTTGTAAAGTGAATATCAATTAGGGCAGTCTTTCATTCTCCCCTAATTGTTTCGTATTTTATGGGTATGACCTACACCCCTCTTACAAAAAAGGAATGGAGATGCTGTTAGCTGACTTTGATTTTTCAACCCATCTCTTTCAATTCTTAAAGTGGAAGACTTACAACACTTTATAAACAGGAAAGGAGATTACCTCTCATGACTAGCTTAGAACAAAAGATAAAAGGCACGTTCCATCATTTACATAACCATGCAGAAATTAGTTGGGAAGAGAAAGAAACGACCAACTATATCAAGTACATTCTTCAAAAAGCAGGGTGTGATGTGCATACATTCACAGATCACACAGGGGTTATTGGGCGATTTGGAAACTTTGAAAAAGATTTACCAGTGGTAGCCATTCGAGCTGATATCGACGCACTTTGGCAAGAGGTAGATGGCACATTTCAAGCCAATCATTCTTGTGGACATGACGCACATATGGCTATGGTATTAGGGGTGTTATGGAAAATAAAACAAAGCCCCAGTCTTCAAGACAAGGTAGCGATAAAGTTTATTTTTCAACCTGCAGAAGAAACAGGAACTGGCGCATTAAAATTAGTAGAAAAAGGTGTTGTAGAAGATGTCGATTATTTATTTGGCGTCCATTTACGACCAAAACAAGAGACACCGATGCACGATGCAGCTCCAGTTATTGTGCATGGAGCATGTAAAACATACAAAGCGAAGATTATTGGTGTAGACGCACATGGGGCAAGACCGCACTTAAATACGAATGCGATTGAAGTTGGTGCACAAATTGTACAATTACTGAGTAAGATTCATTTAGATCCAACCGTCCCCCATTCTGTAAAAATGACGAACTTCCAAGCTGGTAGTAAGAGCACCAACATTATACCTGGAAGTGCTACCTTTGCAATCGACATGCGGGCACAAACGAACGAAGCGATGGATGAGCTAGATAAGCAAGTAGGAGCCATTTTTGATTCAATACAACATCTTTACCCAATTAAGATAGACATTATGGAGAACCATGGCATTGCTGCAGCCAAAACAAATAAGGAAGCAACATCTATAATGACAACTGCAATTACCAATGTGTTAGGGCAAGAAGCCGTTCAGCCCCCTTTAATTACTCCTGGAGGAGATGATTTTCACTTCTATACGATGAAGAAGCCAGAATTAAAAGCGACTATGCTAGGTCTCGGTTGTGATTTAACGCCAGGATTACATCACCCACAAATGACATTTAATTCTGATGCACTCATCAACGGTGTTGAAATTCTAACGGAAGCAGTTCGACAAGTTTATGAATTCTAGAGCATTTTCTATTAAAAGTTTGGTTTCCATTTTCATTATATCTCAAGTTGTACGTTCTAAAGGTGTGCAGAGGAAATAGACGTAGACACTGTAATAAGAAGGCATTGGTGAGCCCCTACATTGTGCCTGCACGAGGGGCTATCCAACCACTTACGAAAAGCAACATGTTTTGCAGAGCATTTTAGAGGCATGAACTACTTCTACTCGTTCATGTTTTTCTTTGTTCTGAATACTTTTGTTACAACTTCGAGGTTACACAATGCATTTAAAAGTTGAAAAATTCCTTTTACTATACATTTTTACCTCTTTCCCCTTCATTCAACAACTGATAAATTTCATAGATTCTCACCCACCTTTCAGTAATATATTTTAAAAATGGTTGGAACAGGATATTAAAGCGATTACAATGTTTTTCAATCATTCAAAGCTTGAAAAATTTTTGAACAATCTTCCCAAGAACAAGATTTTTTCTTTCGTTGTAGTAAAATAGATACTATGAAAGAAAGAGGAGAGGAAAATGGAAACATTACTTCACGATTTACTAGACGAACAACTTATTTTAGTTTTTGCCATTTTACTAATTGGCTCTTTTCTTGGCCAACTTAAATTAAAAGGACTAAGCTTCGGTTCTGCCGGAGTTTTACTTGTTGCTATGATTTTTGGACATTTTGGATATAACGTATCGCCAATTGTACAAAACCTAGGTTTGAGCTTATTTATAGTAGCTATCGGTTTACAGGCTGGCCCACGATTTTTCAGAATGATCCGTTCTAATGGAATTATATTTTGTAGTATCTCTTTATGTATTGTTACCAGTGCAGTCATCACTACCATTATAGTTGCAAAAACATTTGATCTTGAAGCAGCGCTAAGCATTGGATTAATGACCGGAGCATTAACAAGTACTCCTGGTTTAGCTGCAGCATTACAAGCAACAAATGATTCCATCGCTTCTGTCGGTTATGGAATTGGGTACCCTTTCGGTGTGCTAGCAATCATTTTATTTGTTCAGCTTTTGCCTCGTTTTAGTAAAGTCGACTTAATGAAAGATTTAGAGGCATCAAAAAATCCAATTAAAGATGAACATTCACCTGAAGTGATGTCATTTAAAGTAACCAATCCAAAACTTCATAGAAGAACCTTAAAAGAGCTTGCGATTAGTAAAAAGGATGTCGTAATTAGCAGAATTATTCGCAACGGACATACGATGATTGCTCTCAGCGATACTCCTGTACTTATGGGGGACAACCTTGTTACTGTTGGAGAAGAAGATGAACTGAAATCTTTTGGTACTTATGTCGGACAAAAAGTAACCACGCAACTAGAAAACCCAGATAATATACGGTTTAAAAAAATCACTGTAGAAGACGAGTCCGTTATTGGAAAAAGCATGAAGGAATTAAAATTGAGAAAAAAATATGGTGCCACCGTAACTAGAATTGAACGTGAAGGACTAGAATTAAAGCAACATCCTACGATGCGCTTGCTCCGAGGTGATGTTTTAACCATTGTAAGCACGGAAAATCGTTTGAACCAAGTTGAAAAACTATTTTCGCGAAAAAACCCAGCCGTCACCAATGTACACATTTTCTCGATCAGTATAACACTATTATTAGGAATCATTGTTGGTATGCTCCCCATTTTCATTCCAGGGTTAGGAACAATTAAACTAGGAATAGCTGGCGGGCCACTTTTTGTTGCTTTGATTGTTGGGCATTTCGGTAACATTGGACCCATACATGTACGTTATTATGCCCCAGCAAACCATGTCATTCGAGAATTAGGTCTTGTATTATTTCTAGCAGGTGCTGGAACAACAGCGGGACAGGGACTTGTAAATGTGATACAAACAGAAGGAGTGAAGCTTGCGGTTGGAGGAACGATCATCACGCTTGTGCCACTCTTTATCGGTTATTTAGTAGCAAAAAAACTATTTAAGCTTAGCATTGTGCACTCACTTGGTTCACTGTGCGGCGGTAGGACGAGCACTCCTGCTTTAGGTGCATTAAATCAAGTGATAGATTCCGATGATGCCGTTATTGCCTACGCTGCTGCTTACCCATTTTCACTGATTTTTGTTGCTATTTCAACACAATTAATGATGTTTTTTCTGTAATTCATGCTCATCAATGAACTTGATCTTCTGCCATTTTAATAAAGAACGTAGCACTTATATGTTAGCTTGCATTTACGCCTTTCGCCATAGGACTTGGCGAAAGGCGTAGTTTTTCTTATACTATACACCTTTATACTTTTATGCTTTCCTATAGTACTAGTAAAAACGATAGTCGTATTTATGTTTGTTTTGTTTAAATTATAGAGTAGGATAGAATTCTAAGTTATAACTAAAGCAATAGCCATAGAGATTGGTGATAAATCACATATTTATAGTAAATCTTTACACTACTTTAACCAATTATTAACAACTGCTCCCGTATACTTAGACATATACATGCAAAGGGAGGATAAAAAATGCAAAACAAGAAGTTTCGCACGCTTTTAGCAGCATTGACGGCGATCGTAATAATAATCGCCAATTTCTTACAACCAACATCGGTTGCTTATGCCACTGTTTCCACCCCTAAACAAGCAACAAAAACTAAAGAGGAAAAACAGCAAGAATTACCAAATCAAGATATTGAAACTATGAATAATGATACATTGATTATGCAGCATGTTGCACCTAAAGTGATGCAACGTCTGCAACAGCATTCATTATTAGTAACTGCACCTCACGCAGAGAAAGTAAGCTTGTTTTATCAATCTACAAAGGTTTCTAAACCGATTGAAATTGACATGAAAAAAGAAGACAATGGTGAATACACTGGTGCTATTCCCAAATCAGCAACTTGGTCTGACCATATAACGTATTGGTTTGAGGGAAAGTCAGCAACAGACCAAGGAAAAACAGATCCATATACTGTTCCAATACAATCGCAAACTAGTACGAATGTACAAGCACTGCCTAAAATAATGATTACAGAAGTAGGGTTTGGTGAACAACCCTTTATCGAAATTTTCAACCATTCATCACACCCCATTGATGTAAAAGATTATTCATTACAAGTAGAGAACCAAAAAATTTCTTTTGAACAATCTTTATTGATCGCATCAGGAAAAAGTCATATTATTTGGTTTGCTAACGAAGAAGCAGATATGAATACGTTTCATAGCTTCTATGAAATGCAACCAAATAAACAACAAGTAACCGCTGTAAATAAAACTTTACTTCCTTCCACTATCAATAAACTATCATTCATAGAAAACAGCACCAATGAAGTTGTAACAGAAGGAAATGTTCACTTCACAGAGAATATGGCAGGGCAGCTTTTCTATTACACAGACCAAAAAACAGGGCGGGGTGGCGGACTTACAACAGAAGCGAACCCAGGTGAGATTTTCCCTGGACAAGTTCCAGCTGAAAGAATGGAAGTAAAAGCAGAACAACCCGAAAGCTCTAAAGAAAAAAATACCAATGAAGACGTGGTGACGAAAGAAAAGAAAAAGCAATCAAAAGATACAGAATTAGATAACAAGAAAAATGAAAAGAACGTTACAACAGATTCGTTCATCCAACATGAAGCCATTTATGATGCGACAGCTACAGATGACCTTACAATTACAGCAACTTTAACCGATGAAGTAACCGAGCTTAACCTTCAGTTCCAGACTGCAAATAAAATGGAAATGGAGGAATTGCCATTCACGAAAGATAAAGATGCCACTACCTATTCCGTTACAGTTCCTAAAGAAAAACTGTGGTCACCAAACTTTTACTATCAAATTGTTGCTCAAACGAAAGATGGTACAAGCATACCCTATCCTGAACAGGAGCCTATACATGTTACGATCAAACAAACTGATACGGATGATACACAAACAATACCCCCATTGTTAATTACAGAAATTACTCCCGACACGACAAACGTAAATCAAAAAGATGCCTATGAATTCATTGAAATCTATAACAATACAAATCAAACGATTAACATGAATGATTACCAATTATTCTATCAATATCCAGATGATATGCCTGATCAAATATGGGGTATAAGTGATAATAAAGAAATCAAACCCCAGGAAAGCTTTGTTGTATGGATTAAAAATGAAGGTAACCAACGTTTAACTTTAGCTGACTTTAATGAACAGTATGGCTTACATATGCCAGAAAGTCATGTAACCGAAATTCACAATGCTGGCATGGCTAATAGCGGAGAACGCACTTTAGTCGTTGCTGATAAATTTAACAACGAAATCGTATCCGCTACGTATAATGATACGGAAAAGGATGATACATCTCCAAACCAAGGAATTGTTTACCGTTATCCGAATCAAGGGACAAGCATGATAAAAACTGGTTTAGGACAAGCGATGACGCCATTGTCTATCCTGCCTGGACAAGTTCCAAAAAAACCTGTCATAGTGGCTGACACTGCGAAAAAGCCTATTTTTGGCAAGCCAGAACTTTCCATGGATGAGGAAAGAATAACCGCTCAAATAGAGATTAAATCAGACAAACCAATATTAGGAGCTAGTCTTTCTATCTTGCAAAGTGCTGAAGCGACATATCAAACATGGCAAGCGCAAGCTTCTGAGGACGGTTCAAATACCTATTCAATAACTATCCCACTTGAGGAGATTTGGAGTGACAGCATCAAGTACTACTTCACTGCATCCAATGAGGCCGGCGAGACAAAAACAGATGTTCATTCTTATCAGCTACCAACGAAGGAGATAGACTATCAACAAGTTCCACCTCTGTTCATTACAGAAATAACTCCTGATACGACGAATAGCAATAGTGCTGATGCCTATGAATTTATCGAAGTTTATAACAATACAACAGAAGCAATTGACTTTAAAGACTATACGATCCGTTATCGCTATCCGAACACAGACGCAGGTAACGATTTACTTTGGAATCCAAACGAGAAGGACACAGTGATCATTCCACCGGGCGAAACAGTTGTTTTTTGGATCATCAACCACGGCAATAAAGAAAAAACTGCAGCCGATTTCAATGCAAACTATGGGTCCCATTTAACAGAAGGTAAAAATTTGTTTAAAATGTATAACAATGGAATGGCCAACGGGAGTAAACGGTCACTCATCGTTGCTACGAAAACTGGAAAAGAACTTTCTTACTCCACGTATAACGATGTAGTTGATGTTGATGATACAACAGCGGATAAAGGTATTTTCTACCGTTTCCCGACAGATGGCGGCTTGCATACTGCTAAAATAAGTGCAGGCGAATGGGATGCTACACCAGGTGAAGTATTAACAGAACAAGTTCCTAGAAAGAAAGTTGTCTTTCCTAAAGATACGGAAAAACCTGTCATTAAAAATACAACCAAGAAAAAAGAAATTACATCGGAACAGCCTTTTACATTATCTGCCACCATTACCGATAATGCAGACGTCAAAAGCGTATCTGTTCATTATCGTACAGATGGGGGAGAGTTTAGAAAGGCGAATTTGGAGACACAAGCAACTAACCGTTATGAGCATATCATTTATGAGCCAGAGTTAATCGGAAAAGATACATTAGAATATTACTTTACAGCGAGTGATGGAGTAAACAAAACTACTTCTCCTATAAGCACTGTTTCCATTGATAACCCAACACTGCAAGAAGGGCTAAGACTTAATATACAAGATAATGAATTTATTTCTGGGAAAAAAGTCATAAAAGCTACCGCTGACAATACAGAAGTAGAACCGAGCTTATTTGTTGATCAAAAGCAAGTAACAGATACATTTAAAGCGATGGAAGCGGACGCTTATTTCGCGTTTGATGTACGTGAGACAAATATTCACTTTAAAAATGGGGTGACTATGAGAGATGAAATACTCCACATATTTGATGATACACATACAAAATTTACTACGATTACCGTCCCAGTTTCTGCTGATAAATTAAAACAAGGAGAAAACACGATCTCCATTCGAGCAGGTAATAAAGTCAGCCCTTTTGATGCAACATCTCAAGAGAACCGAGATGATTTCACAATTAAAAATATTCGCCTCGTGCTTTCCGATGGGACGACGATTTACGACCCAGCGTACAGTAAACCGAATCAAGATTACTCCATTGGCGATAGCTCAGGCAAAAAGCCTGTCTATGATTTCACTTTCACATTGGATGAAAGGGCATTTGCATCGACAGCTTATGTTTTCGATACAACCAAAGTGGACGATGGAAAGCATGAAATAAAAACGGTTTTAAAGAATGAAAAAGTAACCAAACAGGTGATTACAGATAATACTGCTCCAACGATCACGCCTTCTATAAAAAATGGTGAAACATATAAAGGAGCTTTTACCATTGACGCTGATGCCAAAGATGCAACAAGCAACGTTGAATCTATAACTGCTCAGTTAGATGGAGATCATATATCCTTACCGTATAATACCTCTTCTTCCCTGTTAGAGCCTGGGAAACATGAGCTCAGTTTTCAAGCTACGGATACAGCAAATAACCAAACAGAAAAGAAAGTAACATTTTACGTAGACGAAGAACACCCGCTGCTACCTAATTGGTTAGGGAATAATTCTGATAGCACAAGTGCCAACTTATCTGTTACCGTACATGACCCAACCAACGATGCCATGGATGTTGATTTTTATCAATCCTACCAGTATACAGCAGATGATCCAAATATCACCATTTCACAAAATGCTGTAGAAACAGAACCGCCGCAAAGTTATTTACCAGAGGGCGAAGAAAGATTAACAAAAAAACAGCTGAAGCATTTACAGACAATCGATGGCAATCAAATAGATACGACCTCTGATTACCAATTTCCATATCATCGTTTTGACGTTACGGTTGATGAACAAGTAGATGCAAACGACGAAATAGAAATTGTTTGGGATGGTTCTTCCTTAGAAGGGCGAAAAGTAACGATGTATGCTTGGAACTATGCGACAAGCAAGTGGGATGCGCTTGTATCCACCATTGCTGGCACAGATCCGTTTGAACTCATCGGCTCTGTAAAAGGAACAGAGTATATGCAAGACCAAAAAGTTAGTGTTATTGTTCAAGATCAAATTGCTGACCTTGGAGAAAACTTCAGCTTTGTTTGGATGGCGGACACCCAATACTATTCAGAAAGTTATCCACATATTTATGAAAGACAAACAGAATGGATTGCAGAGAATAAAGAAGCTTTAAATATAGAGTATGTCTTTCATTCAGGTGATCTAGTAGATGTTTACGACGATCTAGAACAATGGGATGTAGCTAACCGGTCAATGAATATACTAGATAAGGCTAATATCCCTTACGGCGTTGTTGCTGGCAACCATGATGTAAACAACAAAAGTCGTGATTACAGTTATTATGGACGTTTCTTTGGTGAAGACCGTTTTAAAGACAAACAATTTTATGGTGGTTCATTTAAAGACAACCGCGGCCACTATGATCTGATGTCTGTGAATGGAATTGATTTTATTATGGTTCATCTTGGCTGGGGGATTGAAGAGGATGGAATTGAATGGTTAAATAAAGTGTTACAAGCACATCCAAATCGCAAAGCTATCCTTAATGTGCATGAATATTTATTAGCTACTGGAAGCAGAAGCCCTACTGGCGATCAATTGTTTGAAGAAGTTGTTATTCCAAATGAGAATGTATTCGCTGTATTATCCGGTCATTACCATAATGCTCAAACATTAATAGATGACATTGATGATAATGGAGATGGGATTACGGATCGGACCGTTTATCAAATGTTAGCAGACTACCAAGGTGGGCCAGAAGGCGGACAAGGATATTTACGGATATTGAACTTTAATATGGATACAAATCAAATTGATGTAGAGACTTATTCACCATATCTAGATGATTACAACTACTATGACCCAGAGGAATACCCTGGAAAAGATACATTTTCGTTTGATTTTGATATGTCGGCACAAACGAAGCGAGTGGCTACAGATTATGTAGAAGTAAATGTGTATACAGATGAAAAAATTGGTTCTGTAAAAGATGTCCCTAGTGGTGAAAAAGCAGCGATCGTTTGGGAAGGATTAGATCCAAATAGCGAATACTTCTGGCATACCGTAGCTTCCGACCAATACGGCGGTAAAACACGATCCGATATTTGGAGGTTTTTAACCATCGATGGGGAAATTATAGTACCTGAAGAACCGGATAATCCTACTTCCCCAACAGATCCGGAACAGCCCTCTGGAGAAGATAAAACCAATGGTGGATACATGGACCAAAACGATCAAAACGCCGATGAGAATGCTTTCAATACAGGAGAAAAAGGCAACGGAAAACCATCCATTCAACAACCAAGCTCGGAGGATAATCAAGAGGGAAGAAATAAACATCAGTTTGACGATAGAATGCCATCGATTGAAAATACGTCAAAGCCTCATCAAGCAGGATCCTCCTTACCAAACACAGCAACAAATATGTTTAACGCTCTATTTATTGGAATAACGCTATTACTATTAGGTTCAAGCATATGGCTCATTCTTCTTTATCGAAAAAAAGGGCAGGCACTAAATGAATAAGACGTAAATGGAATCTCCAATCAGTGGGGAGTTTAATCACTCCTCACTGAATAAATTTCCACTTCGTATGCTTGATTAACTTTTTCCATAATCATAGCATTAGTAAAGTTGATTTATTGTACACCGAATTGACCATCCTGTTTACAAAACAGTTGTGAAACGATAGAATAGATCAAGTGTGTCTTTATTCTAAATGGATAGAAGTAACAAATGTTGCTTCTTTTTGTTTTTCTCCATACATTACCTTCTACTGCTAGCGGTGTTGTTTAACCTCACTGTTCAAGCTTTTCTTCCCTTTTCATTTCACGCTCACTCCCCCTAGTTTTTTATTAAGATAAGGAGAGATAGATATTGAGTCATCAACCAAAGATTTGGACAAAAGATTTTATTAGTATTTCATTAACACAATTCTTAATTTTCATTTCTTTTTATACACTTTTAACTACATTACCTATTTTTGTTGTGCAAAATTTACATGGAAATGAAGCTGAGGCTGGTCTCGTAGTTACTTCCATGTTAATTGCCGCCATTATTATAAGACCTTTTTCTGCATTACTATTGCAAAAAACAGGAAAAAAGCGAGGACTTATTTTAAGTGTTGTTATGTTTGTCGCTATTACTTTTCTTTACATGTTTATTGAATCTTTTATTCCTCTATTAATCGTTCGTTTCTTACATGGACTAGCATTTGGGGTTGTCACTACAGCAACAGGTGCCATTGCTGCTGATATTATTCCTGCTTCACGCCGTGGGGCTGGATTAGGGTATTTTGCTATGGCAATGAATTTGGCTGTTGTTGTTGGGCCTTTTATTGGCTTAACTGTACTACAATATACAAGTTTTCAACAGCTATTTCTCCTATTAGGCATTATCATGCTCGTCACAATCATTCATGCCACCATGATACAAATCGATGAAACAGGTGTTAAATCGAATGTTCAGGAAAAACAGAAATGGACGGTACATGATTTTATAGAAACACGTGCGCTTCCTATAGCATTCATTTGTAGTCTAATAGCTTTAGCTTATTCTAGTGTTATGTCCTTTATATCTGTCTATAGTAATGTATTAGGACTTACATCTACAGCCGGGTACTTCTTTGTTGTTTTTGCAGCTGTCATGATCACCTCTAGACCTTATTTAGGAAGAACCTTTGATGTTAAAGGGCCTAAATATGTGATCATACCATGTTTATTCATTTTTTCACTTGGGCTTATCGCTCTAAGCATAACGCATTCAAGTTGGATGCTATTAACATCCGCAGCGCTTATTGGCTTAGGATTCGGAACATTATTACCTAGCTTTCAAACAATGGCTGTTCAGGCAGCACCTAAACATAGAAGTGCGCATGCAACGAGTACATTTTTTATTTTATACGATGGTGGAATGGCTCTCGGATCATTTGTTTGGGGCATCATTATTTCTTATTTCGGATTTTCTAACCTTTACTTACTAAATGCGGTAATCGTTTTGGCAGTCATATTGCTATTTCGTTATTATTTAGGTAAAAGAACCCCATTTATACACCGTAAACGTGAAAGAATTAGCTCGTAAAGATTTAGGGAACCAACCGTGCACACTGTTTGGTTCCCTAACGTGATTTAAAAAATTGGATGTACAGCCATAATTTTAAAATACATGGGAAAAAATTGGCTTTTCGCCAAGTCTTATGGCGAAAATACACTGTCGTTTTTCTGATACTATAAACCTTTAAACTTTTACTTTCATAACTTTCCTATAGTATTAGAAAACTTGTCTATGGCGATGGAACACCTTCTTTTACTTTGATTATAACCCCAGAAATTCTATACTTAAAAATCCGCAAAAAGCTAGAAAACACTTTTATGATAGGGGCTAGTGTTATGCACTGCCATGATGATCTACTATCGTGAATAAAGATTTAGAATACGGATGCTGCTGCGATTGAATAATTGCTTCTGTTTCTCCTATTTCGACAATTTCTCCTGAATACATCACAGCAATGCGATCGCAAAAATATTGCACAACATGTAAATCATGGGAAATAAAAAAATAGGTTAGTTGATATTGATGTTGTAAATCTTTCAGTAGATTTAAAATTTGTGCTTGCACAGAAACATCTAATGCAGAAACACCTTCATCAATGACAATAAATTGAGGTTCGAGAATAATGGCAGCCGCAATTGCTACCCTTTGCCTTTGTCCACCACTAAGCTCATGAGGATAGCGTGATAAATAAGATTTGTCTAAACCGACGTCATCTAATGTTTGAACGATCTTTTTATAGCGGGTCGCTTTATTTCCCATTTTATGAAGTGCTAGCGGCTCATCTAACGTCCATTGGACAGTTTTCTTCGGATTCAATGAAGAAAATGGATCTTGAAAAACAATTTGCACTTCTTTTCTCCAAGCTTTTAACTGTCTAGCAGAGAATGATGATACATCCTGTCCTTTAAAATAAATCTTCCCTTCTGTTTGCTGTATTAACTGCACAAGTAATTGACCAGTCGTGGACTTGCCACTACCACTCTCACCTACTAATCCGAATGATTCACCCTCATATAAAGTAAACGATATACCATTAACAGCTTTCATATACAAAGCTTGTTCCCAAAACTTCCCCCGCTTTTGGTCATAAAATTTTTTTAGGTTTTCTACTTCTATAAGCGGCTGTTTCAATGGTGCTCACCTTCTTTAGCAAATAAATGACAAGCGACCGTTTGCCGTGCAAATGTATATGTATCTGGAAAAACTGCTTCACATTGTTTCATTTTTAACGGACAGCGCTCATAAAATGGACAACCTGTTTTTCTCTCTTGTAAACTTGGTACGTTTCCTGGAATTGTATATAATCGTTGTCCCCGCTTGGATGCATTAGGAATAGCTTGGAGGAGGCTTTTCGTATAAGGATGTTTCGGTTCATTCATAAGCTTATCTACATCGCCTTGTTCTACAATTCTTCCTGCGTACATCACCATCACCCGATCACAAAGGCTACTTATGACACCCCAATCATGGGAAATAAATAACAAAGCATTTTTGTAATTTTGTTTAATGGATTGAAATAAATCTAATATTTGAGCTTGCGTGGTTACATCTAAAGCCGTTGTCGGTTCATCTGCAATAATTAATTGCGGCTGGCCAATAACTGCCATAGCTATAACAACGCGCTGACGCATCCCTCCTGAAAGCTGGTGCGGATACGCTTTCCATAATGCTTCTGCTCTAGGTAAGCCCACTTCCTCCCATGTTTTCATTACTTGTTGCTTTCTTTCTTTTTTTGAAAGAGCTGTGTGCTTCTTTAATACTTCAGAAACTTGCTTTCCAATGGTTAACACAGGATTTAGAGAAGTCATGGCTTCTTGAAAAATCATCGTTATTTCATTCCCTCTTAAACGTTGCCAATCCTTATCTAACAACTGATGAAGCAGACGATCCTGAAAAATCATGTTTCCACGTGTAATGCTCGCATTTTGTGGTAATGTTCCCATAATGGCTTTTGCAGTTAGACTTTTCCCACAGCCAGACTCCCCTACAATGCCAACTACTTCATTTGGAAATATTTCAAAAGAAATATTATGTAAAGCGTAAAATTCACCTTCAGGAAGGTGGAAAGTTATATCGAGTTCATGAACTGCTAAGGTAGCTTGATTCACTTTTCCCCTCCTATGCTCTTTTATCATGGATGTCACGCATCCCATCACTTAATAAATTAAAGCCTAAAACAAGCACCGTAATAACTATTCCCACAATGATGACATACCACGGAGCAGTAGCGATATAAGGCTGTGCTTCTTTTAACATTCTTCCCCAGCTTGGATCAGGAGGCTGCACTCCTAAGCCTAAATAACTTAAACCAGATTCCGCTAATACAGAACCTGAAAAGCTTAAACTTGCTGCTACGAATATTGGTGATAACGCATTTGGAAGAATATGCTTCATCATAATATGCAATGCACTTCCACCTTTTGCTATACTAGCCTTTACAAAATCATACGATTTGTACTGAATAAAGGTACTACGAATAATTCGTGCAAATGCAGGAACACTCATAACACCAAGTGCAATTACCGTATTTTTCATGCCTGGTTCAAAGACAGCAACTAGCATAATTGCTAATAATATCCCAGGAAAGGCTAGCATAGCATCAATAAAACGCATCGTTATCTCGTCTATCCAGCCACCAAAGTATCCAGCAAAAGCACCGAATAGAAAGCCAAAAAATAAACCGATAGATACAGCAGTAGTTCCGATGAAAAAGGCGGTCTTGGTTCCTTCCATGACACGACTAAAAATATCTCTGCCAAAATTGTCTGTGCCAAATAAGTGGGTAGCTGACGGTGAGGCAAGTCGATTTGTTGCATCAATCGCGTTAGGGTCATAGGGTGTATAAAACACGCCAATCAACATCATAACAAATAGCAATCCTACAAAAGTTAAACCAATATAAAAGGGGAGTCGATTCCTCAATCACAGATCACCTCTTTTGCCTTATTCTTGGATCGATAAATTTATATAAAAGATCGACGACAAAATTAATGACTAATACAATAATAGCTATGTACAGTACCATGGATTGCACCAAAGGAAAGTCTCTTGACGTAATAGATTGTATAAGTAAACTCCCTAGTCCAGGAAGGGCAAAGACATTTTCAATGATAATGCTGCCACCTAATGTATCTGCAGTAATTAAACCAATAATCGTAATGATAGGAATAAATGCGTTTCTTAATACATGCCTATATAGTACAGCTCGCTCTGATAATCCTTTACATGTTGCAGTTCGCACATAATCCATTTTGCTTTGATCTAATATGGTATTTCTTAAATAACGAATGACCACAGCGATATTCGAAATAGCAATAGCTAGCGATGGCAACAAATGCGCCTGAAGCGCTCCAAAGAAATCTTCTGACCACGCTACGTACTCAAATGAGGTTACCCAATTTAACGTCACGGAAAACAATAAAATGAGCATAAACCCAAACCAGAAAGAAGGAATGGAAATGCCTAATTGTGTAAACATCGATAAAAAAACAGCAATTCTCTTCCCATTCATTCTAGCAATTAAAATTCCTAAGGGTATTCCAACAATAACTGTTAACACCATGGAAAATATCGCTATGGATGTCGTCACGGGAATACGTTCGGCAAGCACGTCACTGACAGGTACTTGGTAACGCAAAGATTCCCCTAAGTCCCCTTGAAATATACCGGCCATCCAATCGATGTATCTTTCGATTGCTGATTTATTCAGTCCTAATTCCTGCTCTAAATAATGAATTTGTTGTTCATCAGCATCCAACCCAAGGATAATTTGGGCTGGATTACCTGGCAATAACTGAAAAACAAAGAAAATTATGAGGGAAACGATAAATAATGTTAAACCGAACATAGACAATTTATATAAGTAAAACCTCACAACAGTTATCCCCTTTACGTGACAGTTATTCCGTATAATATAAATCTTCTAAATTAAATTTTTGAATCGGATACATTTTCCATCCTTGTAACCCTTTCTTCATCGCAACTGTACGATAAGGATCCATAATAAATACGGAAGCTGCTTTTTCTGTCAGGAGTGTTTGAGCTTGTTTATATATATTAGCTAACGCTTTTTCATCCGTAGCCGCAAGTGCCTCCTTGATAAGTGCATCGTATTCCTTATTTTCAAATTGAACAAAGTTATTATTGTAGTCACTTACATACCTTCGTAAAATTTCATAAGGATCTAGTTTTCCAGTAAACCCGATAATAGTACTTTCATATTGCGCTTGATTATAGACTTTTTCCAACCAAGTACTAAATTCAATGCGTTTGATATCTACTTGAATACCGACTTGCCCTAATTGTTCTGTAATAACTTGCGCTGTATCTACATGAAATTGATAATCAGATGGCACCGTCAATTCTAAATTAAACCCATCTTTGTATCCTGCTTCCTTCAATAGCTTTTTCGCTTCATCAAGATGAGGTTGATACGTATCTTCTAATCCTTCCTGGTAATATAATTCCATGGATGGACTAAAATTTGATCCTAGTTTAACACCATCTCCTTCAGCTACCATATCGATAATCATATCTTTATCAATAACTAAGTTAATTGCTTTACGTACACGAAGATCATTTAACGGTTCTACTTGGTTGTTTAAAGCCATTAACTGTACCATGTTTTGTGGGGCAGCTATCGTTTCAATGGTATCGCCTAATTGCTCTTTGCCTTGAGCAGATATACCTGGAATGACATCAATTTCTCCAGATCGCAACGCTAGTATTGCTGATTCTGGATCAGGCATGATTTTAAACTGCACTTCATCCAGTTTCGGTACTTTTTCTTCATCATAGTAGTCTTCGTATTTCACTAAGCGCAGCTCTTGTCCTACTTTATATTCTGCAAATTTAAACGGACCAGCTCCAATAGGTTTTTCGCTATGATTATCATAATCAGCAGGTAAAATCGGTCGAATATTTGCTGCTAGAAAAGCCGAATTTGTTTCTTTTAATGTAATGACGACTTCAAAATCAGAGGGAGTCTCCACCTTTTCAATTACTTCAAATTGGGATGAAATTGGCTCGTCACCGCTTAACCCTGCTAACTTTTCATAAGAATATTTCACATCTTCTGCAGTTAATTCAGACCCATCGTGAAACATAACATTTTCCTTTAATTTAAATGTATATACGCGCCCATTTTCGGAAATATCGTAGGATTCTGCGATAGCAGGCACCAGTTCACCAGACTCATCTGTGTCTAATAAACCATCATATACATTGTCCATCATCGACATCGTATCTGTTGCAGCAGATTGATACGGATCTAAATGATCCACTTCCGTACTCATTGCTATACGAACCGTACCGCCTGCTTTATTTTCCTTGGCGTTTACTTCTTGCTCATTCGTTGGAGTAGAATTTGCATTGGAACAAGCTATAAGAGCAAGTAAAACAGCACATAATAACAAAAAAGCTTTGAAATTACTTTTTTTCATATCAAATCCTCCGTTATATAGTGATGGTAAAACCTTCCTTTGCAAGATGAACAACTTGATCTGTTTTTGACGTCACTTCCTCTTTTAGTTGTTGAATATTACCATAGTGCGGGAAATGCGTAAGAATAATGGTAGCTACGTTTGCTTTTTTAGCAATGTCAGCTACTTCATAGCTCGCTAAATGCCCTTTTACTAATCCTTGTTGTTCAGCATAAAAACTACATTCAATCAATAATGTATCCACATTTTGAGCAAACTGAATGAGTTTTTCTGTATAACCTGTGTCTGCAGAATATATGAAGGCATGTCCTTGCTGATTCATTACCTTCATAGCACAGCACGGAACCTCATGAACATTTTCTGAAAAAGTAAGCTGTAGTGAACCTATAACCACCGATTCAGTTAGGTGAATTGGATGAACACGTAATACATGAGGAAATTCAAACGATAGATCACTCCTATTTTCTGCGTATACATAAACATCTAACGGCTCTTTTCTTTTTCCTAGTTGTTGTAAAATAAGCATGGCATATTCCAAACTGTAAATATCCGCCATATGATCGGTATGAGTATGACTTATAAAAACGGCATCTAAATCCTGTAACTCCATTACATTTTGCAACTTAGAAAGAGCGCCACTACCACAATCTAGTAAAATTTTTGTTTGTTCATCCTCAACGTAATAACATGAAGTCGCTTCGTTCACGTTTGGATAGGCGCCCCAATATCCGACTGTATGTAATTTCATTTTCATCCACTCCTATCAAGATTCGCTTTTTTCTAGAAAGTCTGGATAACTCTTTTCAATTTGCTTTATATTTTCTTTCACACGCTCCCCTCCAATATGGGAAAGTTCATTTACAATTGCCTGACATATAGATAATGCGGCTGTATACGAATCTAAAAAGCCTTTTGACTTTGTTTTCGCAAGCAAAGTTATATCCGCATGTTTACAAGCAGGGCATAAAGGCGAGTCCGTCAAAATAATTGTTTGAACATGTTTCTCTTTTGCCTTTTTTATAATTTGTACTGTTTTATGATCATAACGCGGAAATACACTTCCGATAAGGACGTCTGTTTTTTTAAAATGTGCACTATATTCAGCGAGTTCTCCTTGGGGAATTAACGTCGTATTTCCAAGCATATAAGAAAAAACAAATCGCATATAAGTAGTTATCGATAATCCCAATCGCCAACCAGCTATCCATATATGATTAGCATGCAGCAGTGTGTTAGCTACGTCTTGAATGTCGCGCTCCTTTATTGCTTTACTTGTACGAACAATATTGTCTGCTTCTTGCAAGAAATGTTTTTCTAACCAAGAATCTGGTTTTTCAGCAGTTGTAGTAATGAAATTATTCAGCGCTCGTTGGTTCTTACGCAATGTTGCATGTATGTCCTGTTTTAGTTCAACAAAACTAAAATATCCTAGTGTCTTAGCAAATCGATGAACTGTAGCTTCACTTACGTCTGACAAAGAAGCAATTCTTTGTGCTGATAAGACAACAACTTCTTCCATATTTTCTACTATGTAACGAGCGACCTTTCGTTGTGCTTCACTTAATTGTTCATATTTTTCGTTTATTAACTTATTCAATCATGCTCGCTCCTTTAGGAAAAACTTGGCTTGTTAACCAGGTCTTTAAGACGAAAACGACCGTTTATCGTATCATACTTTTCTACAGTGCAAAGCCTTACGCAAGAGAGTGTGCCAATGTTATCCCATTTAGACTTACCCAGCATACATCTTCCATGTTTTTAAAAACTTAAAACACTTTTTTTCGAAGCAGACTTTTATTCTATAGTGCAAGAAATAGATGGGTGATTCCTTTCACATATAGTTTGGTTACCGCTGCTTATCAAATACGGCGTATCCCTGTTATTCCTCCTGGTAAAACCTTTTTGCACATATCTTTATCCATCCAACGGAAACAACCTTCCACAACTTTTTTGAATAGTATAACACATAACATTTATATTGTGGGTAAAAGGCGGAAAGGTATCATAGCATCATTTTTCGGAGCATTTCCTTCATCATCGATTTGGATTAATAAGCAATGCTTCAGATTATTTTGTTGCTTTTTATTTTCTTGGAATACTGGTAAAATCTAGTTAGAGAGGAGTTCTTGTAAATGGGAAAATGGATAAAAGAAAGCAGTTTAATTATTATCGGATCATTTATATTTGCTTTTGGAGTTAATTATTTTGCGATTCCCAATAACCTGTCTGAAGAAGGAATCATTGGGATATCGATTGTAACTTATTATATATTTGGATGGTCCACAGGAATTGTAAATTTTGCTATTAATGCTGCTTTACTAGCTATCGGTTATCGATATTTTAGTAAACGGGTCATGATATATACTATTATATCTATCGTCTTTTCGTCCTTATTTTTGCATGTAACAGAAAACATCGGTAAAGCTGGAAACGGTGATACATTGTTAGCCGCTTTATTTGCTGGCTTAACTGTTGGAATTGGGTTAGGTCTCATTTTTAAAACTGGAGGTACATCAGGTGGAACGGCTATTATCGTTCGTTTGCTTCATCAATTTATCGGCTGGAGCTTTGGAAAGGGCATGCTCCTTACAGATATTGCTGTAATCGGGGTTTCTGCGTTTGTCATTGGTCAAGAAAAAGCCATGTATACGTTAATCTCCGTTTACGTTGGTGCCAAAGCAATTGATATTATCGTAGAAGGTGCAAATGAACGCACTGCCGTACTCATTATTTCAAAATACCCTGAAGAAGTTCTCGAACAAGTAACGAATAATATGTCTCGTGGAATTACTGTTTTAGAAGGTAAAGGTGGTTATACAAAGCAGAACAAAGAAATTCTTTACATCGTCATAAATAAACAGGAAATTGTTCACTTGAAGCGCATTATTGAAAAAATAGATGGAGATGCTTATATAACCGTACATAGTGTACAGGAAATAAATCGTAGAGGCTACAAAGGAAGGTAATACAAATTTAAGATGAAGGTTTTCAGCAGCTCGCTCAATGCAAGTCATGATAGTGTTTTATTGTACACAACCATTCGATAAGCTTGAATAAAGCTTATTGAATGATTGTTAGAATAAGATTGGATCACCTTTTGCTTTTCTATTCAGCGCCATCATCAAATAGAGACGGAACATGAATGAGATTGCTCGGAAAATGAAAGATACAATGTAAGGCGATGAAGACCTTACCTACTTGGTCTTTTGTATCGTTTTCATCAAAAAACAGCTATAATTTTACTCGTTCTCTATATTTTTCAACTAATCGTTGATTATGTTCATCAGAACCCTCTATATTGCCGCTTAAAAATACAGGCGGTTCAAATCCTTGCTCTGCCATCGTTTCAATCGCTTTAGCTAATACAGCATTCAGTATCGTTGCTCCAATAACGGTTGAACTTGGTGCAAAAGGTACAGTTACTTTTTCATGAGATAGTAGTGCATCGCCAGCAGGTGCGTGATTATCGATGATGATATCAACGACATCATAAAGATGTTTCCCGCTAATGTGACGTGAGGCTTGACTAGATGAATAAGCAATGGAAGTAATGCCTATTACGTAAGCACCTTGCTGTTTTGCATAGTTAGCCACATCTACGGGTACTGGATTTCTTCCTGAAGTAGAAATGACAAATACGACATCTCCTGCTGTAATTCCTTGATCAGAAATAAAGTTTTTCGCATAATCGTTCTCTCTTTCTAAAGAGGAAGAACGCACAGCTCCCTCATGGAGCATTAAAGGTTCATGAAGAATAGGATGGATGGGCACAAGTCCACCAGCACGATAATACACTTCTTCTGTTAAAATATGTGAATGGCCACAACCAAACAAATGAATGACCCCTTCAGCTTGAATCGTTTGAGCTACTTTTTTTGCTGCTTTTTCCATTGTTTCTGCTTCCTTCTGTTCTACAGTAGTCAGTAATTCGTGAATTTTTTCAAAATATGCTTGAATCAAAGCAACTACCTCCTCTTTTAAACATGTAAATCCTTCCATCAATTTCTAAAAAGTGCAAAAAATAAAGCTGATCGTCATTTCTGACCGTTATTCCTTAACATGTCAACTATATTGCGAATCGCAATGTCGATAATATATTTACCTTTTTCTTTTGTTGCCAATGTCGCATCTCCTAATACAGCTGATTTTGTAAATGCTTCCCAAGGAGTTGGCGTGACATCCGCATCTTCAGGTATATGGGGAATATCTTTTATCGCTTTTTCCATATCCACATATTCTGGTGCTAAGTAAAGCATGTAAGATGTTTCAATTTCACAGGCATGAAAGTATGTGGCATGAGCAGAGTCTGTTTCTCGAACTTCCTTTGCCGCTTGCTTCATTCCCGGATAAAAGAAGTAAAAAACTTTCATATCAGGGCATGATGTAAATAGAACACGAGCAGCATCTTTTAATGCAGGCTGATTTCCTAAATGACCATTCACCATAACAAAAGTACGGAATCCTTGTCGATATAAACTTTCACCAATATCCACTACGATGGAAATAAGCGATTCGTTCGAAACGTTAATACTTCCTGGAAAATTTCGTAAGCTCCATACTTGTCCATATGGTAAAGTAGGTAAAACAAACGCTTCTACTTGCTCAGCTACGCTTGTAGCGACACGTTCAGCTAGAAGATTATCTGTTCCCAATGGCAAGTGTGGGCCGTGTGCTTCAACAGCTCCTACTGGTAAGATGGCAATACTTGATGCTGTGATCTTATCTTTTATTTCATATGAATTTTCATATTGAAACTCCATGGTTGCACCTTCCATCACATTTTTAATTTACACATAATTGTTAAGGGTAATTACTTTTTAAATGTAAAGCATCTCGCTGGGTTATTTACAAAGAAATTGGTGACTAAATCTTCTCCTGAAAATCCAGCTTGATCTGCTTCTTCTATAAAGCGAGGTACCCATTTCCCTAAAATATTCTCTAAACCTAGCCCATAATCGTAATGCTTGTAATACGTTTTTCTAGCTGTATCGCCACTAACTAAAATTTGCTTTTCATAGCCTTTTCTCACTAATTCAAAAATACATTGAATGCGTGTGCTCTCTGGGGCATATTTTATTTTAGATATACCGTCAAAAGATAAGAATGCACCTGTTTTTGCTACTTGTTCATGATAAAAAGGATCTGGATTTCGATCCATATGCCCAAAACTCACATATTCTAATGGAACATTCTCTGATCTTAAAATTTCAATTTGCTCTAGTGCCATCGTACCTGCTTCTGTATGTGAATGAACGGGAGCTTTCGTTTCATGATGTGCTCTAGCTACTGCACGAATCGTTTTCTCTTCTAAAGGAGTAATTCGATTATAGCCCGTCCCAAATTTCACCTGACCACCGCAAATGTTGGTCCCTTCTAAACCTTCTTCTACTTCGCGAATAACGAAATCTGCCAACTCATTAATACTTTTTGCTTCAATCCACTCATGGAATGTTGAATAATTGCCGGTTACAGATTTCAAATGTTCAGGGATGCTTGCTGCCCATAAAAAACTTTTATTAAACCCTGCTGTACCTACAATGGTAATTCCTGTCTCTTCTGAAATCTCCTTGACCGCCTGTACATCTCGGCCATAATCAATTGCTGTAGCATCTACGATCGCTTCACCACCAAGGCGACTGAAATCTAACACATCCAGTTTGGACTTCTCTTTATCATCAAGCAATAAATCATCTGCTTCTTGCTCGACCCAATATGGCGGTCGACAAACGATATGCTCATGAGAGTATGTAACTCCTAGTGTTTTAGGATCAACATCACCATGAAATGTACGAATAAAACTCATTACGCATCAGCTCCTTAGAAAAACTTGGCTTGTCGCCAAGTCTTATGACGAAAGTTGTAGTTTTTCTTATACTATAAACCTTTAAACTTTTATACTTTCGTATAGTGTTAGAAAAACTGGGCTATCGCCAAAGTCTTTATGACGATAGCCGTCATTTTCCTTATTGAAAATAATACATAGCTCGACTTTAGAGCATGCAGTTGAAGATATGCTCCAGCCTCTCTACTTGAAACCAATCATAAGTGTCGTTTTCTTTATTTAGAAAAATAATTGGGATAAGAAACGTACAATTGGTCCTAAGATGAACATGTCTGAATCCGCTGCCCACATTGCTGTATCAGGAATGGTATCGGATAGAAGCATTTTCACCATAATAAATTGCCCCCATGCTACGACAGTTGAAGTAATAAATCCTGCCATTAATGCACCACGTACTCCTCCAGTCGCATTTCCAAATACACCTGCTGTTGCTGAATGGAAAAATAATACGATCATCGTTGGAACAAAAACGTAACCAACTGTATTTCCTAACACGACAAGCCAAATTAGCGCACCTACAAAAGATCCTAAAAACCCTAAAATAACAGCATTTGGTGCATATGGGAAGACGACTGGACTGTCTAGAGCTGGCTTTGCACCAGGTACGATCTTTGTCGCTATTCCTTTAAACGCTGGAACCATTTCACCAATAAACATTCGTACACCTAGCAAAACAACTGCAATACCCGCTGCAAATGTGAAGGATTGAATAATCGAGTAAATAATAAAGTTTTTATCACCTGCAGCAGCCACTAACTCTTGAGCCCCGGGGGTATCTTTAAACGATATAATGATGGCTCCAACTAAAAATAATAATCCCATGGTCAATGCAGTTATAACGTTTGAATCCCTTAAGAATTCCAACCCTTTGGGAAGTTTTATTTTTTCTGAATCATTTTCTTTGTTTCCCATCACTTTACCAGCTAAAGCTCCTAATAAAGCAACAGAAGCTGAAGTGTGTCCGAGGGCAATATTATCATTACCGGTAATTTTTCTCATAAATGGTTGTGTTAAGGCTGGTTGAATAGTCCAATATAACCCCATAAATATACTTAAGAATATAACGAGCTTTGAAAATGAAACATCGCCAGCAGCTTGAACGATTACACCTGCAAAAATGGTGGTTGTCCAAAACATCATATGCCCTGTTAAATAAATATATTTAAATTTGGTAAATCGAGCTAAAATGACGTTAATGACAAACCCTAGCGTCATTGCTAACGTAACAGCACTTCCATACTTTGCATTAAACCCTTCCTGGCCCATAAAATCACCAAGAGGCTCCGCCGATAAATTAAAAACTTCCTTCCAAAGCGGTTCAAACACGGTTAATGCGTTTACAATAACGCCAGCACCTGCACTAATTATTAAAAACCCTATAATCGCTTTAAACGTACCGCTGACCGTTTGACTCGCTGATTTTTTTTGCAACAGTAATCCTAAAAGAACGATAAAACCTAATAATATGGCGGCTTCTCCAAACACATTCGTGGCAATCCAAAAAATGATATCCATTACTTTTTCCTCCTATTTTTTTATAGAAACCTCTTAAAGATTAAGAGGCTTCCATATTTTCTTTTATAGCTTCATTAATTTCATCCATATCAAAATAGTTATTAACAATAACAATCTTAGCCTTATGCCCTTGCAGACCTTCAGCTAATTCATTACTTGTAATGATATAATCAGCGTCCATACTAGAAGCTGTTGATACGTCCATATGCTCCACATCTGCACGTATTCCAATATCTGTTAAGGCTTGCTCCACATTCATTTTTAAGATTAAACTTGTTCCCTGTCCTAAACCACAAACTGTTAAAACTTTCATCTTGTCATCTCTCCATTTCTAATTGTTTTTTGAACTTGATCTATTGTTGTTGCTTGAAGCAATTGTTCAATATTTTGTGGATCATTTAATAATGTTGTTAGTTTTCGTAGCAGCTTTAAATGCTCTGCGCTTGATGAAGCACCTAGCCCAAATACTAAACGTACAGGGTCATTGATCGCATGTCCAAAAGATATAGCTTCTTTTAATTGTACTAATGAAACAGCTGCTTCATTTACCCCATCTTCTGGCCGTGCATGCGGAATTGCGATTTGAGGCGCTAAGACAAAATAAGGACCATTCTTGTTATAAGCTTGCTTCATAGCTTCAACATAAGACGGTTCAACCAACCCATCTTTCATTAATAACTGGCCTGCTTTCATAATTGCATCTTCTGGGTTTTTTACTTCTACATCTAGCTGTATAATATTTTTTTCTAAAAATTTCATAATATGCAAACACCTGTCTTTCTTTCTGCTATTCCAATATGCTTTGCGAATACTGTTTAATTAATTCATATATAGTAAACGTATCCTTAGCCTTCATTACGAGCTGTTTATTATTTTTTTCAGAAAACAACTTCGTTAACTGCGCTAACGCTTTTAAATGTTGTTCGTTATCTTTTGAAGCTAAGACAACTATAATTGAAACTTCTTTGCCTAATAAATTTACCGGCTGGTTCAAACAAAGCATGCTTAACCCCGTTTGAAATACATTTTTCGATGGACCAGCATGTGGCAAAGCAAATTGGTCAGAAATAACAATGTAAGGGCCATTTTTATCAACCGCCTGCAGCATGTCATCTATATAATGTTGATTAATAAACCCTTCTTTTACTAAAGGTTGAGCTGCACAAGTAATTGCCTGCTGCCATGTAGAAATACTAGTCTGCAATTGAACATGATGAATAGGCAATAATTGTTGTAAACTTTGCTTTTGATGATTCCTCTGTTCAGGAGTATACAAAAATCTCCTTAATTCTTTTCGCAGCTCATCTTCTTTCTGAATAGTAGCATAGCGATGAACGATGTCTAAAAGCGTTTCCACGGAATATTCTTGTCGAGCATTTATGGAAAATAAACTATTTACGTTTTTCAACAACTGTTCTTTCTCATCATTGCTTAATACAGGGCTAACAACAAACACAGGTACACCTCGATCTGGAAGACCTATGGTTGAAACAATAAAATCAACAGCTAAATTCATGTGTTGGTATTCTCTTAATGACGTTACACCTTGAAATTCCACATTCGAAAATAGCGATAATAATTGACTCTCTAGTAATTTGGAAGTTCCTAAACCATTCGTACAAACGATTAATAAACGCTTTGGTTTATCTTCAAGGACAACCCCTTCCCTTCGAAGCCATCCCCCAAAATGAGTAGCAATAAAAGCGATCTCATTGTCATCTACTGCTTTTTCAATAAGCTCTTCAAAATGTTTCATCACTTGCTTTGTAATTTGAAAAACTTCTGGATAGGTCTGTTTAACCGAATCCAGCAATGTATTTTCTAATTTAATTCCATACATAATTCGATAATATGCAGGTTTTAGATGAAGGAGCAAATTATCCATAATCTGTTTAGGTTCATCAAATTCCACCGCCGCATATAGTTGAAAATCATTGACCATTTTTTCGACTACATCTATTAATGACTTCATAACGCTATCTTCTTTATTTGGCGTCAAATCATAATTCACTTTTGCACTGAGTAAATATTTAGCAAAATAATAACTCTCTTTTTTCTTATCTGTATCATCTATGTCGTTTGCTAATAATTCTTGACATAGCGTTTGTACACCTGCGTAAACATCCGTTGTCTCAATAATTTCTTTCTCGATAGGATCTATTTGGACAATAGCATCTTGTTCCATTCGCTTCATAAAACAATGAAACCAGAGTACTAAACTGTTTAGCACGTCATCAATAATTTCAATATTAAATCGTTCCTCATATTTAATGAGATGACGGTGAATACGCTGCAGGACTTTCACATCAAATATAGCATACGTTGGTGACAGGTCTTTTTCATGCGCATATGGATAATGTAATAGGCTGTACCAATTGTCCATTGGAGTAACAACAGAAAGATATTGAGTAATTGTTTTTCTAACGTCTATTTCTTCTCCTATAATATGGTACCCTTGTCTTCGGTTTGTATGCATTTGTAATTGCTCAAGTTGAATTTCGTTTTTTAATGCCTTTATATCTTCTAATACTGTATTTCTACTTACTTGAAAAAGATTTTGAAAATCTTCAAGAAAATAAGTTTTAGAACTGCATGTAATATGCAAATATATCCATGCTTTGCGTTCCTCTTTTGTATACTCATAATAATGATCTTGAACGAGCGAATCCGTTTGGCTTAGAGCTTCTTTTGTACTTTCCTCCAGGTAAAAGCCCTCTGCTCTCACTTGTTTCACGATCTCCAACTTTTGCTTTTTAAGCCAATCATTGATTTTTCCTATATCGTTATAAATCGTTCTTCTCGAAACGTGAAATGCTTTCGCCAGCTGTTCACTTGAAAGATATCCTTCTTGTTCAACTAACATATTGAGTACTGCCATACTACGTTGGTTCATGGTTTTACCACCTGCCATTTTATGAATTAGTAGTATGTCTTAACTTTATTATAAGCGAACATTTCTATTCCCATAAGACCAAAAATATCACAAGGGTTTGTGCAATAAATGGGCGGAGATCAATTTGTTTGCATATGAAGGAGAAGATGAAAGAATCCCCATTTGAAGGATCACTTTGCAGAGAACTAGAAAAAAATTTATCTTTAAGAAAAACTTGCTTATCTCTAAATTCTTTAGGCAAAAATCTTCTTTTTGCTTCCTTCCTATAGTGCTAAAAATCTCCTTGAGTTTTAAATTCAGGTTCATCATAGTTGTCGGCTCACCGCAATAGCCATTTAGAATTCCAATAGGAACAAAGGCTCGTGGCGCCCGGTTAGCAACTTAGCGAGTGGAACGAAGCAACTAAAGTTTTAGGAATCATGGTGAGACGGTGTTGCACGAACCAATGATGACTTATCGTAGGGCGATTCGTGAAGTCGCCTAGTTGCTGGGCGCTGGAGTCGAACGTGGCTAAATAACTTAGTAAGTTTATCCATAGCTGCAAAATTTTATAATTTCCTAGACCATTAAAAAGGGGCTGTTGCACAATCAGGTAATTGATTGTGTAACAGCTTTTTTGTGTATACACAAAAAAACAGACCACAAAGGGCCTGTTCTCATGTATTATTAATTTATGACCAATAAACAAATAACACAAACCCAGTATACGCAAACTGCAGCAAATTATCAATTATATTTACCGATGGATGTAGAAGAAATGATTCCTATGGATGATTCGGTCCGGCTCCACTGCCTCTTATGTGAAAGGATGGATTATAGAGAACTACTACAGGCATACGCTTCCAAAGGGAGAAAACCAGCAGTCGATCCAGTCATTCTATTTAAGGTCATTACCTACGCAGCCTCGCAAAAAATCTACTCTTCCCGAGGGATAGAAAAAGCATGTCGTCGGGATATCAATTTCCGTTGGCTTCTTCAAGGGTATGCAGCTCCTGATCATTCTACTATCAGTCGTTTCAAGCAAAAATATCTGACCGATACGGTGATGGAACAGCTCTTCTTTCAACAAGTCGTGTGGCTTTATCAACAAGAAGCGATTACCGGTGAAACCATCTATATCGATGGCACCAAAATCGAAGCGTATGCCAACCGGTATTCTTTCGTATGGAAAAAGGCAATCACCAAACATGAAGCCAAGATGTATACCAAATGGCAAGCCCTGCTGGAACAGATCAATACAACATACTGTCAGATTTTCACCAGTCCTTACGAGACTTTTTTAGAAGATTTGAAAAAAGTGCTTGTTTTCCTGGAGAAAGTAAAAGCGAAAGAAAACATCACGTTCGTTTATGGAAAGGGGAAAAGAAAAACGGTCCTTCAACGTTATCATGAACAAGTAAAGGAAATGCTTCAACGTAAAGAACACTACGATACTTCCAATCAGATTATGGGAGAGAAACGAAACAGTTATTCTAAAACAGACCATAATGCCACGTTTATGCGAATGAAAGATGATCCTATGAGGAATGGTCAACTCAAACCAGCTTATAATGTCCAAGCTGCCGTGGATGCGGAANTCTGACCGATACGGTGATGGAACAGCTCTTCTTTCAACAAGTCGTGTGGCTTTATCAACAAGAAGCGATTACCGGTGAAACCATCTATATCGATGGCACCAAAATCGAAGCGTATGCCAACCGGTATTCTTTCGTATGGAAAAAGGCAATCACCAAACATGAAGCCAAGATGTATATCAAATGGCAAGCCCTGCTGGAACAGATCAATACAACATACTGTCAGATTTTCACCAGTCCTTACGAGACTTTTTTAGAAGATTTGAAAAAAGTGCTTGTTTTCCTGGAGAAAGTAAAAGCGGAAGAAAACATCACGTTCGTTTATGGAAAAGGGAAAAGAAAAACGGTCCTTCAACGTTATCATGAACAAGTAAAGGAAATGCTTCAACGTAAAGAACACTACGATACTTCCAATCAGATTATGGGAGAGAAACGAAACAGTTATTCTAAAACAGACCATAATGCCACGTTTATGCGAATGAAAGATGATCCTATGAGGAATGGTCAACTCAAACCAGCTTATAATGTCCAAGCTGCCGTGGATGCGGAATTTATCGTTGGGATCAATGCGTTTTCCGATCGAAACGACACAACAACATTAATTCCAATGCTTCAATACGTAAAGGAACATCTTCCCTTTACCTATCGCAACATCGTCGCAGATTCTGGATATGAAAGCGAAGAAAATTACGTGTATTTAAAGAAGCAAAAACAGACGGCCTATATCAAGCCGCAAAATCATGAACGCAAGAAAAAAGCTTCTTTCAAAAAGGACATCAGACACCGAGAAAACATGGCTTATGATAAAAGCACAGATACCTGTGCCAATAACCAGCAGCTGCATGCCATTAGAAACTACACGCGAACCTCGCAGACTGGCTATCAATCTAAGGTAACCGTCTACGAATGTGAAGATTGTACAGATTGTCCGCTCAAAGAAAAATGTACAAAAGCGAAAGGGAATCGCCAACTGCATGTAGCCAAGGAATTTCTGGCATACCGGGAAACAGGCACACTGTACCGTATGAATCGTTCCATTCAAGTGGAAGGAACGTTCGGCGTACTGAAGGAAGATTATCATTTGAAGAAATTTCGTACGCGAGGAACAGGCAATGTACGAAACGAACTTTTAATCCTGGCATTTGGTTATAATCTCAATAAAATACATACGAAAATCCAAGCTAATCGCCTAAACCTCTATTATCATCCATTAAAGACAGCTTAAAAAAATAAAAAAAGGCGAGGCTTATTTAAGTGCGTCAAAAGCCGATTAAATTTCCCTTTATCACCATAAATAAAATAATGCATCTTAAAACGAGCAATCTCATATATAAAAAGGAGCTGTCAGCAAATGTATAATATGCATTTTGCGACAGCTCCAAGATAAAAGCACAAGTACTAATCACTAACAAATATAGTAATACAAGCTAGCCCATATGTTTAATTAAAAAACCCTATTTATTCCACTCATTGTCTACTTGATCATTTAATTTCGTCGATATATCAGCCAGTAATGAGGCTGAAGAAGATACTTCCTGCATAGACGCATTTAGTTCCTCAACGACAGCCACAATATTTTGTAGATTAGCTGTCGATTGACTTGCAACACTAGATACATCTTCCATAGATGAAGTAACACCATTCATATTTTCCTTTACCTCATGAACAGCTTCTGATAAATCTTGAATAAATTCATCCACTACATCCACATCTTGAGAAATAAGCTGAAATACTTGAGAAATTTCACCATTTCTGGATACACCTTGTTTAATGGTATTTCCACTTTCCTGAATGACATGAATAACTTCTTTTGTTCCACCTTGAATTTCATCAATTAGATGTTGAGTTTTAGCTGTTGCTGCATTTGTTTGCTCTGCTAATTTGCGAACTTCTTCAGCAACTACAGAGAACCCTTTCCCATGCTCACCCGCACGCGCAGCCTCAATTGCAGCATTTAAAGAAAGCAGATTCGTTTGATTTGATATATCCGTTATAAGCGACAATATTTCTCCGACCTGATTCATTTTTTCTTTTAAATCATTTACGACGTGAATAGAATCATCCACTTGCTTCGCTATCTCATCCATTTGCTCGGTAGCACTAAAAACAACTTCACTTCCGTTTTTCGCATTTTTCTTAGCCGTTTTCGACGTCTCTTTCACAAATTTCGTACTTTCATCTATTTCAGTTAAAGTAAAAAAGACTTGCGATGAAGAATCATTAATCGTTTGAATGGATTGTGTTTGCATATCTGCTCCAGAAGCTAATTCTTGAATGGACGCAGAAATTTCGCCTGTTGCTTTCGTCGTCTCTTCCGTTGTAGACATCAGCTGCTGAGAAGATGCAGCTGTTTGTTCAACTAATTCCATTACTTGTCGATCTTGTTCATTTACTGAATAATTATTCTCTGTATTCATTATCCACTCCTTCACCCACTTATAAACAGGATGGTGAAGAGAATCATCTCTGCTAACATCTATATCTTTTACACTTTGTTTAAACGGAGAAAACAGAAAATGTCCATAGATATAGGCAAAACACAGGGAGAGTAAACTTGCAATAGATAGCCCGATTAATGCAGAAATAGACTTCAAACTAATATCTGAGATAATGAATATGAAAAGTGTAATCAAAGGTATAAAAGTAATAATTAAAGTAAATAAAAATAAATACAATAATAATGTTTGATAAACCGTTAAGCTTCTTCCTACTTTTTTCATCTCTTTTCATCCTTCATTTATTTTGAATTCTGGAATACCCATGAACTCCAGTGCTTCATCTAATTTCGTAAAAGCTCGTATGGAGTCATATGTACCTGCTGTTCTAGATAAGCGATTCAACTGCATTTTTAGCGCCACACTTGGTGCTACAGTAGCGTTTTTCTCAATATTACTGCTTACCCATTCCATAAATTTCCCCCATACCATATTCACCTCTGGCTTAGCTACACCTATAATCTTGCTATTATCATTAAGGAATTTTTTTATTTCGGGTTTTTGTAAAACCTCTTTTACTGCATTTGCATGTTTCTCAGCTTCCTCTTTCGTCCCAGCCATTTCAAAGTAGTTAAAATATAGTACATCTTTATACACTTTCATTTCATACTTAGCCATTGTTCTTCTCCCTTTCTTCAACTACTGATTTAAAAATATGCAATGCATGAATTGCCTTTGGAAATCCTGCGTAGGCACTACAATGATTTATTAATTCTAAAATTTCCGACTGATGAACACCAACGTTTAGTGCTGCATGGAAATGATAGGTTAATCCTCTACCAGCATCTCCTTGGGTGATTAAAGAAGATAGCGTAATAAGGGCTCGTTGCTTTAAATCAAGCGAATCATTGTGATAAACATCCCCATAGCCAAATTCTAAAGCAAGCTTAGCTAAACGCGGCGAAAACTTTTCAACTTCTTTCATCGCATCTATTCCTTTAGAACCGGCTAATTCTTCAATTTGCTTCCATCCTCTTTCTTGTTTAGTCAATATGTTCATCTCCTATCTTGGTATTCATATAAAGAAGGGAAAGATGGCAAATTTGCACCTTACCCACGTTTTAATGTTGGAGGGACTTCCTCTTTTTCCACTAGGATTTCAATAACTGCTGTTTGTCGTTCTTTTAACGCTATTTCAGTTGCTTCGACAATTTCTTCCATTTTTGTGCAACGATAACCGATTGCGCCTAGAGATTCAGCAAACAATGTCGCATTCATTGCAGTCGTATACCTTGTTCCTGCTGATTTACCAATGTTATAACGCATGCCTTTATCTACCATGTCAAGCATGCCATTATTAAACACATAGAAAATCATTGGTATTTTTTGGTTTACAGCTGTCGATATTTCCGTTCCTTGCATCATCACACAGCCATCACCCGTAAAACTAACAACAGGTATTTCTTTTGTAGCTATTTTTGCTCCGATTGCAAAATTAAGCCCGTGCCCCATTGCACCAAATACATCGTCAAAAAAGAAAGTACCAGATTTTACAATATCAAAATATTTAATAGCATAGAAAGTATGGCTACCATCATCTCCAAATACAACGGTCTCCTCAGGTAATACGGCTCTTAAACATTTCATAACTTCTGCTGTAGATAAATTTTGGTATGGAGCTTGGTCTTTTTTCTTTTCTTCTAAATCAAGTATTTCTTTTTTCCAATACGGCTTTAAATTGGGCGTTTCCCTATTTGAAGAATAGTTCGTATTTAACTGCTGAAGATTCTTCTTTGCATCTCCTTTAACAAATACAGTATCTACTAAAATAGACTTTCCGATAAAATCAGCCTGTTGATCAAAATGAATCATTGTTTTAGGGTATTGTTCACTTGCCAATCCAGCTATTGACATATCCGTCAACTTAGATCCAATAACAACCATCACATCTACACCCTCAGCCATATAAGCAGTAGCGGCTTCAGTCCCACCTAGTCCATACGCCCCTAATGAAAGTCGATGTTTTGTGGGAAATGTGCCTTTACCTCCTGGTGTGGTCATGACCGGAATATTCCATTTTTCACTAAACTGCATTACTTCTCGGTAAGCCTTAGCTATGTGAACCCCTTTTCCTAACAATAAAACAGGACGTTTCGCATCTTGCAATATGTGGGCTGCTTGCTTCAGATTCCCTGAAATAGGAGTATCATTTATTAGCTTTATAGGCGATGAGAATGGGGCTATCTTATTAATAAGTACATCTAGGGGAATGGATAAATGTACTGGCCCTTTTTCTCCAAGCAAGGCTCGTTCTAAAGCGTACTGAATATATTTTTTTAACAGGTTTGCATCCTCTACCTTTGCGCTAAACAACGTTACAGAACGAAACATTTCTGTTAAATCCGTACCAAACATACTTGAGTCTTGACCAACTGGCTTCCCCATATCCGTTAATGGTGGATGACCAGTAATAAACAAGACAGGTGCATGATATGCTTTTGCTTGTGCTGCGGCTGTAAGAAGGTTCGTTCCTCCAGGACCTGATGTACCAATAGCAACTGCTAAACTATCATTTTTCAAGGCATAGCCTGTTGCCATATAACCAGCACTACATTCATGTCGTGCTAATACAAAATCCATGTCGTGATGTTCCATTTCTAAAATGAGCGGCACAATAGGCTTACCTGGAACTCCAAAGGCATACTGGCAGCCTTGTGCTTTTAAGATTTCTACGATTTGAGCTGCAACGGTTAACATATTTTTTGCTCCCCTCCTTAGAAGATGTTTTTTGCTTTTGCTTTGTTTATATCGGTGGATATTATGGTATATTTAGTCATTTCTTCATTTTATTAGTTGATAAAATGAAAAAGACTTGGCTTTAAGCCAAGTCTTTAACGGATTAGTAATTGTAATACTGTTATTTCGTATATTCAAGCAATGTAAAACTAGTTTAAAAATTTCACACAGACTACTTCAGGAACTTCGACAGTAGAATCCATTGGTGTTAATTTTCCCGTCTTTTGATCGCGTGCAAATAAAACTAAGTTTCCACTATGCTGATTGGAAGCAACAATGAAGGACTCACTAGGATCTAATACAAAATCACGTGGCCACTCTCCGCCTGTTGCAGTAAATTCTATAAAGGTTAATTCGTCTGTTTCTGCATCTACTTCAAATAGCGCGATACTATTGTGACCGCGATTACCAGTGTAAACAAATTTTCCGTCTGACGAGATATGAATCGCACTAGCATCGTTTGTTTCTGTGAAATCTGCTGGTTTCGCAAGCACGGTTTGCTTTTCTGAAAAACTTCCTGTTTGTGCATCATAATCTAGAACAATTACTTCTGAACTAAGCTCCGTAAGTAAATACGCTGTTTTCCCATTGGGATGAAATACAATATGTCTTGGACCACTTCCCGGTTTTACGGTTCGTGTTTGATGACGAACAAGTTTATTATCTTCTATACGGTAGGTTACTAGCTCATCTGTACCTAGATCACAAACGACTACATAGTTATGATCTGGCGTAAATCCAGCAAAATGAACGTGTGATTTTTCTTGACGCTCATGAGGACCATCACCGTTATGTTGTATAGCGGACGCAGTTACTAATGCTTTGTTATCTTCAAAAGCGTATAAAACTACCTCGCCTCTATGGTAATTACCAGTAACTATTTGATTGTCATAAATGGATAAGTGACATGGGGATTTCCCTTCTGTTAGTTGTTCATCTATTTTTATTAGTTCCCCTGTTTCTTGTTTTATTTGATAAGCTTGTACACCGCCTAAATCTCCGTCTTGTCCAATGGAGAACAAGTAACGGTTATCTTCACTAACGGCTACATACGTTGGGCTCCCAACTTCAGCGGCTACTTCAACTGCTGTTATTTTTTTCGCTTTTGGATCTAATTCAAAACGATAGATACCCTTACTTGTATTACGCGTGTACGTCCCTGCATATCCAAGAAAATTATTTTTCATGATGATACCTTCCTTTTTAAAGAGATGTGTACTTAAAGTCTAAGCGCAAATGAATAAAAAGTAAAACGCGGAGAGGGAGAAACTTCTTAACATCTATGGAAACCAGCCTATATCTGGTTTCGAAGAATAGAAGGAAAAGGTGCTTTTTAATAAGAAAAAGACGCTGTCACTTTTAGACAATCCCAAAAACCCCCAATTAAAGCTAGGACCGATGATGTCTCCAGAATCATTGTTTATAACATCATTTAATTTATTTCTCCTTCAAATATTTACATTATATTCCTGCCACCCATTATTTAGATATATAACCAATAGATACCTTTTTCATATTAAATGTTCTACAAAATATTTGCACTTTTTTATGATAGTAACAATTAAGGTTCTAAAGATCATTTTATGCACGGCATATAGCGTTTGGATTATTGGATAAACCACTATATATAGGTTTTTGAAAGTGTAATTTTTTAAAATCGACCTTTTTGGTAAATAACCATCTGCTAGCAAATGATTGATTGTCTAATGAACGATTTGCTATACTTTTCTCAAACAATAAACTATAAAATGGAGGTGACGATATTGAAATTAAAATCCTTACTACTCTTCTTGATACTATCACTATTTGGACTAATACTAGTCGCATGTAATAACGACGATACGACAAGTGAAACTGAAGAGAATAGTGATAAAGTAGACGTTAAACAGTTAGTAAACGATTACAGCACGGACAAAAAAGAAGCAGAATCAGCTTCAATTACAGGTGAAGAGCTAGTTGTAAATACTACAGCTGGAAAAGAAAAAAGCTATGAACTCCCTAAAGATGAATTTTTCGTTTCTATTGCTCCATTCGTAGAACAAACGCATCCTTGTACTTACCATAGTTTAACAGGATGCCAAGGCGAAATGGTAATGAAAGAATTCGATGTATATATTGAAGATGAAGATGGTAATGTCGTTGTCGATGAAAAAGTAATGTCTTTGGCAAATGGTTTTATTGACTTATGGGTTCCTAGAGACAAAAAATACCATATAACAATAGAGCATGATGGTAAACAAGTTCAATCTGAATTTTCCTCTTATACAGAAGACCCAACCTGCCTCACTAATATGCAATTAACGTAGGTATCACTTAGCTAAAGCCTAGATCAAGAACTTTAGACAAAAGGTGGCTTGCAAGCACGCCTTAGATTAGATTTCAATTCTATAATAGATAATGGACCAAAGTATGCTAATCTTAGGCATTTTATATAGATAAAACACGTAAAAAGTGTTCTTGCATAACAAGGAGAAATCTGCTATAGTACAGACAATCGAATATATTCCTATTTCAAAATGTTATTGAAATAAGGATAGAGGTGCGAGGCTCAAAAGTACACTATTGGAGGATAATGAGATCCATGGAAAATAGTGAAAAGGGTGCTTTGCCGAAGTTGTAGAGAACTCATTACTTCTACAGCTGGTTCTGCTATTGAACAAATACAGGACTGTCATATAGGTAACTATATGGAGGGCTATCTAGACGCATGAAGCTTTTAAACTTTCAAAGCAGCAGCGATATGCCGTCGCTGTTGCTTTTTTGCGGACAAAATTGCCTTGTTACCTACACTATAATTTTAAAAAAGGGTGTGAAGTAATGAATTTTGGCCAAGTTATCACTGCAATGGTAACACCATTTGACAACAACGAAAATATTGATTTTTATGCCGTTGAAAAACTTGTCAACTACTTAATTGAAAATGGATCGGATAGCTTAGTTATTGCTGGTACTACTGGAGAATCACCAACGTTAACCAATGATGAAAAAATAGCTTTATTTAAACATGTAGTTACAGTTTCTAAAGGACGAGCAAAAATAATAGCCGGAACAGGTTCTAATAATACGAAAGCTTCCATTGAATTAACCAAGCTGGCTGAAAAAACTGGTGTCGACGCAATTATGCTTGTCACCCCTTACTACAACAAGCCTTCTCAAGAAGGTATTTATCAGCATTTTGCTACGATTGCTAACGCAACACATTTACCAATAATGCTTTATAACGTACCTGGCAGAACTTCTGTCCAAGTGGAAGCGGATACGATCAATCGTCTTTCTAACATAGAGAATATTGTATCGGTTAAAGAAGCAAGTGGTAATTTAGATCAAATGACAACCATAATCTCTAACACTCCAGATAGTTTCACTTTATACTGTGGAGATGATAGCTTAACGCTACCTGCCATTGCCATTGGTGCAAATGGCATTGTATCCGTTTCCTCTCATATTATTGGTAACCAAATGCAGGAAATGATCCAGCACTTTAGAAATGGTGACATCACCACAAGCGCAAAATCGCACCAAAAATTACTGCCAATAATGAAAGCAATGTTTGCTCAGTCAAGTCCGGCTCCGGTTAAAAGTGCTCTAAATATGCTAGGCATTACGGTTGGAGATGTCCGTCTACCAATACAGAACTTAACAAAAATGGAATGGGATACACTAGAACAACAACTTACTGCCACTGGTATTTTAAAATAGATTTATTCATTACCATGAAGTGAGTACCTTCTATACAGTTGTAATCCCTTGAAGATAAACCTAAGAAATATGAACATTTTGTTACATTGTCGTTAACTCAAACAAAAGAGTGTCGAAATTTGTAAATCTGCGATACAATAATACCGGAGTTAGTTTGTAAAAATTTTCTTTTGGGGGTAACAACATTATGAAAGCAGCAGTATGGTATGGACAAAAAGACATTCGCGTAGAAGAAAGAGAACAAAAACCATTAAAAGACACAGAGGTTAAAGTAAAGGTTGCATGGGCTGGTCTATGCGGTAGTGACTTACATGAGTATGAAGAAGGTCCAGTATTTATTCCAACAGAAAAAGAAGATGAATTAGCTGGTGGTATTGCGCCGCTTACCATGGGGCATGAATTTGCTGGTGTCATTGAAGAAGTTGGGGCAAAGGTAACAAACTTCAAACCAGGCGACCGCGTAGCTGTAAATCCAACTATTACGCATGGCAACAAATCAGAAGATCTTGATCCATATGATGGTTTTTCTTTTGTAGGCTTGCACACAGATGGTGGATTCACATCTTTTGCCAATGTTCCAGAAAACAACGTGTATCTTTTACCAGAACCATTAACTTTACAAGATGGGGCATTAATTGAACCTACAGCAGTAGCAGTTCAAGCTGTGAAAGAAGCTGGCATGCAATTTGGCGACACTGTTGCAGTATTTGGTGCTGGTCCAATTGGTTTGTTAACCATCCTAGCAGCAAGAGCAGCTGGAGCAAGCAAAATTATCGCATTAGACTTATCTGAAACACGTTTAGAAAAAGCAAAAGAAGTTGGTGCGACACACGTCATTAATTCAGGGGAAACAGATCCAGTAAAAGCTGTTTTCGATATCGTACCTGAGGGTGTCAATGCTTCATTTGAAGTTGCTGGTGTAGCGCCTACTTTCAAACAATCTATTGAAGTAACAAAACCACGTGGAACGATGGTCATCGTTTCTATTTTTGCTAGACCAATTGAGTGGAACCCAATGCAACTAACTGGAAAAGGTGTGAAAATCACTTCTACTATTGCGTACACACCAACATCTTTCCAACAAACAATCGACTTAATGGCAAGTGGACAATTAAAACCACAATCCATTATTACTAACCAAATTCAATTAGATGACATCGTAGAAAAAGGATTTGAATTATTATCTACAGATAAGTCTCAAGCTAAAATTTTAATTGAGCTAAGTGGCGAAAAATAAGCACAACAAAAAAATATACGTTTAAATCGTTTAAAGAACAGCATCTGTTTCTTGACGCTCACAAAAAAGTGAAAACGTCTAAAATATACAATTGCTTTCTAATTAAAAACGTTAACTTGTGAAAAACGAACAAGGTCTAGCCAAATACTTTTTGGATAGACCTTGTTTTTTTACTCAGCAAATTTAAGGAGAAAGCTTTGCAAGTGTATGAAATTCCGCTTGCCTATTTGACGATTGTTCACTTGAAAAGGCACGCACAAGGTATTGATCATCAATGATAAACTTTTGGTCTGTAGTAGCATTTCTAAGTAAGGCTATATGTGCTAACAGTTGCTTCCCCAATTACCTTCCCCTCCAATCACAGTTATTTACTCATATTCTCATAACCTCTAAACAAAGGCTCGGGGCGCCCGTTTAGCAACGTAGCGAGTGGAACGAATCAACTAATGTTTTACAGGGGTATGCCGACGCACTAAGGCAAGCCCGTTTTTAGTCGGTCTTCCTATTTAGCACGAACCGATGATGACTTATCTTAGGGCAATGGAGTGAAGTCGCCTAGTTGCTGGCGCTGAAGCCGGACGTGGCTTATTCTGTTAATTCATTACCCCAAAGCATCTAATTTTTATACTTTCTTACCGTTTAAAAAAATCTACTTGAAGCAGGGATAGGTTCTGCGCGAACATTTAAGAGAAAATCCGATCTATCATTCATATTTCAAAGAATCTCAAATGGTAGATCGGACTTTAATTTTTCAAGATCATTAAGATGGTACTATTTCACGCTTTTTTCGATAATTAGGAGTAGTTCCGGTTTCTATGCCAAGTTCATCTAACCAGCGACGATAAGCAATGGTTAAAGCATCACATTTCAAATGCATTTCGGCTTGCAAATCTAACGGCAATAACTCAGGCTTCTGGCTTTCAACCACATCTAAATCTTGTTTAAATATTAGATCTTGAAACTCCACAAATGGTTCATCCGGCTTATCTAAATCATAGTTTCTAGTTAATAGCATAAACACTTTTGTTTGTTCATCCGCTTCTTGTACGACTGTAATGAGGACGATGAATTCTTCACTTGAACCCTCAACTGATTTGGTAAAACGAGCTGTAGTAGGATTAAGTATTTCATATACATAGTCCGTATAGCCACCTACTGAACGACCATCTGGATTGGGCTGATAGATTGGTATTTCACTTGTGATAAAACGACCATCAACAAACGTAACATCATAATTTTGCACTTCAGCATGATCCTCATCTCCCAATAAACCACCATGAACAAACATAAGATGCGAAATATCAAGGAAGTTCTCAATGACTCTAGGTGCGTTAGCACTCACTTTATAAGGGCCACAAATAGCAGTCCGATATCCTTCTCTACTATATTCTAGATAGTTTAATAATGGTAAAGGCTGTTCACTTAAGTTTACCCAAATTAATCCCGCATACACTTGACAATGATATACCGTGGCTTTCGCCTTTTGTGGAATGGCACGCTCGCATGGTAGGGCAGGTATTTTTACACATATCCCTTCATCATTGTACTCCCAAGCATGATATGGACAAACAATATTCCCATTCTTTACTTTCCCTAAAGACAATGCTGCACCTCGATGAATGCATAAATCCTTAAATGCATGAACTCCCTTTTGATTTCGAAATAAAACTACTCTTTCTCCAAGAATGTGAACTTGCTTTGGATCTTCGTGTAATTCCGTTTCCTTTAAAACTGGATGCCACTCCTGCCATAATCGATCTTTTTTCATACAAATCCCCTTCTGTTTAATAGTTGAGTTATTTTTACAAAAACGTTTTTCCTGAAACACTCCTTACCTTACATGCAGGAAGCGTTCCTTTAAATGGATGCCTGCACGTTTCACAACACCTTCCGCCAATTGCTGAGCTGTCTCTATTATTTCATTTTCATTGACGGTTAAAATGTTTCGATCTTTCATTAACCATTGCCCATTGCACATGGAAGACTCTACATTGCTTGCATGCATGGAATAAACGATATTGGCAATCGGGTCATGCATGGGGAAACTTCCTATTTGTTTAGGGTCAATAATAATGAGGTCAGCCCTTTTTCCTTGCTCCAATGAACCAATCTCCCTATCCCACAATAAACATTTCGCTGCCTTTACAGTCGCCATTTCTAGGACTTGCTCAGCGGGAACAGTCGTTGTATCCAATGTTCTTCCTTTATGTATGAGTGATGTTACATACATTTCGTCCATCATGTCCATACGATTATTTGCGGGCGCGCCATCTGTACCAATGGACACATCGATTCCTTTTTCCAGCATTTCTGGAATTCTGGCAAAACCGAGCACCTTCATTGCTGCACCTGGGTTATGGGAAACTTTAACGTTATGTAACATCACAAGATCCATTTCTCGATCTGTTAGCCAAACCATATGTGCTGTTAACAAGTTTTCATCCAATAAACCAAGTTTATGTAAATGCTCAATAGTTGAAGCACCACGTTGTTCCTTTGTATAACGAATTTCATCCATTATTTCTGCTGCATGCATATGAATACCAACTCCATATTGATCAGCTAATTGTTTTGTTTGTCTTATTAAATCATCAGAACAATTAAATATAGTACGTAAACCAAACCACATTTTAATTCGCTCGTCAGAAGTATGATGCCATTTCTCTATAAGTGCTTCTTGTTTTTTCAATGCATCATTTGTTGTTTCCTGCCAATTTAATGGCAATCCTTCCCCCATATCCATGGTTGAGCGTGATAAAATAGCCCGAAGTCCAACTTCTTTGACCGCTTTTCCTAATGCATCTACATGATGACCGCCAGCTTCAGCCAAAGTCGTAACACCTGATTTAATAAGTTCAATACTACAAGCAAGGGCTGAAATATACGCTTCCTCCTCTGTCATACTGCTTTCATATGGCCAAATTCGTTTACGCAACCATGTTAGTAAATCCACATCATCTGCAATGCCCCTACCTAGTTGTTGTGACAAATGAACATGCGTATTGATAAGACCTGGCATAACCATTTTCCCAGTAACGTCTACTACATCGGCATCATCGTGAATGCTGTCTTTTGTAACATGCCCAACTGCTTTGATTGTATTGCCTTCAATGAGAACATCTCCGTGAACAAATACTTCTCTATTTGCATTCATTGAAATAATATATCCATTTTTTAAAAGTGTTTGTTTCATCTTTTTCCTCCAGTGATCGTTTCATAATGTTTATCTACATGATTTGTTAATGGTTTATTATTTACATTTCGTATTATATGATTTGTTTTTTCAGGTAGCAGTTTATTTAATATAACTGCTGCTAAAACCCCAACCGCCATTCCTGAAGATAATAAATAGTGAATTATGTCTGGCATTTTTTCAATAATTTCAGCTGGTAAAAATATTGTAAACAACGTTAACATAATTGGGATGCCAATCATTAACATATTTCGTTCAGAAAACGGGATATCTTTTACCACTCGAAATCCGTTCATCATAATGACGACACAGACTAAAGCGAACACACCGTTAACAACTGGAGCCGGGATACTGGCAATAGCATTCATTATTTTAGGCATCATGCTTAATGCAATTAAAATAATTCCTCCAGCTATCACCGGATAACGGCTTTTCACACCAGTAATAGCTACTACCCCAGCATTAGAAGAATAGCCAGTAACAGATGTACCACCAAAGCAAGCGCCTATTAAACAGCCAATACCTTCTCCTAATGCTCCGCCATTTAAACGTCTATCATCAAGAGGCTGTCCAGTCACATTACTAACGGTAAACCAGGTGCCTGTTGTTTCAATCATAATAATAAAATAAAGAAAAGTCACAATCATAATCGCTTCCCATTCAAAGGTGGGGACACCGAAAGCAAAAAGATGTGGCATTGCAAACCACTTAGCTGTATACACCGATGAAAAATCCAACATACCAAAGAATGAAGCTACGACTGTGCCTATAGTTAAGGCGAGAATAACTGAAAACAATTTCACAAACTTAAAACTGATAAATGTTTCTCCTATATAAATACATACTACTAACACTCCCATACTCAAAGCAGCAATGAAAACATTCGTGCCAAAATGACCTGAAGCAGTATAAATTGATTGAATGGCGCTTGGCATTAATGCAACACCCACCACAATAATTACTGTTCCAGCAACAAGTTTCGGTATAAAAGATTGAATTATTTTACTGAATATTCGGAAAGGATAGCCTAACAAAGCAATCAATATGGCCCCAGGAATCAAGCTACCAATCATAGCGCCTAGTCCAGAGGTAGTTCCAATTGCTGCTAAAGCGCTCAATGGTATAAAAGAAGGGCCCTGCATAACAGGTAGCTTCATTGCAAACCCTGCTTGTATCACCGTAGCAATACCACAAGCTAGAAATGTCATTTGAATAAGTAATGCTGTATTTGCGACAGAAAGCGACAGAAGCCCAGCTAAAATAATAGGTGGAATAAACAAATCCATTGCTAAAACATGCTGTGAACCAATCATAAGTGACTTTAAAACTCGTGGTCTTTCTTGCTTAGATAGATGTTGATTACGCTGAAATTGGTCTTCTTCGAGTAACGATTTCATTCTTTGTTGTCCCCTTTGTCTAGTTGATTGTCCCATACAGTAGGTGTTTCTCCTATATCTCCATCTAGCATCCTCTTATTGGAACATACACGGATAGAATTAGAAAAACTTGGCTTGTCGCCAAGTCCTATGGCGAAAGGTGTAGTTTTTCTTATACTATAAACTTTTATACTTTCCTATAGTGGAACAAAGGCGCAAGCGCCCGGTTAGCAACGTAGCGACTGGAACGAATCAACGAAAGTTTTAGGAATCACGGTGAGGAACGAACCGATGATGACTTATCGTAAGGCGATTTCGTGAAGTCGCCTAGTTGCTGGGCGCTGGAGCCGGACGTGGCTAAATAACTTAGTTAGTTTATCCACAGCTGCAAAATTTTATAATTTCCTAGACCATAAAAAAAGTTCGGAATACACTGCCTTTCCATGAAAAAGCAATGTATTCCGAACTTTTAAAACGAAATAACAAAGAATAGACTATGCCATAATAGCATAAGCCATACCTTTTTCATAGTCAGTTTATTTACGGTAAACCGGTAGAAACTTGCAGGCCATATCCCCGCGATTATATGAAAGTTACGATTTAATTTGAATGGGATAAGTATAACATTCATTTCTAAAAAAACAACCCTATGTTAATTTGTTGCAAAAATCAAATATTACCTTGTTTCCCACTTATCAAACAATTAAAAAACGAACAATAAAACGTATATACTTAAAAATATTCGTTATTGACGAACTTTCAACATAGTGATAAGATAAATTCGTGTTTTTTCGACATATTTTACAGGGGGCATCCAAATGCAATTTAAACAACAATATGAAGCCATAAAACAGGTCGCTGAGGATATTTATTACCATCCTGAACTTGGATATAAAGAAAAACGTACAAAAAAACAAGTCATTGATTATTTAAAGGCAGTAAACCCTAATATTGACATTGAAAATTTTAGTTTAACTGGTTTTAAGACAAGCTTAGGAACTAAAGGAACAGATGATTTACACATTGCTTTTATCGCTGAATTAGATGCAGTCTATGCACCTACCCATATGTATGCTGATGAGCAAACAGGAGCAGCCCATAACTGCGGTCATTACTCACAAATAGCGATAGCTCTAGCACTCTATCAATATTTCTTTAAGACAAAAGCATATAAAAATTTAGATTTCAAACTAACATTCGTTTTTGTACCCGCAGAAGAATACTTAGATTTAACCTACCGTCAGCAATTGTTACAAGAAGGTCAAATTAGTCATTATGGTGGGAAACCAGAAGCTATGAAACTAGGTGTTTTTGATGACATCGACCTAAGTATATGTGTGCATGCCATTGGCGGAGAATTTTCTAAACGAACCATTGAAATTAATTGCGATTTAGCTGGTTTTTTATACAAAAAATACGCTTTTGAAGGTAAAGCTACACATGCTGGATTTGATCCATTTTCTTCTAAGAATGCGTATCATATGTCGACGCTGTTTAATACTGCAATCGGACTTAGTCGTCAACAATTAAAAGAGTCAGAGCATGTTCGAATTAATCCAATCATTATGGAATCGGATATGTCTACAAATGTTATCCCTAATCACATCGTAGTAGGAACAGACTTGCGAACCAAATCTGTAGACTATTTAAAAGAGACAGCGGAAAAATTGGACGATGCGGCGAAAGGAAGTGCCATGGCTCTACAAGGAAATGTAACGATTGATACACAAATGGGCTATTTACCATTCGTACAAGATAGGTATCTATCCACATTTGTTGAAGCAGCATTCCATAAAAACACTGAAATTGATGAAATACTAAATGGTAACTTTATTAGTGCTGCAGGGGATATAGGCGACCTTTCCTTTATAATGCCATGTATACAAATTGGCTATAGCGGCTTTACCGGAACCATCCATGGAGATGACTTTATAGATGTCGATCCTACGTTTATTTACGAGATATTTCCGAGATTTTTAGCACAAGTACTGGAACAAATGAGTGGAAGCATTGACAAAGCAAAGCTATATAAACAAAGCTATAAAGCTTATCAAGAACTAATCGCTTCCATTGTTCAAAATAACTCCAACCCAACAAAGAAATGAGGCAGAACATGAACAAAAACTTACTTTTTTTAATCGCTTTTGCATTAGTTATTATTACCATCTCCGAATTAATAGGTTTTCAAGCTATACCATTAGGACCGTTTACAATTGGACTACTTCCTTTAGTTTTTGCCATTATATTAACGATGTTCTTAGGTCTGAAATTATTTCGTAAAGGAATCATGAAAAAAATATACAGTGAAAAGAACATTCATTTTGCTAGCACATACCTGATTTTAATTATGCTCCCTTTAATGGCACGATACGGAGCGGATGTCGCACCACAAATTAGAGACATCTTGCAGGTCGGTTGGGTATTTGTTATTCAAGAACTTGGTAATTTAGGAACGGTGTTCATCGGGTTACCAGTTGCTATTTTGTTAGGTTTACGCCGAGAAGCAATTGGTGCTACGTTAGGAATTGGCCGTGAGGGAGAGCTTGCATATATTTCAGAAAAGTACACATTGGAATCTAAAGAAGGTCGGGGCGTTCTTTCCATCTACATTATTGGAACATTATTTGGGGCTATCTTTTTTAGCGTTTTTGCACCAATTTTACTCGATTTAGGAATCCGAATTGAAGCACTAGCTATGGCATCTGGTGTGGGATCAGGTAGTATGATGAGTGCAGCATCAGCAACATTAGTCGCGCGCATCCCTGAAATGGAAAGCACCATTCTTGCATATGCTTCTGCCAGCCAACTTCTCACTAGTTTTCTTGGCACCTTTACAATGGTATTTTTAGCTGCGCCTATTCAAGCATTTATGTATAAGAAACTAGTTCGAGGTGATAAAAAATGAGTATACCAAAAAATAAATATGTCAAATATGGTCTGATCCTTCTCTTAAGTGTAGCATTAATTTTGTTTACAATGGAAATTAAATTGATAAAAAACCCTGAGTCAACGCCTATAACAACGATGACCTTTGCTGGTCTTGGTGTATTGTGGCTATTTTCAATGATTGGTATTTTCATTTCTACTATTATGCAGAAATCCTCGGTGAAATTTATTCGCAATTTCCCGATCTTAGGCTGGGTTTCGATTACCTCGCTTTTATTATGTTTACTATCCGATTTTTTTGTCCAAGCAATTCAAGCAGTTGACTTTCTTTCAATAACTACACCAATATTAACCTTTGCGGGTATATCTGTTGCAAATCGTCTTGTTGATTTACGAAATACTTCATGGAAAGTTGCAATCGTAGCCGTCTTTGTTTTTACAGGAACATATGCAGGCAGTGCCTTACTTGCACAGGTTGGCTTGCATTTATCTGGAAATTAAGACCGTTTATCTTTTATAAACCGTGTAAACTTTGAATCATCGTTAAACACCTACTATTTGTAACAATGCAATCTTACTAGGTTGAATGATTCCATTTAAGGGTCATAAAATCAACAAACTAGGCATTAGTTAGCAATCACTAAATAGTAAAAGCTGAACAATCCCTTTATTATTGTTCAGCCTTTTTATATTCTTCGAGTAGAATTTTTAATAAAACAGTGTTACATTTTAGAGATTGCTCAAAAAACCCCTCCGAATGACAGTCCTTCATCGGAAAATATTAATTTACCTTTATATAATTTTTTAATATAAGTACAATACAAGATATTAATAGCGGAATATTCTAAAAAATATTGCTAATAATGCTTACCTATGTTTAAATAAACTCTAATACTACTATGTAACAATTACGACTTTTTTGAAATCATTCAAAATTTGGTTTATAGGTTTTCTAAAGCGTTAAAACAACGTAACTTGACTCATGGAAAAAATTACTGTTTCACCTCATACTAACTACAATATTCTTTAATCACCTTAGATATACTTGGGATAAGCCTTTCAATTTAAACTTTCCTATAGGATAAAATAAGTATCACAACCTTTTTTAGTAGAGGAGTATTTTATATGGAAAATCGAGAACAACTAACCAAATCCCTTAAACCTCATTGGGTATGGGCAATTGCTTTTGGTTCAGCAATTGGATGGGGAGCCTTCGTATTGCCAGTAGATTGGATGTCTATGGCTGGTCCGTTAGGAGTCATCCTCGGCTTTATCATTGGTGCCATTTTAATGATTATTATAGGAGTAAGTTACGGATTTCTTGTAGAAAAATTACCCGTCTCAGGCGGAGAGTTCACCTACGCTTATTATGGACTAGGAAGATACCATGCATTTTTATGCGGTTGGTTTCTTACATTAGGATATTTGTCTATCGTCGCTTTAAATGCGTCTGCTTTAGCATTACTTGGTAAGTTTTTATTTCCAACTTTTGTGGAAACAGGATTATTATACAGCATTGCAGGTTGGGACGTATATGCTATCGAGGTTATGATTGCCTGCATAGGATTAACAATTATTGCTTGGTTAAACATACGTGGAGCAAGAATTACTGGTTTTAGCCAATTTTTATTTTGTATCATTTTACTTAGTGGCGTGTTATTGCTTACCATTACTATGTTATTCCATTCTTCTAGTTCCTTTTCCAATTTACAGCCATTGTTTAAGCCAGAAATTGGCGCTGCTTCTTCCATCTTTGCTATCGTAGCCATAGCTCCTTGGGCATTCATCGGCTTCGACAATATTCCTCAAGCGGCTGAAGAATTTCATTTCTCCCCTAAAAAAACGTTTAAAATTATTGTTCTTGCACTTGTTTGCTCTGCTTTTGTCTATTGTTTAACCATTATTGCAACTGGTGTGAGCGAACCATGGGCTAATGCTTCGCAAGTTGGCTCTGCTTGGGGAACGGGGACAATTGTAGAAAATGCTTACGGTAAGTTTGGTGTATTCTTACTAGCCATAGCACTTATTATGGGGATCTTTACTGGGTTAAATGGCTTTTATATGTCTACTAGTCGCCTACTATTTGCCATGGGCAGGGCAAAAGTTTTACCTGCTATTTTTGGTAAATTACATACCAAACACCGCACCCCACATGTTGGTATAATATTTACTTTATTATTAACAGCTGCAGCGCCATTCTTTGGACGAGAAGCCTTATTATGGGTTGTTGATATGTCAGCACTTGGTGTGACCATTGCCTACTTTTATGCATGTTTTGTTGCTTACCGAATATTTGCTTGGTCTCGTACACATATTAAAAATAACAAACAAATTGTAGCACCAAAGAGAAAATTTTTTTTCTTTTTAGGCATACTTTGTGCAATAACATTTTTTCTATTATTAGTTGTTCCTGGCTCACCTGGATTTTTAAGCACACCTTCATGGATTGCTTTGTTGGTTTGGATCCTACTTGGAATTATTTTTTTCCTTATCCGTTTTCAAGTTTATTCAAGACTATCTCAACACGAACTAGATTATTCTATTTTAGGAACGGAATATATTGAAAAACAAACAGAGCCAGCTATTGAAAAGAAATTACCCTAGTTTAGTAGTAAATAAATTATATTTTCAATTTCATCCCCGACTAAATATTATTACAACAAACAAAGGGATAATCTAAAAAATTCTAGATAAATCGGGATTAGGTGCTGTTATCTCCCGCTTTGGCCGTTTCAACTCGCACCTTCCAATCTTTGAAGTGGGAGTATACAACACCTTCTACCCAAGATAAACTTATGCAATGCGTGTTTAAAATTCTTTCGTTAATTGCTGTTTCACTTCTTCTCGTAAAGCTGTTTTTAAAAATTTACCTACAGATGTTTTTGGTAACGCATCCATAAATAAAATGTCATCAGGCAGCCACCATTTTACAAATTGTGCTTCTAAAAATGCGTATAAATCCTGTTGACCTACAACGCTTCTATAATCATCTTTTAATACAACACAAGCAACTGGACGTTCTTGCCATTTTTCATGAGGAACGGATACAACAGCAGCCTCATACACTGCTTCGTGAGCCATTAGTGCATTTTCTAAATCTACCGATGAAATCCACTCTCCACCACTTTTTATTAAATCTTTCGTTCGATCAACAATTTTCACGAACCCTTCCTCATCAATGGTTACGACATCGCCCGTATACAGCCATCCATCAAGAAACGAATTGTCACTACGGTCATCTTTATAGTACGAGTCGGCAATCCAAGGTCCTCTGATCAGCAGCTCTCCCATTTCCCGACCATCTCTTTTTATATCTCCATTCTCATTTATAGCTTTTATTTCAATTCCTGGCACCGCCATTCCTTGTTTTGATTTTATATCTAATTTATCCATTTCTGACAGTTGTTTTTGGGAACTTTTTAATTTGGAAAATAAGGCTAACGGTGTCGTTTCAGTCATCCCATATGCATGAAAAAACGGTATTTTATGTTTCATTTCAAAGGCTTTTATCATTCCAAATGGCGCTGCAGAACCTCCGCATAATATTCCACGCAAACTATCAAGCTGGTACGTTTTCTTGTCTAATTCTTTTAATAAACCTAGCCAAATAGTAGGAACACCTGCTGTAATGGTTACTTTCTCTGTTTCTATTAATCTTGCTAAAATTTCAGGTGTTGGATAGGGACCTGGTAGAACTTGTTTAGCTCCCATCCATGTCGCTGCATGCGGCATCCCCCAAGCATTTGCATGAAACATTGGAACGACAGGCATAGAAACATCTTCTTCAGAAACAGCAGAAGTATCAGCTAGACTTAAAGCCATCGCATGAAGAACAAGACCCCTGTGCGAGTATACAACCCCTTTCGGCTTACCTGTTGTTCCTGATGTATAGCATAATTCTGCTGCTTCCTCTTCCTCCATGTCCTTTTTAAAAGCAAATGTAGCATCCCCATCTTCTAGAAACTGTTCATAATGTAAAAGAGAAGGTAATTTAGATGCAGGGACAACCTCCTCGTCTGTCATTACAATAATTGTTTCTACTGTCTCAAGCTGATCGAATATACTTTCTATCGCAGGTAAAAGCTCCTCATCGACAAGAATCACTTTATCTTCCGCATGGTTTATAATATATCCAAGTTGCTCAGCTGATAAGCGAATATTAATGGTATGCAAAATCGCACCAATAGATGGAACCGCAAAATAAGCTTCTAAATGGCGATGATGATTCCAAGCGAATGTCCCAACACGATCTCCTTTTTGTATCCCTAATTCCTTTAGTGCATGAGCTAACGCTCTTACTCTGCCACCAAGTTCCTTATACGTTAAACGATGCATATATTTTTGCGTTCTTGAAATAATTTCCTTGTTGGGAAAATAATTCTCTGCACGTTCGATTAACGATGTTATTAATAAAGGGCTATCCATCATACTTGCTCCACTCCTTTTTAATGATTTGCTAAGATGATGACTCTCCTGTTTGTAGCGCTTCTCTAAGACGATATTTCAAGATTTTTCCGGACGCATTGCGAGGTATGAAATTTTCTTTAATAAATTCTGTCGGTACTTTATGGCTAGCTAAATGTTGGCGACAAAACGTTTTTAGTTTTTCTACTTCCAAACTTTTACCTTCTTTTGCTACAACAATTGCAACAACTTTTTCTCCCCATATTTCATCTGGTAATCCAATTACTGTTGCTTCTAATACATCAGGGGATTGATAAAGAACTTGCTCTACTTCTGTAGAATAAATATTTTCACCACCGGATATAATCATATCTTTCTTTCGATCAACAAGGGTAATATACCCATCTTCATCTATGATTGCTAAATCTCCAGTATAAAGCCATCCGTCTCTCAGCGTTCGTCTTGTCTCTTCGGGATTTTTATAATATTCCTTCATCACCATTTCACTTTGAATAATAAATTCACCTACTTCATAAGGTGCAGCATCCTCTCCCCATTCATTGACGACTTTGACTTCCGTACAGAGCATAGCTTTTCCACCTGCACCCATTTTTGTCTTATGTTCCTCAGGCAACAATAGAACTCCACCTGGACCAGCTTCCGTTAAACCACACATATTGTAAAATTGATCGTGCTTAAATAAGTGCATCACTTTTTTCAATAAAGCGGTTGGCATCGGTGCAGCACCATAACCGCAACGTTTTACTGAAGAAAGGTCATAAGTTTCATAATTCGACACTTGGAGTAAGAAATTATACATGGTCGGCACGGCAAAGAAGAGAGAGATTTTATATTGTTCAATCGCTTGTAATACATGAGCGGGGTGAAAGTCTTGATGGATAATTTGCGTAGAACCTAGAAAAGTACCTGTAATCATAAATAGGTTTAATTGTGCGGAATGGAATAATGGCGCAACGTGAAGTAATTTGTCTGCAGGATCTATTTTCATCATAATGGCTGAGGTAAATGCGACATAAAGGATTCGATGGTGGTCAAATAAAGCCCCTTTTGGGTTTCCAGTTGTACCAGATGTGTATAATATTTCGGCATCATCTGATTCTGCAACTTCTACATTAGGTTCTAATACATTTTGCACACGAATATCATGTATCGTTTGTATGTTTTCATAAGCTTGATCACTGGCACAAATGCGTAACTTTATATTCGGATTATTTTCCGTAATTTGCCGAACTAAAGGGACATATGCTTCGTCAAAAAATAGAACAGAAATGTCTGCATCCTCCACAATATATTGTATTTCGCGTGCGGTTAAACGAAAGTTAATCGGTACAGCGATAGCTCCAATTTTCATAATGGCATAAAATACAATCATGAATTGATCGGAATTTTTCATTAAAACACCTATTTTTTCTCCTTTCCCTACATGATGTGTTAATAAACCGCTAGCAATCTTATTAACTTCGTCGTTGAGCTGCTTATATGTGTAGGAGTGATTTTCAAAACAAACAGCTTGCTTATCTGGAAACTGCCGCGCATTCCTAGCTAACGTCGATCTAACGTCGATCCTATATTCAAATCTATCCCTCCCATTTTAATTTTGTGTAACAAAGGCTGAGAGCGCCTGTTAAGCAACGTAGCGACTGGAGCGAATCAACGAAAGTTTTACGAAGCCTGCCACTAAAACAGAGGTATGCCGACACACTAAGGCAAAGTTTTTAGTCAGCCTTTCTACTTAGCACAAACCGATGGTGACTTAACTTAGACCAATGAAGTGAATTCGCCTAGTTGCTGGACAAGGCTATTCCGTTAATTCGGTATCCCAAAGCAACAATTTTTATACTTTCTTATTTCTTACAAAAACATACGTATTCCAACGTAAAAATGTTTCTACACTATAGGTCATTGTCAAGTTTTTTAGGACTTATCGTATAAGCAAAGTTTTCTAAAATAGCTAAAAAGATGGTACTTTTTTGTAAGTAGAGAAGTGTAATGAACGACTTGTACTTTTCCTCCTCCCCGTTTTCGTTTAATTTTCATCTTGTAAAGCTGCTGTAGAACTATGAGCTAAATATGGATCAAGCACTTCCTGATGCTCTCCATGCTTAGGCGCTGAAGAACGAATGCTTCCTGGTGTTTTAGAGAGTTTTATAGGTATCCCAATCTGCTTCACCTCCCAACTGTAGGATGGGGGATGGATACAACCATATCTCGTGCCTTTACTTGGGCATCTTTTTCTACTTCCGAAAAGTTTTGAACAGGGGATATACAAGCCTCTACACCTTCAAAAAGCTGTACCCATTCGTTTAATGATTTTTGTTGAATAACGGATTGAATTTCATACTTGACGCGATGCTGTTCAAGTAAAGGCGCGTGTTGATAAGCGATTAGCTCCCTTTTGCCAATCGTATCACAAAATACTTGCCAAAATTTCGGTTCCAATGCTCCTACCGCTAGCCATCTACCATCTTTCGTTTCATAAACTTCATAGCATGCTAATGCTCCACTTAAAGGCTGTTTTCCGCGTTCTGGTAATTCGTCTGTAGCAAAGTAATTGGGTAAGCTCGTTTGTAACCAAGCAAGAACGCCGTCCATCATCGATATATCTATGAATTGTCCTTCACCAGATGTCTTCCTCTCCCACAATGCAAGCATAATTCCTAATGCAGCAGGATAAGCACCGCCACCAATATCTGCAATTTGCGCAGCTGGTACAATTGGCTTGCCATTCTGTTCTCCTATGAGATGTAATAATCCCGCGTAGCTAAGGTAATTCAAATCATGGCCAGCTTTTGAAGCATATGGACCTGTTTGTCCATAGCCTGTAATCGAACAATAAATAATTCGCGAGTTAATCGTTTTTAATGTTTCATAATCTACGCCTAATCTTTTCATTACACCCGGTCGAAAAGATTCGAGAACAACATCTGCATCCTTGACCATGTTTAAAAAAATGGTTCGATCTGCTTCCCGTTTCAAATTTAAACAGACGCTCTTCTTGTTTCGGTTCAACGCGTGAAACATGGCACTGTCCTCATCAAGGAGAGGATAATAATTTCTAGCATAGTCACCCTTATCTTGATCTTCTACCTTAATAACCTCTGCACCAAAATCTGCAAGTAACATAGAACAATAGGGACCTGGCAATAATCGAGTCAAATCAAGTACACGGATGGCTGTAAGCGGCAAAAGAACACCTCCTTGTTTAAAATTTTACACCAAGCTTTTTTTCTATTAAGCTAAACGTTCAATAATTGTTGCATTCGCCATACCATGACCTTCGCACATGGTTTGTAATCCGTACCGTCCACCTGTACGTTCCAATTCATGTATCATAGTTGTCATTAATCTTGCCCCACTGGCTCCAAGCGGATGACCGAGCGCAATTGCACCACCATTTGGATTAAGACGTTTTGGATCTGCTCCAGTTTCATGCAACCAAGCTAAAGCTACAGAGGCAAAAGCTTCATTTACTTCAAAAACGTCGATATCGGAAATGCTTAATCGGGCTATACGTAATACTTTTTCCGTAGCAGGTATTGGTCCCGTCAGCATAAGCGTTGGGTCAGAGCCAATCACCGTACGTGCTAAGACCCGAAACTTTGGCTTTAACCCTAATTCGTTTGCTTTGTCACGAGACATTAGCAATAGCGCTGCTGCACCATCACTAATTTGACTGGAGTTGCCAGCAGTGATTTTTCCACCTTCTTGAAATGCAGCCTTTAATTCGCTTAACTTATCCAAACTTGTTTGTTCCCTCGGTCCTTCATCATACCTCAACAAATCCAATGATCCATCTGGTAAGTTTACTTCTAGTGGCATGATCTCCTTATTAAAGTAGCCCGATTTCATTGCTGCAATGGCTTTTTCATGACTTATGAGTGAAAACTCATCTAGTTGCTGGCGACTAAATCCCCATTTATCAGCAATTCGTTCTGCGGATAGCCCTTGATTAATGATTTCATATTTGGAGGTTAAATTTTCATTTATTGTAACCCCTTGCATATTGGACCCCATTGGAACACGCGTCATATTTTCCACGCCGCCGGCAATGACCACATCCATGTCTCCGCTCATAATCGCTTGAGAAGCAAAATGAACAGCTTGTTGACTCGATCCACATTGACGATCAATCGTTGTTCCAGGCACTTCAACTGGAAAATCAGCAATTAATGCAGCTTGCCTAGCAATATCAAACGCCTGCTCACCTACTTGAGACACACAACCGTAGATGACATCTTCTACTAGTCCAGGGTCAATGCCTACTCGTTCTATCAATGCTTGCAAAGGTTTTGCCGCTAAATCTTCTGCACGTTTTGCTGACAAACTCCCTTTACGCCTTCCAACTGGTGTTCTTACAGCCTCTATAATTACCGCTTCTCGCAATATATGATCATCCCTTCCATTTCTGATATATGTTATTACTGACTATTGCCTAATCCCGAGATGTAAACCCTTTCAATAAATAGATTCCATTTTCACATGCAAAAATAATCCTGTAAATATCTTTCTTCGTATATGGTGACTATTCCAATACGAACCACGGCAATTGTTATCTAACTATTCCGCATCTACTAATCCCATATTTTTGGCGATAATTAGTTTCATAATTTCATTAGAACCTGCATAAATAGATGACACAGCTACATCACGATATCTTCTTGCAATTTCAAACTCTTCCATATAACCATATCCACCATGTAATTGCATACAAATTGCTGCTACTTTCTTAGCTAAGTCTGTCGTCCACCACTTTGCCATGGACACCTCTGACACAATTTGCTCCCCAGCCATATGTTGTTCAATTAAACGATCAACAAACACATTGCCAATTTGCCACTCTGTATAAAGCTCAGCAAGTTGAAATTGTGTATGTTGAAATTCACTAATTCGCTTTCCAAATGCTTTTCGTTGTTTTACATATTCAGATGTGATTGTAATCATTTCTTTTATAGCTGCAACACTTTGCATACTTACTAATAACCGCTCCTGCTGCAACTTTTCCATCAAATAATAAAATCCTTTACCTTCTTCTCCCAGTAAATTCCCAGCTGGTACACGAGCATCTTCAAAAATTAATTCACATGTATCATTTGCGAGCTGTCCCATCTTTTTTAGCTTTTTCCCTTTTCGAAATCCTGGAGTATTAGCTTCTACAACGAGCAGGCTTATTCCTTTATAAGCAGGCTGGGCATGTAGGTTCGTTTTGCAAACGACGACCACTAAATCTGCGGAAGAACCATTTGTTATAAATGTTTTCTCTCCATTTACAATATAAGCATCCCCATCTTTTTTTGCCGTTGTTTGAATTGCTGCCAAATCAGACCCCGCCCCAGGCTCCGTCATCGCAATAGCAGAAATAATCTCTCCTTGTATCGCTTTAGGTAACCACCGTTTTTTTTGTTCTTCTGAACCATACGTATCTATATAAGGCATTACAATATCATTATGTAAGCCCAATCCTACCATTGCTGTGCCAATCCGTTCAAATTCTTCATTTAAAACAACCGAATACCTAAAGTCTGCTTCGAAACCACCATAGACTTCTTTAGCCCAAGAACATAGATAGCCTTGTTCCCCTGCTTTTTTCCAAAATGACCTTGGTATTTGCTGATTCACTTCCCAGTCAGCGAAATATGGAGCTGCTTCTTGTTCCAAAAATTTTCGTAATGAACTACGGAAAATCGCATGTTCTTCTTCTAAAAAATGTCTTTTCAGGCAAAAACCTCCTCCTAATACCGTTGAGAAAACCTAATCTAGCTTTTACTACAACTATATGTGCAATGTAGTTTTTTATAAAAACTCTCTTTTCTTCATAGATAGTCTATCTAATGCAAATCATGACAGTTTCTTCAACGACTAAGCCTACATTTTAATATTTTATATTGTATAAAGATTTCTATTTATCATTTGGGCTGCATACGTATGGCACCGTCTAATCGAATGATTTCTCCATTCAACATAGGATTTTCAATAATACTTTTTGCTAACTGTGCATATTCTTCGGGATAACCTAGCCTAGATGGAAACGGTGTCATTTCTCCTAACGCTTTTTTTGCTTTTTCAGGTAAGGAAGCAAATAACGGGGTTTCAAATAATCCAGGTGCAATCGTCATAACACGTATACCTATAGATGATAGATCTCTAGCGATCGGTAACGTCATTCCTGTTATTCCCCCTTTGGAAGCACTATAAGCCGCTTGACCAATTTGACCATCAAACGCTGCTACTGAAGCTGTATTAATAATAACTCCTCGCTCTCCATTTTCATTAACAGTATTAGCGGACATTTTTTGCGCAACAAGCCGAATGACATTAAACGTTCCAAGCAGATTTACTTCAATAACTTTTTTAAAAATTCCTAAATCATGTACCCCCTTTTTGCCTAGTGTTCTTTCTGCGGCGCCTATTCCTGCACAGTTAATAAGCATATCCACTTTTCCAAATTGATTTATCGTATTCTCTAATGCATCCTGTACACTTCTCTCATCAGTTACATTAACGTGATAATAATCTACTGCACTTCCGAGTTCTTCAGCTAGTAATGCACCATTCTTCTTTGCCAGATCAAAAATGACGGCTTTTCCACCTCCCTCTACAATTTTTCTTACTGTAGCTTCACCAAGGCCTGATGCACCACCAGTAACAACAGCAACCCCTTTTGCTATTTCCATTTAATCTCCTCCAACATGTAATTAAAATTTGCTTCTTAACAAGTAATTACTCTCCTCAAATACTATGGAAATTCCATATTCACATTCTACAATACAAATCTTTTTTAAAAATTCGGCTAATTATCTTATGGCAGAAAGACGCCATTGTCTTTCTTGCTATAAACCAAAAAAATGTATACTTTCCTATCGTGCTTATCGTCTATTCACTTTCGTTAGCAAGGACCTATTGTCACTTATTTGGTGACAACATTCGCAATAAGTAGATAGCAATATCTTCAGCAATCTCTGTCCTACTTTTTTCCCCGTCCTCAGCATACCATTGCGTTACCCAGTTCATCGAACCTAAAATTATATTTCGCACCACTTTTACATCTGTAACATCAAAGGTACCTTCATCTATTCCCTCTGTAATCATCTGATCAAAAATTTCGGCATACGTATCTCGAAGTTTAAAAATAACATCTAATTGTTTTGTATTAAATATTTGTTCTGGTTTTAACATCAATTCAAACCCAGAGCGTTCCTCCAATATATATTCAATATGAGAAATAATGGATTGATTAAGCTTTTTATCGATAGGAATTTGTTTTTGTTGAATTTGTTGTACTTTCCACAAACTCCGTTCCAATAGCATAATTTGACTCTGATACAGTAATTCCTGTTTATCTTTAAAATAGTAATAAACAGTTCCTTTTGTCATTAACAGCTTAGCAGCAATTTCTTCCATTGTAATTCCATTGTATCCTTTTTCCGATAGGACACGGATGGCCATACGAATGATTTCCTCTTTTTTTTCTGCTACTTTTTTCTCTCTCAAGGACATACCGTTTCACTTCCTTCCTCACCTTATTCATTATTCTAATTATTCTTTATTTAACTGTCAAGTTAATTTTCTAAAATTTAAAACTATATTACTATCTTACTATCTTACTATCTTACATTAATTATCTAATAATTATACGCTAAAAAATTGTTTTATATGGGGGTAAATAACAAATTTTATACACTTATTTTTATATTTTATGCTGACTAATTTAACCATTCGTCTTATAGTTGTTTAGTGAAAGCAAACATGGTTTCCTATAAAAATTTCATTTACCATTCTGTTTGTAAAAGTGGTATAATCATACTAATTTCAGTATAAGGATACACAACGATAAGGTGGTTACACATGAATATTAATCTAGCTGACAAAATGAAACATTTTCAAACATCTATTTTTAATGAACTTTCCAGCTATAAACAGAAAAAAATTAGCGAAGGGGTCAACATGATTGACTTGAGTGTAGGAAGCCCAGACCTTCCACCAGCATCATTCGTGATTGACGAACTTACAAAGCAAGTGCAAGACCCTGCACAATATGGCTATACCCTTACAGGTACGGATGAGTTACATGAAGCAATAGCAACCTATTATGGCAAACAATATCATGTACCGCTTATGCCAACACGAGAGGCTTTCATGGTCATGGGTTCCCAAGATGGTTTGGTTCACTTGCCAATGGTATTAACAAACCCTGGTGACACAATTCTTCTTCCTGATCCAGGTTATACAGCATACCATACGGGTGTAGCTTTAGCTGAAGCTGAACAATACCTCATGCCACTAAAAGCAGAAAATCATTTTCTTCCAGACCTTCATGCTATTCCAGAAGAAATTTTGCAAAAGTCAAAACTGATGATCCTTAATTTTCCGGGGAATCCTGTACCAGCTACGGCTACAAAAGCTTTTTTTGAAAAAGTAGTGGCTATTGCTAAAAAATATAACATTGCTATTTTACATGACTTTGCCTATTCAGAGCTTTACTATGACGAAAAACCAATTAGTTTTCTTTCGGTTGATGGTGCTAAAGAGGTTGGCGTAGAATTTAATTCATTCTCTAAAAGTTTCAATTTAGCTGGGTGCAGAATTGGCTATATAGTAGGGAATGAACAAATAGTAGACGGGCTAAAACGTTTGAAATCTAATTTAGATTTTGGTGTTTTTTTACCAATACAAAAAACAGCAATTTGCGCACTGGAACATGCATCTTTCTTCACACAAAAATTACGCAACGTCTATAAAGCACGTAGAGATCTTTTAGTCACTGGTTTTCATAATGCTGGATGGAAGGTTGCTTCACCGAAAGCATCCATGTTTATTTGGGCTAAAGTTCCCAAAAATTATACATCCACTGCATTCGCTTATAAACTAATGGATGAAGCAGGAATTGTTGTCGTGCCCGGGAATGCTTTTGGTCCTTCAGGAGAAGGGTATGTACGTATTGGCTTAGTACAGCCAGAAGAAGTGCTAAACGAAGCAGTGCAAAGATTACAAAAAAGTGCCTTATTTACTCCTGTCAATATGGGATAGAAATTTACACAACTTGATTTCTATGCGGTATGAGAGTAAAAAATTTCATGCTTTACGAACCTATCCAACATCGTATATGATTAAAATATACTGTAAGAAAATTTTATCATTTAAAACCTTATTAAAATCTTTGGGTAGAGGTGGGAATGTTGTTAAGGACTTTTTCAATCATTTTAATTGTGTGCGGAATAGCCATTCTAGGCTATGGTGGGTTTCAGCTTTATCATTCAAAGGCAATGGAAAGTGAGCGGATGGAAGAAGCAGAATCATTTGTTTCCCATAAAATAATTTCGGATGTAGAAGATGTAGAAAAATTTAATTATGATGCGTTCAAACAAGGAGATACAGTCGGCGTTCTTTATATTCCAAAGCTTGATCGAGAATTACCAATCATTGAAGGTGTAGATGAAGACGACCTAGCTCAAGGTGTTGGTCATTATACCGGTACAGGGTTTCCAGGAGAAAACAAACAAATTTTATTATCTGGACATCGTGATACCGTGTTTAGAAATTTTGACCAATTACAAGATGGAGATGAATTCCATGTAAAAATGAAACAAGGAACCTTTGTTTATACAATGCAGGATCATAAAATTGTCGCTGCAGATGATACAACGGTTATAGATCCAGACAGAAAAAACGAAGTATTAACGATATCTACATGCTATCCTTTTTCCTACATCGGGGACGCGCCAGATCGTTATGTTATTTACGCTTACCCAACGAAATAGATTGTTTTATAGGATAACGGATGACTCATACTTGTTATTTACAAATCGTTCTAGCAAATGAAGCGAGCTACAACCTTCTTCAGAACAAACGTCCTTAGCAACGATTCTTTAAATTAAAAACACTTGGCTTGTCGCCAAGTGTTTCCTATAGAACAAAGGAATTTCCTTAACTCCAAGCACCTCATTTTATACTTTCTTATCCCTTCAACGACAAAAACTCACTGCCCCTCATTGGATGCAGTGAGTTTTTATTTTCTCGTCTTATTTACCCCAAGTTTCATAATCTAAATGCTTATATTTATCCAATAGACGTGTAGGCATCTTCAGTGCGTCTTTTCTAAACGGGGGAGCTAGCTGCGTACCATCAACCATAATGTTTAATACAGCTGGCTTTCTTTGTTGAAGTACATGATTTACAACTTCAGCAATAGCTTCTGGTTGCTCTATGGTATATCCCAATGCCCCCATTGATTTCGCTACTTCTGTAAAATCAGGTGCTTCAATATCAGACCCAATAAAGCGGTTATCATAGTAATCAACTTGATTTTTCTTCTCGGCTGCCCAAGACTTATTGTTGAATACGCAAGCAATAACTGGAATATTTTGTTCTAAAGCTGTACTTACCTCATGCAAACTCATCCCCCATGCTCCATCGCCAATAATTGCAACTACTGGAGAGCTTGGTTCAGCCAATTGTGCACCTAAAGCTGCAGGATAAGCAAATCCAGTGTTTCCAAACGTTAAAGCAGCAATATGTCGCCGTGTTTGAGTGAATTTCAAATACGCATTAGCCGTAGATGAGACGTTACCTATATCTGTTGAGATAATTGTATTCTCTGGCAAAGCTTTCGTCAGTTCAAGTAAAGCCCGACGCGGATTAATTGGCTCCCCTTCTACCATAGCAAGATCAATAAGTTCTTGCTCCCAATCTTGTTTTCGTTTACTAACTGCTGTTAATCGTTCGTCATTACTTTTTCTTTTAGGAACAGACTTCTCTAATTGTTCATAAATAGCTTCTGCAGAAGATTTCGCATCACCAATAATCCCAATTTCAACAGGATGGGTTCTAGCAATATTTCTCGGGTTAATATCAACTTGAATAATTTTAGCCTGTTTAGGAAAATAGTCGATATCATAGCAAGGCAAAGTTCCAAAAACAGACAGCCGTGTACCAATTGCTAAAACTACATCAGCTTCTTGTAATGTATACATAGCCGCCTTAGACCCCATGTAACCAATAGGACCCACTGCTAATGGGTGATCTGCAGGAAATGCATCATTATGCATATACGAAACAGCAACAGGAATAGTTAAATGCTCAGCAATTTTACTTACCACATCAACGGCATCAGCATCTACTACACCTCGTCCAGATAGGATAACTGGATTTTCAGCTTGCTGTAATAATGTGACAGCATCACTTATTGCAGCAGGGTCGCCATTTCCTCGTTTATCAACACGATATTGACGGGGAGAAAGAATTTGATCTTCTAGTTCACCGTAAAATAAGTCACGTGGGATATCATAAAGAACCGGCCCTCTTTCCGCATACGCAATTCGAAACGCTGTCCGCAAACAATCCGCTACCCTACTTTTATGAGTAACCCTAACTGTCTCTTTGGTAATGGATTGAAAAATGGATACTTGATCTGCTTCTTGAAAACCATCCCAGCCTATCGTCGGCGTCCCAGCTGACGGGGAAATAACAACCATAGGTGTATGGGCTTGGTTTGCTGCTGCAACTGATGTAACCATATTTGTAATTCCAGGACCATTTTGCCCAATGACTACACCGGCGACTCCTGACACGCGTGTATAAGCATCTGCCATATGAGCTGCGCTTTGTTCATGCCGTACTGGCAAAAATCGAATACCTGCAGTTGGAAATAAATCTAACATATCCATAAAAGCTGATCCGACAATACCATACACTTCTTTGACGTTTTCTGCAACTAACGTTTCAACAATCGCCTCACTAGGCGTCATTTTCATTTTATTACCTACTTGTTTACTTTCCGCATACTGTTGTTTTACCATAACCAATGCCTCCCTTTGATTATATCCTCTTTAGAAAAAATGGTTTATCGCAAAATCGCTATGACGAAATCTTTCGTTTTACTGATACGATTCTTCTTAATACAAAGTTCTGTAAGACTATCCTTTCATACTTAGAAATGCCAAGTTACAAAAAACTAACTGGGGAATAACAGCACATAAATCCCTTCTTCTTTCAAGTGTTCTTGAAATCCTATCCTATCATTGAGCTGCTTACGAGTAATAGCGAAAAAAGGAACCCTAATGAATGGAAAATTCAATTTATTTAACGTGAATTCATTAAACAACACCTAATCGATTTGTGGAAATATTGCCCTCTAGTTCTATAGCCATCTTTCTCAATTCATCCATAAACAATTCTGTAGTTGAAGTTAAGATCTGACCTTTTCGAAACACCAAATAGAAATGTCGGTTAAACGCAACGTTTTTTATGCTATAGGACGTTAGTAAGCCTAATTGCTTCTCTTTTAAAATTGCGTTTTTAGAAATAAAAGAAGCTCCTAACCCTGATTCTACTACCGCTTTAATTGCTTCAGTACTGCCCAATTCCATTACAATGTTCAAATCATGAAAAGAAACTCCCGCTCGTTTTAAATATTGCTCCACAACTTCACGCGTGCCAGAACCGTTTTCACGTATGATTAAAGGAATGTTTTTTAATTGATCTAACGTTATTTGCTTTTCAAGAAAAGGAAAATAATCGACTTTCGTTACTAAGCAGAGTTCATCTTCTAATATTGGATGCATCACGATGTGCTTATCATTAATTGGAGTCTCGATTAATCCTACATGTACGACCTGATCCTTTATATGATGAACAATTGAAGTTGAATTAGAAATTTTTGCTTGCATATGAATAAGTGGATACTTCTCTTTGAAACGCTTTAAAAAATGCGGTAAAATGTATTCTCCAATTGTTAAGCTACACCCTATTTTTAAATCTCCATATATTTTTTCTTCTATTTTTAAAATTTCTTTTCGAGCCAAATTGCTTAGCTGAACAATATTTCTAGCATACTTTAACAAAATTTCTCCCGATTGGGTTAACTTAACTGTTTTCGTCGTTCTTTCAAATAACTTAGTTTGTAATTCTTCTTCGAGAGCTTTTATCTGTGAGGTAATCGTCGGTTGCGTAACAAATAACTTCTTCGCAGCTTCTGAAAAACTGTTTTTCTCAGCTACTGCAATAAACGTTTGTAATCGCTCATAGTTCACGTTACGCCATCCCCCCATTTTATCTACTCTTTGTTATTACTTCAGGTTCTATAATGGAATACTTCCAGAAATATTACTACCAAAGAGATGATTAAAAACATCTGTTACCGTCTCCACTAGAAACATCAAATCTTCTTCCGTACTTGTTAATGGTGGAGCAATGATGATGACATTATTTTGGCCAGGTACCGTATCGCCATTTCGTCCAATAATTAATCCTCTGTGCTTGCAGTTTTGCAATATTTCCACCATTTTTTCATCTTCTAACGGTTCTTTTGTTACTTTATCCTTGACCATTTCCAAGCCTACCAAGAAACCAATCTGTCTCACTTCACCAACATAATCATACTTTGTTAGTCGCTGCAACGTGTTTAAGTGACTTTTAGCAAGATCGTGTACACGTTGCACTACATTTTCCCGTTCAATAATTTCAATATTTTTTAGCGCTACTGCACACGCTGCAGGATGTCCGCCATATGTGGATACATGTCGAAAATGGTTATCTTTGCCGACGTTTTTAAATGATTGATAGATTTTATCTTTTACAGCAGTTGCACCTAATGGTAAATAACCACTTGTTAATCCTTTTGCCATCGTTACGATATCAGGTTGTACCCCATTTGCATGCATAAACCCAAACATTTCTCCCGTTCTGCCAAAACCGGAAACGACTTCATCCATGATGAGCAAGACATTGTATCGATTGCAAATGTCTTGAACTCGTTCAATATACTCCATAGAGGGAATGATAACTCCACCACCAGAAATAAACGGTTCCATTATAAATGCGGCTACTGTTTCTTCTCCTTCCCAACGAATGGTCTCCTCTACCAATTGCGCAGTTTTTAAATCAGACTCTTCTTTTGTACCATTAAAAATCGACCGATAAGCATATGGTGGATAGACGTGTAAAAACCCTGGAACAGCCGGATCATATTTTACACGTCTATTTGCTTGTGCAGTAGCACTTAATGCACCTAAAGTAGTCCCATGATAGCTCCGATAACGGGAGATGATTTTATATTTTTCCGGATTCCCGGTCTGTTTGTGATACTGTCTCGCAATCTTAAAAGCGGTTTCATTTGCTTCCGAACCACTATTTGAAAAAAAGCATTGGTAGTTTCCGCCTAATAAATCACTCAGCTTCGTAGCTAACTGCAATGCAGGTTGGTGACTCATCGTTAATGGAAAATAGGTTAATTTCCCCATTTGTTCTGCACATGCTTCAATAATTTCTTGCCTTCCATGCCCTAGATTTAAACACCATAAACCCGAAACACCATCCAAATAGCGATTCCCAGCCTCATCTGTAAACCAACCGCCCTCTCCTTTAACCGCAACCAACTGCTTCGCTTGCGGATCATGCCGATGCATGGCATGCCATAAGTGTGATGGCTTCTCTTCTGTAACAGAACGCATTTCCATTTTCTCCTTCATTCCCAAATCCCCCTTTTTAAAATTATACAGATACATATTCTGATAAGGCTGTAGATAATGGTATATACGGTAAATCAAAAGCGGCTGCAACTTTCTCATGTGTTATATTTCCGTAAACTGTATTCACACCATTCGCTAAGGATGCATGTAATTAAATCGTCTTGTTTAATCCTTGATTAGCTATTAACATGCCATACTGACAGGTAGTATTTGTTAAGGATAGTGTAGCTGTTCTAGCTACAAACCCAGGGATATTAGCTACTGCATAAGGCAATACATCATGTTTTTCTTATATTGGTTAAACATGTGTCGTAATAATTCAATGGATCCCCCCTTATCCACTGCTACATCAATAATTACCGATCCTTTGGACATGCCTTTTACCATGGATGACCATGACTAATAAATGTCATAGCTCCAGACGATGTAAATGCAACGCGACGTTCATTATTTTTAATCTCTTTTGGCACACGAATAATCATTCAGGCACCTCCTCATACTTTATATTTAGCTGTTTTTTACTTATTTGTTATTGCTTAAAAATGCCTTTGATGCATGTTAACTACCGTTGTACACAATGATTCATCAGGACATCCGTACCAGTTGAATGATTGTGATCACACATATTATATACAATTATCACCCTATATTTCAATTTATTATAAAAATTCAGATATTAATAATTAAAATACTATTTATAAGCATTTATTATGAGTTATTTACAAAATATCCCAAAAACGAACGACCTAATTAAACTATTGTAAGCCGACTCCAGCAAGTCTTTTCTTCCCTCCATACACTCCATGAAGTACCCGCTTATTACATGTATGCAACACAACTTAACCAAATTTGCGAGACAGCTTTATTTTAAACGCATATAAATCACTTTTATAGAAGGCTTCTTCAAATTCTATGATCTCCCCTGCTCCATTTTTTATAATTCTTTCGGCAATGAGTACATGTTTGTCTTTTTCTATACAAAGATAAGGTCGATCTTCTTCGTAAATATGACCGCTTGATATTGTTTGATCCGCCTCCGCAAATGTAATCCCTAATTCATTTTCCAGCAAATCGTATAGGGTCGCATTATTAAGATCATATTGCAGCAGTTTTTCACCAATCCATATAGGATAATAGTGACGCTCCACTCCAATAGGGATCTGATCTGCGTAACGTATTCTTTTTATAAAATATGCTTCTCTTAATCCAGTTTGCTCTTGAATATAACTTGGAGTTGTTGTTTTATAATTTGTAATTAGTTGCGCGCCAGGCTCCATCCCCATATGTTGAATTGTTTCTGTTGTACTACGCAAATTTCCAAGCCAATCGTGAATTGGTTTTAAAGAAACAAATGTCCCTTTTCCATGCCTTTTTTCTACAATTCCTTCTCGTACTAATAGCGTGATAGCTTCCCTTACTGTACTCCTACTTACATTATATGTATGCATGAATTGACGTTCACTTGGTATTTGACCTTGCAATTCGCCATTTTCTACTTGCTTTTCAATTATTTCCTTCAACTGTACATGTAAAGGAACTGAATTCGTATAATCGAGCACGTAGTCTCCCCCCTCGATTTATTTATTTTATCATAACATAATTTCAGAAAAACTTGGCTTATACGATAACCGAGAAGCCTCTACGTCCTATAGGAAAAATAGAAGTTTATTTATTGCCTTTAGCTTTTAATTTTTTCTCCATGTCAAAGGAATAGTTTATTACTTCTATTTTATTTAAAAAATAGATATTAGATTTTATTAACAGAGTAAAAAGTATTGAAAATTTAATACTGTCATCTATTGGAGGTGTGTTATGATAACAATAAGAAATATGTACGTATCATGCTAGAATGGAGGGCTTATATTTGCATGAAAAATTTAAAGTCGCTGTATACAAAATCATTATATGTATTTCCTTATTTATTACAAGTTATATTAAATGTATCCCTGATTATTCTCGCTATTGTTTTATCTGTCTTACTTGTAAAGGAGCTTATTTTATTCGGAACAATTTTACTTGAAGGTGATACGACAGACTACCAACTGTTTCTTGCCAATGTATTATTATTTTTCCTATATTTTGAGTTTGTCGCTATGATTGTAAAATATTTTAAGGAAAACTATCATTTTCCCTTACGTTATTTTTTATATATTGGTATAACAGCAATGATTCGTTTGATCATTGTTGAACATGATAATGCGCTAGATACGTTATTTTATGCATTCGTTATCTTAATTTTAATTATTGGCTATTTTATTATGAATTTAACCCCTCGTGAACGACCTGAAAGCAAGTGGTTTTTTCAAAATAAGAGGTGAATGTAGCATCCTTATAGCCTTTTGAATAAAGACGATATAAAAAATGGATTGGCAAGATGACTGCCAATCCTTTACTTAATTTTTGTCTTTATCATAATGTTTTAACGCCAATTTAGTTGCATAATATACGACAATTCCTATTACAAGAAGGTTTATTATCCATCCTAGTATTCCAAATCCTGCAAAATGAAGGCCATAGCCATTCATCATTACTACTCACCTCTTATCTATTCATTGTTTTTATCAAAACCATTTCCACCGCGATGCCGTCTTTCTAAGTCTCCGTTTCCGTGACAAAAGTTATACATTGCTTCATAATCCTCATCGGAGAAGTTTGGATGCATTTCTTCCATATACGGTCTCCTATCATTATAAAATTCTTGATTCTCTTCATTGGCATCAGCGAATGTATACGTTGCTGCACCACCTAAAATAATCGCTCCTGTTATAGCACCAATCATTAATTTTTTCATTATGCCCAACTCCTTTCTTTCATTATCTATATCATATCGCACGCATTTGTAGTTCTTATGGAGAACTTATGGAGAAGTTGTGAAGATGTGAATTCTACTGTGCTGGCATGATACTATAGGAATTACAAATAATAGATGTAAGTAGTTATTGTCTATGTCTAACTAGACAGCTTTAGTAAGCCTATTACATTCGTGAGATGAAAGCAGGTTACACTTTCTAGAATACAAGATGTGCAAAACAAGAGGGGGAAAAATAATGACACGCATATTAATTGTCGATGATGAAGAAATGATTCGTGAAGTTTTGCAAGCTTATTTTGAAAAAGAAGGTTGGAGTATTTTATTTGCCGCCAATGGATTAGAAGCGCTAAAACAAATAAAAGAAGGGAACCCAGATATTGTGCTTCTTGATTTAATGCTCCCCGATATTTCTGGAGAGGAAGTGTGCAGATTAACTAGAAAAGATAGTGATATGCCAATTATTATGCTTACTGCTAAGTCAGCAGAGGATGATATTATAAATGGAATTGTCATCGGTGCAGATGATTATGTTACCAAGCCTTTTAGCCCAAGAGAGGTTGTTGTGCGAGCTAAAGCTCTACTGCGCCGAATTTCTAAGACGGAAAAAAATGACCAACTCCGTTTTAACGACGGGCAACTAATTATTGACCATTTAAAAAAGGAAGTAAAAGTCAATAATGAAGTTGTCGCACTTACACCGAATGAATATAAGCTATTAATAACAATGTCTAGTTATCCTGGAAGGGTATATAGCAGAGGGGATTTGCTCGTAAAAATTCAAGAAGAGGATGATCTTTTTTTTGAAGGATATGAGCGAAGTATTGATACACACATAAAAAATTTACGAAAAAAAATCGAACAGGATTCTAGACATCCTGATTATATATTAACGGTTTTTGGAATGGGGTATAAGTTTGGGGGCAAACCAGATGAAGCTAACACTCCGCACTAAAATTTTTATTTATTTATTAATTGTTTCCTTATGCGGTGTTTTTTTAACGAGTTTTTCCATATTTTTCGGGGTAGAAAATCAATTTTCTAGCTATTTACAAATAAGTAGAGAAGAAAAAACGTCATTTGTAGAGGAAGAGATCATTCGAACGTATCAGCAAACCGGAAGCTTAGTAAGTGAACAAGCAAACAGCATGCTTCATGACCAAGCAATGACAGAGAATTTGTTTTATACTATTTATGATCGGGCTGGTAATGCTGTTGCAGACTCAACAAGAATGCAGCACATGATGAGGGGAATGGGCATGCATCAACAAGCAGAAAAAGTTGATTACGAAACAAGTTCTCACCCTATTGAAGTAGACGGAGAAAAGGTTGGCACGATGGAAGTGGTGTATCCAGTAGAACTCGTTGGTGAGGACTTTACTTTCTTAAAATCGATTCAAAAAAACATACTAATTGCGGTAATCGCTATTATATTGTTATCGATTTTATTTAGTTTTTTGTTTTCTAGAAGGTTAAGTGCTGGTTTTACGCGGTTATCAACAGCTGTACAGCAATTAAAAAAACATAAACGAGTAGACGTGCCTGTAAAAGATTTAAGTATTGAAATGAAACAGCTTGGGGAGTCATTTAATGAATTAGCTAATTCCTTGGCGAAAGAGGAACAACTAAGAAAGCAATTTACCGCTGATTTTGCACATGAACTTAGAACACCATTAGCAACCTTACGTAGTCAATTGGAAGCTTATCAAGACGGTATTTGGGAACCAACTCCTGAACGATTGCAAAAAAGCCACCATGAACTTATGCGCTTAGTGCGACTCGTCAATGAATTGGAAACGTTAATTGCAGTGGAAAACCCACAAAAGAAATTGAACATGTCTACTTTAGATGCAGGGGAACTTCTTCGTTTTATGGATAGTCAATTTCAGCCGGCTTTTCATAAAAAAGGGGTTGTATTAAGGAGCTACTTTCCAAACAAAGAAATCCATTTTCGTGCAGATGAAGACCGAGTTACACAAATTTTAACAAACCTTATGAACAATGCATTGCAGTATACTCCAACAGGAAAGACAGTGAAAATTTTTACAGAAGAGAAGGAAGATTGCATCTGTTTTATGGTTATGGATGAGGGAATAGGTATTAAAAAGGAAGATATTCCATTTTTGTTTGAACGCTTTTATCGTGGAGATAAGTCAAGGGCGACCAAGACTGGCGGTATAGGAATCGGGCTTTCCATTGTGAAAGCACTTGTAGACGCTCATCACGGAACCATAGATTTTAATAGTGAAGTTGGGGAAGGTACAACCGTGACCGTTTGCTTTCCGAAAAAAGGGAAACATTAAATTCGCAACCCTAATAACGTTTGGCACACTTACAACGAGGTCATGTTCGTTTTGTATCGTATAAAGAAAAATGAAACAATTCGTGCTGTTTTTACGTAACATAATAAAACCATTGATTAGACTGAGGAGGTAACAAGCGTGAATCGAACAGTTGAAAAGATTTTAGGCATTGTCGGATTTTTAATGGACGGTGCTTTAGCTATTTTTGGGATCGTTGGCATTTTGCTTTTAAACAGTGGTATCGACCTGCTTGAAGGTTCTATTGATCCGGCTGATTTTGGAATGCTTTCAGACCTTGGTTCCTTCTTATCTATCTTTATTTGGATTCCTATTATTGGTGCTCTGATAAGCTTTACTTTAGGATTGATTGGTGTATTACAGTTGAAGCGAAACCCTAAAACTGCCGGCGGATTTTTTATTGCAGCAGCTGTTCTAAGTGGCTGGCTTTTATTATCAGGAATTTTATTTCAATCTTTGTTATATCTCGCCGCCGCAATTATGTGTTTTGTAAGAAAACCAACAAAAACGATAGAAAATTAAAAGTAAACTATCATTAGGAAATGAATGGATAGGGTTTGTCTCTTATAACATGACACCTCACTGCCTCTAGTCTTAGACAGACTTAGGCCAAGTCTGTCTAAGACAAAAAGATTACAAATGAAATTATTGCTGACTAGATTCGTTATCTTCTTCTGACGAGTCTTCTTGAGGTTCTTTTGGTTTCTCTGGTTCTTCTGGTTTCTTCGGTCCATCTGTAGGTTTAGTTGAATTCTCGTCATAATTTGTTTGATCGTCACCACCGTCTGAAGGACCCTCACCAGCGCCTTTATTTGTTTCATTATCCTTCTTTTGTTCCGGAGTCGAATTTTGGTTTATATCATTGGTGCCATTTTGCGTATTATTGTCCCGGTTTTGCCATCCATTATTAGCTGGTGGCGTATAAGCAGGTGCTTGCCACGTTTGCTGTCCCCTATGATTAGAAGTATTATTTTCGGCGGCATTTGTTACACTGCCTTCTCCCTTACTAGTAGATTCACTTTCTTGATTGGTGGCCGTTTCTTCTGGATATCGAGTCCCCCAAAAATCTCCAAAAAAATAGCCCCCATCTGCATCATAAAATTGTTCTGTAATTGTTGCTGCATTCATCGGTTCATCTATCCAACCGTCTATCATATCTGCAACCTCGTGTATAGGGACACTAAATTGTACAGCAATATCTTTGACATGGGCAATCGAATTAATAGCAATCATGCTACCAGTCTCGCCAGACAATAAAGGCCCACCACTATATCCCAGTAATAGCGTCTCTTCCAATTGATACGTATGTTCATATGTAAAATTTCCATAAGAAAAATGCCAGTCCACTTCGTTGACAACAGTAGGCGTTGTATTATTGTCTAAAACACGCTCGCTTCCCATAGCAATAACTTCATCCCCTGCAGATAAACCTTTTTCCCTCTCGATTGGTGCTGGTTGATCCCCTGCCAGTTCAGATACTTGAATCGCTGCCAGATTTGTTTCATTGGAATAGCCGATAACAGAGCCAGTAAATGCATCATGATTATTTCTAACTTGTACTTCCGTATGCCCTTCAACAAGATGTGCACTCGTTAATAAGATGCCTTGATCATTATATAAAAAAGCAGCACCTTCCCTTTCATTCGTCCTAACTGTATATACGTTTTTTTCAGCCATTTGAATCTTTTCTTCAACGGTTTTTTCATCATCTAAGTCATCGCTTTGTTTGTTCATTAATTCTGGATCATTGCGACTTGCAGCGTTAGCCGCTTTTGTATGCGTTTCTAGACGATTGCTAGCAGCATTACTTTCGATAAATAAATAAGTGCCTCCGCTCACAAGGAGCAAAAATGAAATGATGGCTGTTAACTTAAATGCTATTCCTCGCTTTAACGTTCTTCCACAATTTAAACAGAAACGCGTTCTTCTTTGTTTTTTCATTCCACACGTTGGGCAACGCATGATTAGCCTCCTTTCAAAACATTAGAAAATTTCACTTCACAGCAAATTTTATGGCAAATTGCCGTAGTTTTGTTTAGTCGATAAGACTTAAAATTCATCCTTTTTTCTACTATGGGAAGTATAAGAAAAAACGAAGATTTCGTCATAAAACTTGGGGAGTCAGCTAGCTTGCTGATAGTGACATAATATGCTTCTGTAATGTTCCCTTGCCGGTACTTCTTTTATCGTATAACTTTATAATAACGACATATTTTAAATAGTTAACAACTAATTATGTAGGTCTATTATACCATCATTTGGCATTTTGGAAATGGCAACAAGGTATGTTTTAACTTGAATGAATTAAAATGTAAGCCGATTATTTAGATATATACTCGTTTATAATACGGACTAACTTTTTTCCCCTGTGAATGCTCATTACTCCCCATTCATGTTACTCCTAATAGGAACTGTAAAATCCCCATAAAGTAAAAAAATCATGAAAGCCTCTTATTACAGTATTACAAAAAAACTGGACACATTGTTTGCGTTAAGGCAACTTTTTGAGTTATAATCATAATATATTTAGAGAGTAAACAAAATCAACATCCATATCAACAAAGCATATGTTATTAAAATATAGTTATGTATAACCTAAAGTTTCCCTAAACCAACTATTTAACTCACAACCAAAGGAGCGACATAATATGCTTGATAAAAAACCTATCTATCAATTTCAAATTGGTGATCGAATAGAAATTACATCTGTTGAACTACGGGATGATGTCATACGGCGTAGATTACTAGATTTAGGTTTTGTCCCAGGAGCCACCATTGAAATAGTACAGAAAAGTCCATTAGGAGATCCAATCGCTTTTAAAGTTTTTAACACGACGATCGCACTGCGGAAAGAAGAAAGTTCTTTTATCTACGCAAAGAAAGTTCATAAAGAGGTGGTATAAATGTCTCATACCATTGCTTTAGCAGGAAATCCAAACACAGGAAAAAGCACATTGTTTAACTTGCTTACTGGGTTAAAACAACACACAGGAAATTGGCCTGGAAAAACGGTATTACGGGCTGAAGGTGAACTAAAAACAGAGAAGCATGTATATAAGGTCATTGATTTACCTGGTACATATTCTCTTTACTCCAATTCAGCTGACGAAGAAGTAGCAAGAGATTACATTATTTTTGAAAAACCGGATATTGCACTCGTTGTAGTGGATGCTACTTCGTTAGAGCGAAATTTAAATATAGCATTACAAGTATTAGAAATGACTGATCGTGCCGTTCTATGTGTCAATCTAATTGATGAAGCAAGAAAAAGAGGCATCCATATTGATAAAGAAGCGTTATCTAAACAATTAGGTATTCCAGTTGTGTTAATATCAGCTAGAGAAAAAATTGGTATCATTCAACTACTAAAAACGATAGACCGAATGATTGAAGGTAAATTAATAACGAAAGGTTACAAAATTAAATATAGTCCAGAAATAGAAAAGAAAATAAAAGAACTCGAACCAGAAATCAAGCATATTTTTGGGGATATCTTTCCTGCGAGATGGATCGCTTTACGTATATTAGATGGAGATAAAAAATTATTAGAATCGCTAAAAGCGTATATACAAAACCAACAATTCAGTTCGGAAAAACATCCATCTGCACAAGGAGGCTGTTGTCATGGCGTATGAAACAAACCAACAAATACAGCAACTTGATGCATTGTTTGAAAAGTACAGTGATCAAGAAAATACGTTAAGAGATCATATCGTTTCAAGTATTTATCAATCTACACAAAGCATAACCCAGCATTCCATACAGCGTTCTAATAAAAAAACCACCTGGCTTGATGAAAATTTGGATAACATTTTAACATCACGTATTTATGGTTTTCCCATTATGCTTATGCTACTTGGAGTAGTCATTTATTTAACGATTGTAGGGGCAAACTATCCAGGTATTGCTATAAGCCAGTTATTTGCTACAGTTGAAAATTGGCTTGCTTCATTATTCCAATGGGCTAACTCTCCAGATTGGTTGTATGGAATATTGGTAGAAGGATTTTACCGTGGTACTTCCTGGGTTGTTAGTGTAATGCTGCCACCAATGGCTATTTTCTTTCCAATGTTTGCTTTGCTAGAAAATTTCGGATATTTACCACGAGTAGCGTTTAATTTAGATCGTGTATTTAAAAAATCTGGTGCACATGGTAAACAATCGTTAACGATGGCAATGGGGTTCGGATGTAATGCTGCAGCGGTCATGTCTTCACGCATTATTGAGTCACCACGGGAACGCATGATAGCCATCTTGACAAACAACTTTGTCCCGTGTAATGGGCGCTGGCCAGTATTAATTCTCCTTGCAGGTTTATTTATGGCGGCTGGATTTTCAGGCGGTATGAATACGTTTGTTGCTGCGTCCGTTGTCGTAGGAATTGTATTGTTTGGCATTATCATGACTATCTTTGTTTCATGGGCTCTTTCCAAAACATTATTGCGCGGTGTGCCTTCACACTATACATTGGAACTGCCACCTTACAGAAAACCGAAAATATGGAATACGATTGTTCGAGCTACATTGGATAAGTCATGGTTTGTATTAAAAAGAGCCGTCATTATTGCTGCACCAGCATCCGTTATTACTTGGATTTTAGCGAATATTTTCGTTGGTGATCAAAGTGTTCTTGAACATTTTGCTGGGTTTTTAGACCCTTTTGCACAGGCGATTGGCTTGGATGGTTTTATTTTAACGGCATTTATTTTAGGCTTTCCTGCAAATGAAATCGTCCTGCCGATTCTTTTAATGGGATATCTTGCAACAGGATCGATGATCGAAGTGGATAACTTAAACGATTTAAAACAAATATTTCTTGACCATGGATGGACGTGGTTAACAGCGCTTAATATGATGCTATTTTCTTTATTGCATTATCCTTGTGGTACAACCATGTTCAACATTTGGAAAGAAACAAAAAGTGTAAAATGGACGTCGGCCGCTTTTATATTACCTACTACTATCGCCATTGTCGTCACATTCGTTATTGCGCAAGTCGTAAAAGGCTTTGGCTGGGTATAGACTCTATACTTGTTCGATTATAGATTTCGATATAGACTTCTTTTTAAAAAGGTTCACAGATCNATCTTCCCTTTACCTATCGCAACATCGTCGCAGATTCTGGATATGAAAGCGAAGAAAATTACGTGTATTTAAAGAAGCAAAAACAGACGGCCTATATCAAGCCGCAAAATCATGAACGCAAGAAAAAAGCTTCTTTCAAAAAGGACATCAGACACCGAGAAAACATGGCTTATGATAAAAGCACAGATACCTATACCTGTGCCAATAACCAGCAGCTGCATGCCATTAGAAACTACACGCGAACCTCGCAGACTGGCTATCAATCTAAGGTAACCGTCTACGAATGTGAAGATTGTACAGGTTGTCCGCTCAAAGAAAAATGTACAAAAGCGAAAGGGAATCGCCAACTGCATGTAGCCAAGGAATTTCTGGCATACCGGGAAACAGCGCAAGAAAATATTCTAACAGAAACAGGCACACTGTACCGTATGAATCGTTCCATTCAAGTGGAAGGAACGTTCGGCGTACTGAAGGAAGATTATCATCTGAAGAAGTTTCGTACGCGAGGAACAGGTAATGTACGAAACGAACTTTTAATCCTGGCATTTGGTTATAATCTCAATAAAATACATACGAAAATCCAAGCTAATCGCCTAAACCTCTATTATCATCCATTAAAGACAGCTTAAAAAAATAAAAAAAGGCGAGGCTTATTTAAGTGCGTCAAAAACCGATTAAATTTCCTTTTATCACCATAAATAAAATAATGCATCTTAAAACGAGCAATCTCATATATAAAAAGGAGCTGTCAGCAAATGCATAATATGCATTTTGCGACAGCTCCTTTTCCTTCATTTAAAGGTTGTTCTATATGAAACACAGCATTAATCCTGTTCATACAAGTTGGCCAAAAATGATTCCATCTTTTTCCTGTCATCTCTTAAGTCGCATTCAATTATTCAATAACGAAGCAACAATGTCAGGGGGCTTATCTTTTAAGCTCCAATATAACGCTGATATAACTTTTTAGCTTGATCTACGTCACTTACTCCGTGAATTAATGTTCGACCATCTTTAAACACAACAAAACGGTTTTTTTTAATCGTAAAAATTAATAATTCCCCATTATCTTTCATCGAATCTGAAAACGGTTTTAACTGTTTCGCTAAGGAAGGAATAGACAATTTATTGGTTTGTGCAGGGCGTACTTGCACCGTGTCCCTTCCGCAAAGAACGGCTGTCTGTATTCCTTGTTGTTTCATTAAAAATGGGTACGTTGCCTTCGTTGAGCAAGACGGACAATGCGGATTGATTAACGAACTTACATTCACTGATACATGCTTTCGTTCCCAAACATCAAAATTAAGCAGTTCTTGCGACATTTCGTGTCCGGTTAAATATTTCAAGCATTCTGCCGTTTGATATGCCGCGGTAATTTGAACAGCCGGAGCAATCACTCCCACCGTATCACAGGTTCTCCCTTGCTGCGGAATTTGATCAATTAAACATTGTAGACAAGGCGATTTCCCAGGCATAATGGCTAAAACAATGCCATAACTCGTTAAACATCCTCCATATACCCAAGGTACACGCCATTTGGCACAAGCATCATTAATAATAAACCGCGTATTGAAATTATCCGTTCCATCAATTACAAAATCAGCATACTCCATGAGTGCTTCTGCGGTTTCGGCTGCAAATTCTTCAACAACCCCTTCAATCCTAATGGATCCGTTAATTGCTTGTAACCGCCTAGATGCCGCTTTAGCTTTCGTATGAGCGTGCGCTGCATCTTCTTCTGTAAACAACTGTTGTCTACTTAAATTACTCCACTCCACATAATCGCGGTCAATGATGGTGATTTTCCCAACACCAGCACGAGCTAACATTTCCCCATTTGCACTTCCTAATGCACCAGCTCCAACAATAACGACATGCTTATTAGCTAGTTTTTGTTGGCCCTCTGTTCCAATTGGAGCAAATAACTCTTGTCGTGAATAACGCTGTTTTATCATTCTATCATCGCCGTATCTGGACTACTTTTGGTTGCATATGTTTTTTTCGGTATTCTTCCTGCTTCATAACTTAATCGCCCTGATTCAACCGCAAGTTTCATCGCCTTTGCCATTTTAACCGGATCATCCGCTCCAGATACAGCCGTATTTAATAATATTCCGTCAGCGCCTAATTCCATGGCATAACTAGCATCACTTGCTGCTCCAATCCCCGCATCAACAATAACAGGAACATTCGATTGCTCAATAATAAATTGCAAATTTAGCGGATTTATTACTCCTTGCCCAGAGCCAATTGGAGAAGCGCCAGGCATGATTGCGTGTACACCAGCTTCTTCTAACTGTCTTGCTAATACGACATCATCCGATGTGTACGTTAAAACGGTAAAACCTTCCTCAAGTAACAGCTTAGATGCTTTCATTGTTTCAAATGGGTCTGGTAATAATGTTTTATCACATCCAATTATCTCTACCTTAATCATATCACAGAGTTCAGATGCTTTTGCTAAACGTGCGATCCGCACTGCTTCTTCTGCCGTTTTAGCTCCAGCTGTATTCGGCAATAAGGTATATTTCTTTAAATCTAATTCTTCCAATAAATTTGGTTCTTTTGTGTCAAAAATATTCATTCTTCTAACAGCAAAGGTTAGAATTTCTGCTTTTGATATATTTACGGCTTCTTTTTGTACTTGGAAACTTGGATATTTTCCCGTACCTAACAATAATCTAGATGCAAATGTTCGCTCTCCGATTTGTAACATTGGTTAACCTCCTCCTACAAAATGAACAATTTCAATTCTATCTCCGTCTTCCAAAATCGTCTGTGGATAATCTTTTTTGCCAATAATTTCTTTATTTTTTTCTACTGCTGCTACTTTTTCTTGTATGTCATAAGCTTCCAACAAATCAAGCATTGTCATCGTCTCTTTGGCAAAATGCAATGTCTCTCCATTCACATGCAGTTCCATACCATATCCTCCTCTCTTTTTTAACAATATAGAAAACGATAAAGCTATGGAATCATCATTCTAGCAAAATGTAGACTCCCCATAAAAAAACTTGACCAGAAGCTAGTTTTTTATAAAATACATCTTCGCCTTAATAGTGCGTATCTTCGGAAATATTTTTCTGGTTTTAGCTATTAACCATCGCTAAACGCTGGGGAGACACTAGGTTTTCTATAACTTTTTGGTTTTGATTCATTATTAGGTCACCAATTAATTGCGCAGTAGCAGGCGCCAACAATACCCCATTTCGATAATGCCCAGTAGCATAATAAAGACCTGGTAAGGAAGGATGCTCTCCAATAACAGGTATCCCATCTTCTGTTCCAGGTCGCACACCTGTTAAAAAAGAATCTATCCTAGCATTTCGAAAAGATGGAAAAATAGTATTAAAATGTGTTAGCAAAGATTCAATTCCTCCCACAGAAACATAGGACGATTGATTATAGCGTTCGGAAGTTGCGCCAATAACATAGCGACCATCTCGTTTTGGTACAAGGTAAAAATCCTTACAAAAGAGTGTCTGTTTTAACTGAATACCGCTAGAAATAACTGATAAACATTCCCCCTTTACTGGTATCATTGGATTAACTAGCCCCATTGCTGTAAACCATCGCCCACTCTCAGCCCCTGTGGCAATTACTACGCGCTCAGCTGTTATCAAACCTTCATCTGTATCCAAGTGAAAAGTTTTGGCTACGTGGTTTATGTTCCACACATGGCAATCCTCTCTCTCCTTGCCACCTTTTGCGATAGCCCCCTGTTTAAAAGCTTCACAAACTCGTGAGGGTTCCACATGCCCATCCGTCTCCATGTAAATGCCAGCAATCGCTTCTTTACCTAACATGGGAAACCATGCTTTCAGTTGCCTTGGGTCCACCCATTCTAAATTCGGGAAAGCTTGTCGCTTTAATTCCATTGCTTGTTTTTCCTGTTCATAAAAAGCAAGCTCCACCATGCCTCCAGAAGCTAACTGAATATCGATAGATGTTAGTTGATACAATTCCCAATTTAATTCCTGATACATATCTCTACTAGATTGACAAAATTTATAAAACTCATTTGCATTACTATTCTCCGTATGTACACCTAACATTCCGGCGGCTGCATTTGTCGCCTTTCTTCCACTTTGCTGTTTTTCAACAACAAGGGTAGTTACATTATTTTTATTTAAGTGATACGAAATAGCATGACCAATAATTCCACCGCCAACAACGACAACTTCATAATGATCCTTCAATTTTCTCTACCTCCTTACGTAGGCTCATAGCAGCTGTCTTTGGACAAGATGCACTAAAAATCCCCGACATGACAGCAACACCTGTTACCCCAATATCTTTAAAGTCGGATACTCTATCTCCTGTAATCCCACCAATTGCAATGACTGGAATTGTAATTGCATGAATGATCTGTTCCAATTGGTATAATCCTCTTGGTTTTATACCTGGTTTACTATCTGTTTGATAAATATGTCCAAACATCACATAGTCAGCCCCATTATTTTCAGCATATTTTGCCGCTTCCAAAGAGTGAACAGAACGCCCCACTCTTAAAGAGGGAAATAAGCGCTTTATCTCCCCTATATTTGTGCAGTATTCAGGCATATGCAATTGATTTACTCCCGTTAAAAACGGAATTTTAACATGCGTATGAACACAAAGTACTTCTTTTGGAGCACCGCTGTTTATTAATTCCTGCACAAATTGCGAATATTCAAATCTCGATTTCTGTTTTTCTCTTAAAATGATGTGATCTACGAAAGGAGCAATTGCTAGTATTGTATTGATTAATTTTGTCTCTTCCGTTTCTCCATTCGTTACCGCATATAATTGCATTAGGTCCCCTCCCATTCGTTTAAACAGTTTTATGGAGAAATTGAAGTCTTTTTATACAACACATCTTAACATGAAAAGCGAATGCTTTTCATGAAAGGTAGAACAAAAAATGTCACTTTCTCCAACATCGGAAAAAGTGACATGTATGCACATATATAGAAGTAAGACTATGTACAGTAAAATAGCCTTACAGTCACTTTCCTCCGCTGGTTTGTTAGCCAGTTCAGGTTCAAAGAGTCCCAACGTTGTACGTTGATCTCAGCCATTAAAAATGGCACCCCTAGCGATTTCAAATATTCATCATTTTTATTATCTTCTACCTTACAGCACATAAAACCATATGTCCAGCAATTTCCTTCCATTACCTTTAAGGTACATAAAACTTCTGTTCAAGACTGGAAACATGTCTAATAACTCTAAGTGTCAAATCCTCGAGCTACTATTTAGTATTATATTTCTACTAAATTCACTTTAGGGATTAACAATGAAATCAATGTAAAAAATTAAAACAATATTTCTTATACATATATAGGTATAAAACTATTCATCTTGTAACTTCTCTGTTATACTAATCTCAAATTGAGCAATTAGGGGGATGAAAAATGAGTAAAGATTTAATTGAACAATTTGCGTTGAATCGTAACATGCTGTTTATGGAGCTAGATAAACTAGATGAATCACTAATTGACGAACAATTAGACGAACTAAATAATACGGTACATTGGCATATCGGACATATTTTAACTGTCGCGGAGCAATTTCTATTTGGTTTCCCAAACCAAACAAAGCATTTACCAGAGGAATTTATTTCTCTATTTGGAAACGGTACAAAACCTGCTGATTGGCCAGAAAATGTCCCATCCCTTGCAGAATTAAGAGAAAAACTGCAAGAACAAATGGAGCGTGCTATGAAACTGGACACGGAATATTTTGCTATCCCATTGGAAAAACCTTTTCTAGGGCAAGATACAATCGGCGGACTAGCAAAAGTTGCTACATTCCATGAAGCCCATCATACTGGTCAGTTACATACGATTCATTTAATCGCTGCAAAAAGAAAATAACTTGCACTTGTAGGGGGATTAGGGAGTTTTCCCCCTACGATTTCTCTCAAGAAGACCCATTAATTTTTGTAAGCTTATTTTTTCCTTTTCTCTACCTCTTCTTCACATAAAAATCATGAAAAATTATTCTCTACAGTAGTTGGTAACCGTATTTATCCAGCACCCACACCGGAAGTTCCATTCGCGATGTCATGAACGGATCAACAATTTGGCAAATTTTTAAATCTGCTCCCACAGATAGAAACATTGCTGCTTCATGCGCTTCCATTTTCAGTACATTCACAAGAAAAGTATGCATATGTTTCGTTGCTTGTTTAGAAGCTTCATCTAGCGTTTCACGAGACGCTATCGTCATCACATGTTTGTCATCAGCTAAAAACGGAAGTGGATAAGGTTGTCCTTTAATCAAGCTAACTTTAACTGTAATTTCAGCAGCAATCTCTAATCCACAAATAACTACCTCACCATCTCCCATAACTGCGTGTACATCTCCCATTGCCAAAAGAGCCCCTTCTACATTTACCGGTAAATAAAGGGAAGATCCTATTCCAATTCGTTTACAATCCATATTTCCACCGTGATCTTTTGGCGTTCCTGTTGGCACATCTTCATCAAGTGGAGCAGTTCCAATAACCCCAATCATAGGTTTTATCGGTAAATGTAAAGTTTCATTAAAAATAGCTTTCCCATCATTTATCGGAATAATTTTTGTTTTTTCATCAGTAAAACTACCTGCTAAAGCCCCCATTTCTGGCGTGATGGACATTACGCCTTGGTTAGCGATTTGAATATCCAATATATCCACTTTTAATGTATCTCCTAGTCTGGCGTCTTCTACAAACAACGGTCCTGTCGCTGGATTAATTTTATCCCACCCGACTGTGTGGAATAAATCGTCTTCGCTTTTCATTTCATTACTAAAACAATCGTACGTTTCAAATAGAATTGTTTCTTCTGAAAAAACTGTTTCAACAGGCTTGTTCTTTGGTGACATTGACAAAATATAGTTTTCCTTCGCAATTTTTTTCACTTACGTATACCTCCTAATTCACAGCATCATTTGTGACATCTCTTCTATGTTAGCTATGTTTATTATACTACTATTCACCCCCTCCCTTTCACCCAAATGTTAGCTAGTTGCTCTAATCATTGCTATAATAAACATGGATTTTCTAAACTTGAAGTGCGTTAATAATCAACCTGAAAGATTAATACACGCACTTTCTACAGAAGTTCCGTCTGTGTATTTTCATTACTAACTAAGAACAGTACTAATAAAGTACAAACATTTTACATTCATTTAGGAGGATATACAATGAATCAACTAAAATTAATGATTTTTGATATGGACGGTTTACTATTTGATACGGAACGGATTGCCTTCCAAGCCTTAAAAAAGGCGATGAAAAATGCTGGGTATAACCTAACACTAGACATATACCGTAAGATTATTGGTGCTGGAAACCAAGAAGATGAGAAAATATTAAAAAGCGTATACGGGGAAAAATTTTCCTTTAACCTCATAGTGGAAGACTATCTCTATGAATCTGAGAAAGTATTAAAAAACGATGGCTTAAAAATAATGAAAGGTGTTCCAGAACTTCTCAATATGTTAGATGAACGAAAGATTAAAAAATGTGTTGCCTCTTCTAGTTCATTAGAAACGATTGATCGCTATTTGACGATGACAAATTTGAAAGCTAGATTTGACTTTTATATGAGTGGGGATGAAGTAACACGCGGAAAACCTCATCCTGATATTTTCCTTGAAGCATGTAAGCGCGCAAATGTAACCCCCGAATTGGCAATGGTGCTAGAAGACTCTCCAAATGGTTTAAGAGCTGCTTATCAAGCAGGCATAAATTGTATAGTAGTACCTGATTTAGTCGAACCTGATGAAGAAATGTACATCAAAACGTATCGAGTAGTAGATAGTTTAGTAGAAGTCTGCGATCTACTCACTGCACAAGAATCGGTGTAAAAGATACTGCAGGAATTGCTGTAACGAAATAATAGATAACTGAAATATACGTTACAAATGAACCGAGCTGTCCATATCAAAATCTATTACAAGTTGTCATTTTTCCTTCACATATCCATATTGCGATGGAAGTGTTTACTTGGTACAATTTTGTTAAACTATGTTTTATATTGTTAACAGATGTTAGAAGGGTTTTTGAAGAGTTAAAAGTGGGAAAGAATGTCATGATCTTCATTGTTGGAAGTTTTCTCATCACTTTAGGATCGTTCGTACTACAAAGGTATGATCAGAACCAACCCCTCTGAATCAGGGGATGTAGGTGCTGCTATCATCTAATTACACTCGTGCTCAGCAGACCTCCAACTCTTGAACGGAGAGACAAATTACTTGAATTTGAAGCTCTAAAATAACCTTTTAAACATCAAATATACGTGGGGGTAACAAGACGGGAAGGAAGTTGATGATGAAAAAGTTTATAGGGGTTGCTTTACTAGTATTAGCTGCTTTTCTAACAGCTTGTGGTGGAGCAGAAGAAAAGATTGAACCAAATATGTCAGAAGAAGTAATGGACTTTACGTATACTACGCAAGATAACGAAGAACTTTCCTTAGAGGACTTGAAGGGGAACTATTGGATTGCTGATTTTATTTTTACAAATTGTACAACCGTATGCTTACCGATGACATCTAATTTAGCAAAGTTACAACAAAAGACAAATGAAGAAAATATAGATATTCAATTTGTCTCTTTCAGTGTCGATCCAGAATATGATACACCTGACGTATTAAAAGAATACGCTAAAGAATACCAAGCAAATTTAGATAACTGGACCTTTCTAACAGGCTATGATTTTGAGAAGATCAAAGAGTTTTCTATCAAATCATTTAAGAGCATGGTCGCTCCCCCTCCTGAAGGCAACGATCAAGTAACACATGGTACGAGCTTTTTCTTAGTTAACCCTGAAGGAGAAGTCTTTAAAAAATACAACGGTGTACAAGCTGATAGTATCGACACCATGGTTAATGATCTAAAAGAATTAGGTTTATAATATGGATAGGGGAGAGAGCCTAGTATAGGATGATATTAGGCTCTCTAAATGATTTACCATCCCTCGTTCAATAATACATTTTTCCGCAATTCATTCAGAAAGTAGCATACTCTGTTGCATCCTTGTGCAAAGTTGTCATAATAAATCACATCTTAAGTTTCCCGCTATCAGAAACAGATCGCCAAAAAACGAATGATAATTATTTTAATTCAGCATTTTTATTCTGCATAGATTTCACTTTGCTCCTCCCCAACTTCTTGATCGCTTCTAAATAGGAAATGCGCTACCAAAAAACCTAACAACGAACTACCAATAATAAATTTCAATTGCAAGAATTCTATCATTCATTCGACGATAACGGTGAACCAGTTGGAGCTACTTTTATCGGCAAACCTTTTCTAGAACAAGATCTATTTCAAATTGGCTACGCTTATGAACAAAAGACAAAAAATCGTAAGGCTCCTAATTTGTAAAAGAGTTATTTGCGTAATAGGAGCAACAAAATTCCCACTTCTACAATAATGATAGTAGTGGGAATTTTTTATCGTCAAACTATGATATATGTTCGGAGGGGAGTATTCAATACATGAGACTTCCTTCCAACCGCATCGTTTGTTTAAAGCCTGAGAAAGACAAGACTGATAGCCCATTCTCATCACGTAAGCCGTAGTTCTGCTTGTACGATAAACTGTACGATCATTCAGCAGATTATATCTATTTCTATTCTCAGCTAAATACTTTTTCACGAATTATTTGATACATTTCCTCTACCCCTATTCCCGATATGAATGGCGTACCGTCAATCACATAATCTTTCATTTCATCAGGTACAATAGTCGTTGAGATAACAAAATCATACATATCATATTGATTTACTGCTTCTGCTACACTAGATTGAAAAAGCGATACTTGATGTATCAGCTTTTCTTTTTCTAGCCATTCACGTATTTTTTCTTTCACCATTGTAGAAGTTGCAACCCCAGTACCACAAATTACGAGTATTTTAATCATTTTATTTCCTCCAATAGGAATTATTTTTATGTTTGCGTCTCTTTCGTCTGTTAACATAGAAGAATAAACCCATTATAAATGACCCAAAAACTATAAAACTAAACCAATGCATCCTTCCTGTTAGCCAAATGAAAGGAAAAGTTGTCCACACTGCACCATCTACAAGCGAAGAAATCGCCCCATAATTTCCCATATTAAAACCGGCACTCATTGCTGTCGTTGTTACTAAAGGAGCTACCCAAGTTGCAATATAAAGACCAATGCCAATATAAAAAGCTCCACCAATAACTGTCCGAATTATATTACCTTTAAAAACAGGTACCATTAAAGCGATAAGAAAAGGAATCGTCGCTAAGTCTGTAAAAGGTAACACTTTATTACCTGGTAATATCACGGCTAAAAACAGAGTGATGGGCACTAATAACAAAGAAGCTGATAAAACGGCTGGATGCCCCACCGCTAAAGCACTATCCATTCCAATATATAAATTCCTCTCTGGAAAACGTTGCTTCATATAATTTCCAGCGGCTTCTGAAACAGGTGCAAGTCCTTCCATTAATAAAGCAACCATACGTGGTAATAAGACAAGCACTGCCCCTGTCTGCATTGCTAAAATTAACGTATTTTTAAGGTCATATCCTGCCAGTACACCAATAAATAAACCGATGACCACCCCCATTACTGTCTTATCACCAAACACACCCAGATGTTTTTGAATGGAAGCTTGATTTGCCTGTAGCTTATTAAATTTAGGAATCCGATCAAATACGTAATTTAAAGGTTTGGCTACGATATAAGATGGAGCAGAAGCCCCATGCGGGAAAGTAATCTGTTTAAATCCATAGTAGGATTGGATATCCTTCTGAATCCAGTCACCAAGCAAAAGCAATACTATATGATGAACAATCATTACTCCAACAGCCATAGCGAAATGATTGGTCAACGCCAAAACTAATGAGGCTGTAAAAGAAGTATGCCAAAAATTCCATATATCAATATTTAGTGTCCGAGTAAATCCGATCGATAATAAAAGTAAATTGATAGCAATACCTATCGGAATCGTCAAACTTCCTAGAACGGTTCCATATGATATAGCTGCAGCTGCTGGCCAACCAACATCAATAATGGTGAGCTCTAAACCATATTTGTCAACCATAGCTTCAATTGCAGGCCCTAAGCTGTCACCTAATAGACCGATAACAAGATTAATACCAATAAAACCAATACCAACGATTAACCCAGAGCGAACAGCTTTGCTCACCTTTGTGCGCAAAATCCATGCAAAAATAAAAATTACAAATGGGAGCATAACACTAGCTCCCAAGTCAACAAACCACTGTAAAACAGACATTGTTTCTCCCCCTCATACCAATATCTCATTGCATGTACGACATCGATAACGTATTAACATCGTAACTTTTCACCTAGCTGAATTCCATAACAGTAGCATTCTACCAATGGTAAAAGTGAATTTTATGAGATGACGAGTTTTGCTCAATATGAGCTAAGACGATTTCATGAATAGAAAGCTTAGTTATCCACAAATTTCCATAGCGAAAGGATTACATTTTGCTTAGACTTTAAAGCCTAAAATTTTTGTGCATAAAAAATGCCACTTTTTTCCCTGAGGAAAAGTGACATCGCATTCGAATTCTAAGCTAATCAATTTGCTCCAATCCATATTAGAATCAAAGTTTCTGCCACTTCCCTCCGCTGGTTTATAACGCCAGATCAGGTTCCAAGAGTCCCAACGTCACACGTTGATCTCAGCCACAAATGCGGCACCCCTAGTGAACTATTTTCATTTTTAATTGTATAGATAATATATCGGTTGGCACGTGCAAGTGTCAAGGTTTTTATAGCAATGCGCATTTAAAAAGCCTGCTGGATTCGTCCAGCAGGCTTTTCCATTTCATCTTGTTTATTTTCTAGTAAAATCCACATATTCCTCAGTTCCTACTTGTATCGTTGTTTCACTTGGCTTCGTTTTTGCTATAACCTTCCCATTGCGAATGGAATACATGACAATAGCTTGTTTCCGAATCGCTTCATACGTACTCTCTGCATCCAAAACGATGAAGTTAGCTGGTTTTCCGACTTCTATTCCATACGCTTGTTCAAGACTCATTGCTTTAGCACTGTTTGTTGTAATGAGGTTCATTGAATCTACAATTTGCTCGTACCCTAATAATTGAGCGACGTGTATCCCCATATGAAGTACTTGAAGCATGTTTCCTGTGCCAAGCGGATACCAAGGATCAAAGATATCATCATGACCGAAACATACGTTCATACCCGCTTCTAGTAACTCCTCCACTCTAGTTAAACCACGCCGTTTTGGGTAAGAGTCAAACCGCCCTTGCAAATGGATATTAACAAGTGGATTGGATACAAAGTTGATCTCCGACATCTCTAACAAACGAAATAATTTATAAGCATACGCATCATTATAAGATCCCATTGCTGTTGTATGACTGGCAGTTACTCTGGACCCTAGCCCTCGCTCATAGGCTTCTTTCGCCACTACTTCCACAAATCGAGATTGCTCATCATCAATTTCATCACAATGAATGTCCATCAACCGTTCATATTTTTCTGCAAGATCGAAGGCAATTTTTAACGACTCCACACCATATTCCCTAGTGAATTCAAAATGCGGAATCCCTCCGACTACATCTGCACCTAACTTCAAAGCTTCTTCCAACAATTCTTTCCCTTTCGGATAGGATAAAATACCTTCTTGTGGGAAAGCGACAAGTTGCAAGCTCACAAAATCCGCCATTTCTTCCTTCAATTCTAGCAATGCTCGTAGTGCTGTTAGCTTTGGATCAGTTACATCGACATGGGTGCGAACATGCTGAATACCTTGGGCAATTTGCCATTTCAAAGCTTGCGTAGCTCTATCTTTCACATCTTCATACGTTAACGATTGCTTCCTCTCTGACCAACGTTGAATGCCTTCAAATAACGTGCCACTCTCATTCCATTTTGGCTCTCCTGCAGTTAATGTTGTATCAAGATGAATATGAGGCTCGATAAATGGAGGTAATACTAAAGAGCCAGCGACATCGAGTATTTCTCCTACCTGCTGTTGCTGATTAGCAGGGGAAATAGATGTAATTTTTTTTTCTGTCACAGTAATATCCCATAACCCAGATGTATTGCGTAATCTAGCATTTTTTATAATCACTTTTACTGCCCCACCTTTTCTGTATTGGTTAGAATAACTTCTTTTTCCTTTGCACTAGCAACAAGCTTCGTAACAACAACATGGGTAACTGCAGCACCTATTAACGCATTAATTGGTGGGATACCTGGTAATAAAGTTGCTGCAGCAATTCCTGTTCCCCAAGCAAAAAGGGCAATCCAATTGATAGCGGTAAATGTCATTTCATGGAAAGCTCGATAATGGCCGCGGCGAAGAATGAAAAAATCAGCTAATAAAATGGCTCCAATTGGTGGTAAAGCAGAACCGAGAATCGTTAAGAAGCCAACAAAATTGTTGTATAACCACATGGCCCCTAATGTACCAATAATCCCATTAAAAATGACAATTTTATGCTTTGCTATTTTCGTAATGTTAGAAAGTCCAAGCCCTGATGCATACAAGGCATTATCATTCGTTGTCCATATATTTAACCCTAAAACAATAATGGCAGGTAAAATAAGATTTTGCATAAACATAACTTCAGAAATATCTGCTTGCCCCGTTGCCACAGAACCTACAGCTCCAAATAAAAACATGAATGTGTTCCCGATGAAAAAAGCAACCACAGTAGCAACTACTGCCGAACGTTTTTTTCGAGCAAATCTTGTGAAATCAGGTGTTAAAGTTCCTGCGCTTATAAAAGAACCAATGCAGATCGTAAGTGCGACGGCCAAACTCATCGTTTCAGCTGGTTCGTATTGCAATAAACCTTGTACTCCACCTAAACTTTCTGTTGCTTTTAATACGGAAGTTCCTCCGAGAAGAGCGATTAGCGGTACCGCAATAAAGCTAATAATAGCCAAAGCCTTCATGCCGAAAAAAGCGGTAAAAGTCATCAAGATACCCGCAATACCAATAAGAATATAGATATCAATTCCTGTAACTTTTTGTACAGGTATGGCAAACATCGCTGTTCCAACACCGAACCAACCAATTTGTGTAAAGGCTAATAAAAAAGAAGCAAGATAAGATCCTTTCTCCCCAAAGGCATACCGAGCAAGCAGATGTGTAGATAAGCCTGTTTTTGCTGCCATATAAGCTAGTAACCCAGTATATGCTCCAAGAATAAGATTCCCAGCAAGAACAATTGCCATAAACTGTATGAAAGAAAGACCTTGACCTAATTCTCCACCAGACCACATGCTTGCCGAGAAAAAAGTAAGTCCTAACATAACAACAAGTGTTTTCCAAAAACCATTGCGATAAGATGAAGGTACTGCTGTTAGTGAAAATTCTGTGTCGATGTTTTTCATTCTCTTTTCCTCCTGGTTTGGTACCAAGAACAGAAAGGAACTGAAAAAAGGCTCCCTGTCAATGTGACAAGAAGCCTTTTCCGTTAATAGGTTTAATACAAGCTGTCCCATAAAGGAGTTGTATTGCCACTTGTTCATAACTCTATCAACAGATCCGCTTTCCTTGTCAGCCTCACAGGACTGAATTAAAGGTACCATATTTGATTAGCTTTATTATGACAAAAAATAGAGACTTCGTCAAGCAAAGCTAGTAACGATTATTTTTGTTCACCTCTCAATACTTCTCCATTTGTTTCTATCACTTGTTTATACCAATAAAAGTTTTCTCAATATGAAGCATGCTTATATCATATTAGACCCCATTAAGAAATAACTACCACACCAAGCCTTCCTACATCAGTTTAAAATAAACATTCGAGTAAATCTAACTCAAATAGAATGACACTTCATCGTCTTATAGCGCTCCACCTTTCGCAAAGTAATAATAGTTGATAGTGTCATTAAAACGAAGCAAATCTTTTGCTACAAAGCCATCTGCAAACAAGGTTTGAAAAACCTTTCTCGATTGTAAGCGCCACTTTAAAGCAAGTGGGTAGTCTTTTTGTTTCAGAGTTTGAAAATTTACTGGTACAGCAACAAAGTAACCACGCTTTCTACTTTTTTCAATTTGGGACAAAGGCTGCGTCACAAGCGGTTCAGCATCTTGTGAAGATTGCAGAAGTACGTATTCTTCTTTGAGAGATGGGGTACAAGTAGCTCGTTGTTCATTAAAATGCCATTCTACTTGAATACGATCTGTTGGTAATCCGTGGTTTAACTTGCCACCAATATCTCCATAATGATTTTCTTTATATTTCATACCTCTAGCACCAAGTTTATGAAGGTTCAAATAAGCATTGACACTTTCTAAAGGGTCAAACGTCCACGTCATCATCGTATAGCCATGTTCCTTAGCAATTTCAGCTTGGCGAAGCTTCATTTTTACTCCCAATCCTGATTTTCGATACGCAGGTAAAATTCCGAGCATATGCGAGCAAAGATAATTGTCCTTCCCATCAAACCCTGGAAAACTGTAAATAAAACCAACCATTTGTTTTTCCTTATATGCACCAAGTAAAATACCACCATGATTTAAAGTTGTATACGTTTGAGGGATTGGAGTTGGCGTAATACTCCATACGGATTTTTCCAATGTTTGCATTTCATATAATTCTTCTAGAGATGTTAGTTGTTTAATAATGACGTTATCGAGCATGCTCGACACTCCTCCGCATTTTCATATTTCCACTTATTAATTGTTCATTGCATCAATATTATAATAGAATCGACCAACCTCAAATCATCTTACCATAACTTAGTTAGAACTTAATTTACCACAATACCATTGTTTCATCAATAAGTAATTAGCAGAGTTAAGGAATAACGTTTTTTAGTAGAACATATATAAATTTCTCTTAAGTGATTTGTTTGACATACTTTCTAGCATAGCTCTATCATATATAGAAGGATTCTAGAGAAACCATTGAGGTGAAAACATTCATCCTTATGTACTCGTTTTGCACATGGTTTCTTCTATTACAAGTGACGCGTCTTTGAGCATAAAAGTAGGCAATATACAAAATAGGTACGTGTTGCTTTTCCAACTCAGCAGTTGACTTAGCACCATAAATCCTTAATAATATAAAAATCAGTGAAGTACCTACAGACATTTTTGTGAATAAAGTGAAAATGAAAGGAAGTTATGCGTATGCAAAGAAAATATAAACTATATCAAATTGACTCGTTTACACAGCAAAAGTTTACAGGAAACCCAGCCGGTGTTATAACAAATGCGAATGGGTTGACAACAGATCAAATGCAAAAGATAGCTAAAGAGCTTAACAATTCAGAGACTGCGTTTATCTTTCCTGCAAATAATTCTAATTATGATGTACATGTCCGTTTTTTCACACCAACACATGAGGTCCCCATCTGTGGCCATGCTACAATTGCAGCTCATTATGCAAGAGCTAATGAAAAACATTTAGGGAGTTCAACAGTGTATCATAAAACAGGTGCTGGAATACTTCCTGTCGATATAATAAAAGAAAAAGAAGACTATAAAATTGTTATGACCCAGGGTGAAATTGAATTTAGGGATATAATAGAAGGGGAAAATAAAAATGATTTATTAACAGCATTAAACTTACATTCCGATGATTTATTAGAGGGGTGTGATATACAGATCGTATCAACAGGACACTCCAAAGTTATGATTGGCGTAAAAGATATTATCACTTTAAATGGTATAAAACCAGACTATACTGCCCTTTCCAAACTAAGTAAAACTGTTCATTGTAATGGATATTATGTTTTTACAACAGCTACAGATGACAGTGATGCTTTAATACATGGGCGCATGTTTGCTCCTGCAATAGGCATAAAAGAAGACCCTGTAACTGGTAATGCTAACGGGCCTTTAGGGGCATACCTTGTTCATCATAATTTAGTGCAGCATAATAATTCATTATTTACGTTTAAAGCTAAACAAGGAGAAGCTATGGGGAGACCCGGTATTATTGAAGTACAAGTTTATATAGAAGATAATAACCCCATTAAAGTAAAAATTGCTGGAAATGCCGTAGAAGTATTTAAAACCGAACTCATGTTATAAATGCCTGTTAATAAGTCGTAAGATAGATCGAGAAGTTTGAAGCGGTGAAGTTTCGAGTAGCAGCCCTTACAGGTTATACTAACTTCTACCTTGACCACAGGACGTTGACGAACTTAGTATAAAATCCTCATTTCATTAAAGATACACGAGCACCATTATAGGCTTTTGTAACTATTCTCATGCAGAAAAGAGGAGAACCGTTTTCCAAGGAAAGTGAAAACGAACCAATCTAAAATTCAATCTGTCATTCATTTTATGATAAATTTCCCACTCCTTCTTCATTCTTTTAGCATAATAAAATAGATGAAAACAAGGGATATTATCTTAATATCGAGATAGCTGGTATATGCAGCGAGAGTTGTGCATAAATAGCTTATAAGTCTTTTCTAGTAATATACCCACGCTCTTTCGTTAATTTCATATCTTTACTAGCTACATAGTTCAAAAATGTTATAAAATCCTAACTAAGCTTTACAGAATAATCTGCTGCTGTAATCATAGATTGATTTTTTATACTTTCCGTTGAAAACTCCTCCATATTTTATAGAATAAACTTAATCGTCAATTCTCATTACCAGAGATCCATTGAAAAGCAATAAGTGCTCCAACAAAAGCTGCCAATGCGCTTACCACAATCCCAACAAGACCCTTATAAGAAAAATCTGGCACAAAGAAATAATACATACATAGAATAAAACCGACAAAACCACTTGCGAACAAAGCTTGCGTAACATTCATTTTCTTATGCATCGTAATTCCTACTCCTTTACTTTCGCGCGCAAATTTATTTACCATAGGAAAGCCTAATCATACTCATTTGTGCCTGATTCAAAAAACGTATTGGAGCAACGCTTGTCCCTAAACCACTATCAATATATAGAAATTGATTTGGGTGCATGGAATAAGTGCCTTTATCATACGTTGGGAATAACCCTTCATCAGGAGATACGAGTGCCCCAAGTAAAGGAAGTCTTACTTGCCCACCATGCGTATGACCACTCAAAATTAAGTCAGCAGCAAGACTACGCTCTTTTTCTACGATAGTAGGTGAATGAGAAAGCAATATCGTATAACGATCATTGTTTAATCCAGCAAAAGCTTCCTTGACGTTGTCATGATTCGTAGAACTATCATCAATCCCAACAAGATTTAACTTAACTTGATTGATAGTCAGTTCGCTATTTTCATTGTTTAACATTTTCACGCCACGTTCTTCAAGCCCTTTTAAAAACCCCTCCTTATTTGGATTTTCCCATTCATGATTACCAGTTACAAAAAAGACATGCTCCTGCAAAGATGTTAGCTCTTCAACTAGTGCTAACATATGATGAAACTCTGTAGTCTTTCGATCTATTAAATCTCCTGTAAGAACAATCATATCGGGATTTAAATCTTCTATTGATTGAATGAGGGCTTCGTTGTTTTCCCCAAACACTTTGTTATGCACATCCGTAATTTGCAAAATATGAACGGCTTTATCAACGGGGATTTTATTGCTATAAAATTGGAGCTTATTCACTTTAAACGTGTTTGTATCAAGGTATACTTTTACGATAATAAGGAGAACAGCCGTTACCATGGTAAACAGCAATATTTTCCTCTTCGTTACAAATTTTTTCCTAGGACGCTTATTCATTTCGGCTTGTTGTTGTAACAAAATCAACCCTCTCCTGTTCACACTAATGGTTCCTATGATCCTTTTTTCTGTCATCTAAAAACTTTTGGGTAGCCATTCCAATTCTATTATAGTAAACTCAACATCATTTTTACTTTCGCTTGTTAATCACTCCATAGTATACAAGATCTTCTTTTTTTACATGCTCCTTCAATACTCCTTCTTTTTCCATGCCGATTTTTTGCAAAACTTTACTGACAAAAAACAGCGAGCAAACACTTTATGACAACTTCGGCTGCATCTTCTTTTTGAAATAGTCTTAATTATAACCTATTCGTAGTAATCGGTTTTGCCTGTTCATCAGAATACAAAAAACCCCTCCCTTTGTATATTAATGGAGAATAATACCAATCCTTTCCTTTCTTTCATTGTCCCAGTTAACATGATAATACAAACATGGCAATACGAATTACTCCTCTTCTCCTTCTACTTTTTCAAACAACACTTCTGGAATCAATTCAAAACCTTCAATCATCGTATTTTCTTCTACTTCAATCATCAGGCTTAATTTCCCTCCGAAATGAATTTGACGCACATATCTTAGGTCTTGTGGGCTAATGGAAATATCCGCTACTTTTGTCTTTATTTTAATTGACTTTGACGTCGGTTTCGGCACAATATTATTCGCTTTTAATTCGAACTTTTCATCATCAATAACTGTCTTGAATGCCTCTTCTACCTTTTCCGTATCCACATCTTTTACACCACTGCTCTTTAGAACTCTTTCTACATCTTTATAGTCTAGTTTCGGTACCTCTTCTTCCTCACTTTCTTCGATAACATGATAGATTTCATCATACACATTGGAAAGAGTCGACGTATTTATACGCTCGCCTGCTACTTTCTTTACAATTTCTTCAAAGACTATTTTATCTTCTTCAGCCGTCATAATTTCCTCAGCATTCAATACTTCTTCAATAAAATGGTAATTTAATTCATTTGCTTTTCCTGCTGAATAAAGAACATGATTCACATCTGCAGCATTGTCGGTAAAGCAAGGAAACAGAAATCCAGATATCGGTGCTTTTAAGTTAATAATTGGATCAACAACAATATTATATTTAAATTCCTTTTCCACATAATCAAATAATAGCTCTTTTTTAGGATCTTGCGTTTTATTCATACTGCATAAAATAAATGAATGAGAATGTACCGTGTCCCGTTCATTTTCTTCTGCTTCTGCTTCTTCACGCTGTCGTTTCATTGGTTTCAGGTATTCCCCACGAATAAAAGTAACGACAATGTCCATCTCATATTGCTTATCTTTTAGCATTTTTTCTACAAGTCGAAGCATATGCGCTTTCCATTCTTCGGTGTCGCTACTCAGTAATCCTTGATGCAGAATAAGCTGACTATTATCTTCTGCTTCACGTTGAAATTTTAACTCAAATAATTTCTGATCAAGCTGGCCAGTTAATACTTTTTTAAAATTGGCCATAAAGAGCTCTTTCTGTTCGTCCTCTAATAACTCAAATGGTGTACTCTGATGATGATATACTTCACTTGACTCTTTCATGATATATACGTTAAAAATCTCATGGATTTTTAAAAGATCATTATTTAATTTAAATTGTTTCCGGATATTTGCGATGTCCTTCTTATTCAATCTCGTTTCACTCCTACATTGGTAATCAGCATATGGATCATGTATGCACTTTTCATCATAACATAGATGCGCTTATTATATTTTCATCATGGTGGATGAGAACTATGTTCGTTTCTTTCTATACTACTAACCACATTCAAAAACTCTCACATGCTTGCGCTTAGCAATATTTGTGAGAGTTTAGTCTAAATGCACACCTTAATCATTTATTTGCCACAGCATTTTTTATGTTTTTTTCCGCTACCACATGGACAAGGCTGATTTCTACCAATTTTGACAACCTTTTGGCTACGGTTAGAATGAGTCTTTCCACTTACCTTGGAATCAGATTTCGTTCTTGGCATCGGTTGAAGATGTTTTTTCTCCAATGCAAATATTTCATCGGGAGTATACCCTTTTAATACCCATTCCCTTGTGTTATTCATCAAATGAATTACTTTATCCATTACAGCTTGCACTAATTTTTCGCTATCGAACTCTAACATCTGAGATAAATGGGAAATGACTTGATTTGGACTGTCGCCAGATTTTATCGCATACGTACACTCTTCTACGATCATATCTGCAGCTTCTTTATCCATGTCAAAGTTTTGCGTTAAAAAATGAACGAATTGCTGATAACTAGCATTTCTTTCCACAAAGCCTGGTTCTCCAGCTTCAAGAAGTTGTTTTTCTGTAAAATCATAGTAAGGAATGCTTTTTCTCAGTGAATGTTCTCGCTTCACTTCTTTCGGTTCCAACACATCTATATATGAAAATGAATCCATGTCAACAGTTATTTCCGGACAAAAACGTATCGAATCTGCAATAACTTTGAAATACATTGTAACGTCAATAGGTTCTTTCATATATTTTTCTACCATCTGGATTAACCGCATAGGGTCTAATACGCCGTAATAATATAATAAGCCACGCGTTAGCTTTACCCACTTTGTATTTCGTTTTATCGTAGCTCGTACATGTAGATCATGCTTCAAAGCTAGAACAGGGTCGTACAGTTCATTTGGCAAGACAAAAATCTTATTTCCTTCCCAAATTCCAGTATAAATGAACCCGGTATGACGTAGATACTCTATTTCATCCATTTCTAGATCTGGAGCCATTATTTTCCCGTTATTTTCGGCGATTTTTAATAGCATATTAAAACGTTCCATATCCCATAAAAGAACGGACGGATATAAATGATCTGGAATATTTTGTTCTAACAGACAAGTGAGTTCAGCTTTCCTTAAATTGCTTGCATTTTTGATCTCTAAATATTTTCTAATAGCGTCTAAATCAGCCTTTGTATATCTGTTTAAAGCGTCATGCAATGACAAAGGAAATGGGATTTCTCGCCATTGTTTCTGTGCTTGTTTTTGCATTCTCGCTATTTCTTCTTTCGTTACTTCTTCTATTATCTGATCGATATGTTTATCATCTTTGTTCATTACATACACCTCTTCATTTATCATTATAAAGGATGATTTGCTTGTATCCAACAAAAACAATAACCTGAGTATTCGATCATTAGAGGGGAGTCTTTTATCTCACACGGAAGGGTATGACCTGAAGCCCTCTTAAGAAAAGGGGTTAGATTCTGTTATCTCCAGCTTAGACTTTTTCAGCTCACACCTTCCAATTCTTGAAGATAAGTCGTACAGCACTTATAACCGAGATAAAATCACACTTATCTATTTAGACAGTATTTTAAGAATTTAAACATTATAAAGGAAGTTTTTTCATAATAAATGTCTCAAGTGGATTATGATTGGCAATAAATTCTCTACCATCATTAAGTTGAACATTTGCTTTATCAGCTATCATTTTCGCAATGCAGTTCAATTTCAACCGCATCGTATGAGTAATAGTTTATAGCATAACTATTGATTATGCGATACGGTTGGATGAAGCAAACAATAAATATAAAAGATATTAGATCCATTAGAAAAACTACGAAAACGAACCCTTTTGTAGCTCACTTTCTATCCGCAGAATTGAAATTACTTATGATTATATAAAACAGTACAAATTTCACCGAAAGAGGAAAGTGCATTTATAAAGCAGTTAAAAGAAATTCAATCGAATATTGCATGCAAGAAAGAAGGCTAGAACTCTTATTTTCAACTCGATAAGAAATAAATACTCATGGGGGGGGATACTTTTAGAGGAATCTCCTATCTGTCGTGTTACCTATAAATGCACAAAAATATGCACTTTGTTAAAGATTTCTATGAGAAAATCTTGACTATATCGAACTTTTTCAACTAATTTTAGAACATAATATCTTATTATTTAAGAATACAATTTGAAAAATATATATGAATATTGTACAATTTATATCGTATATATAGATGTAATCGTAAAGTAAGATGTAATGGAGGGATAGGATGAATAAAGTATCAAAGTTAAACAAGTATTGGACAGACGTTTATTATCATTTACATTTTTCTCATAAAGATAAAATAACTCACCAAGTTATAAGAATACTACAGCATATTGAAAAAAATAAAGGGATTGGAATTGGGGAAGTAGCTACCTTTCTAAATGTTTCTCATAACACAGCCTCGGAAAATGTTAAAAGAATAATTCAAAAAGGTTATCTTAAAAAGCAAAGGGATTCATTAGATGAAAGGAAAGTAACACTTTGCTTAACAGAAACTGGGGAAGAAGTTCTTTATCGCAACACTAGTCTGGATGAATTGAAATTAAAAAAAGTGTTAAATTGTCTTAGTTCAAAAGAAAGAGCAATAATAGAGTTGGGGTTTAAAACATTAAGTGAGGGTGTTAAAAAGTGTACGTAATCATGAAGGTAATAATTTCTGCAATAGTTATAGGAATAGTAACTGAAGTAGCTAGAAGGTTTCCAACATACGGCGGTGTAGTAGCTGCGTTACCATTAGTAAGTTTGTTAAGTATAATCTGGCTATATTTTCAAGGAGAACAAAATCACACATTAAGTAAATTTGCATTAGGCGTTTTGTGGGGATTCCCTGCAACAGCCGTATTACTATTAATTGTATACTTTTTACTTAAGAACTCAACTCCGCTGTTTATATCAATTGGGGTGGGCATGTTTGTTTGGTTAATATGTTTATTCTTGCAAGATTATTTATTAAAGACATTAAAATTATCGTTTTTCAGCTAAAGTCAGTACAATCTATTCATCAATAAAAAGAAGGTGTAGTATCTCTGTAAATAACTAGCTATCTTACGTCCTCAAAGAAGGAACAGAGTTTCACATTCTAGAAGATTGACGCAAAATCATGGATTACTGCATTCAACCAACTTTAGAGGGGAAATTAAAAAACACAGCAGTTTGACAGTATACCCTTTACACTTTTCGTACCAAAAATATCCCCTTGAAGAATTTTATCTTCAGAGGGGATGATTAATTAAAAAGGAACTAAACTTATGGTGAAAATTTCCATGTACTTATCGATTTCAATTCTTTATTTTCAATTGATTATTCATAAAGAAATATTCCCATGTTTCTTTTTAGGTCTTTCTTCCTGCTTATTTTCTAGCATCTCTAAAGACTGTAATAACTTTATACGTGTTTCTCTCGGGTCGATAACTGTATCAACCATTCCAAGACCAGCAGCAATATAAGGATTTGTAAACTTTTTACGAAACATATCAATTTTCTCTCTTCTCGTTTGAGACGGGTGCTCGCTCATGCTAATTTCCTTTTGATAAATGATATTCGCTGCTCCTTCAGGTCCCATGACAGCAATTTCAGCATTAGGCCATGCATATACTAAATCTGCACCAATTGATTTGCTGTTTAAAGCTACATATGCACCTCCATATGCTTTTCTCATAATGACAGTAATTTTTGGAACCGTAGCTTCTGAATACGCGTATAGAATTTTAGCCCCATGTCTAATGATACCGCCATATTCTTGCTTGATTCCAGGAAGAAAACCTGTAACATCTTCTAAAGTAATAACCGGAATATTAAAACAATCACAAAAGCGAATAAAGCGACTAGCTTTGTCTGAAGAATCAATATCTAATCCACCTGCCATATATTTGGGCTGATTACATACAAGACCAATACTTCTACCTCCTATACGAGCAAACCCAACTACTATATTTTTAGCAAATCCAGCATGAATTTCAAAAAAACTACTTTCATCGACTACCTCTTTAATCACTTTTTTGACATCATAGGGTCTTATAGAATCAAATGGTACAATATCTGCTAAAGCAGGTCTCTCTTCATTGATCATCATTTCATAAGCATATGTCGTTGGAAATTCAGTATAATTTGAGGGTAAATAATTTAATAATTCTTTGACCATATCTAGTGCTTCTTCTTCTGTCTTAGCCTGCATATGAGCACTACCACTTTTCGAATTGTGGACATGTGCTCCTCCTAATTCTTCTACTGATATATTCTCTCCAGTTACAGCTTCTATCACCTTTGGTCCGGTAATAAACATTTGAGAGCTTTTCTCCACCATGACGACAAAATCTGTGAGTGCTGGTGAATAGACAGCTCCACCAGCACTAGGGCCCATAATGACAGAAATTTGCGGAATGACACCAGAATATATAACGTTTCGGTAAAATACTTGTCCGTATCCATCCAATGAAGAAACACCTTCTTGGATACGTGCACCACCAGAATCATTTAAACCAATAAAAGGAACTTTATTCTTAGCTGCCAAGTCCATTACTTTAGCAATTTTCAGACCATGCACTTCGCCCAACGTTCCACCATAAACAGTGAAATCCTGCGCAAATAAATATACTTTTTTCCCATTTATTTTTCCAAATCCAGTCACTACCCCTTCACCATTGTACATATCTTCATCGTAAGAAAAAGATCTGCTTTTCATAAAAGGATTCAATTCTACAAACGTCTCTTTATCTAGTAAATAATCAATTCTCTCACGAGCCGTCATCTTTCCTTTAATATGTTGTTTGTCTATTCGTTCTTCACCACCACCAAGCTCCACTTGGTGACGTTTATCGTATAATTCATTAATTTTATCGATAATACTCATCTTTATTCATCCTCCCACAATCATCCAAAATATCTTCCACATGCTCTTGATTTCTTATAATTTCTCATTTAGGGGGAGCGGTTAGAAGTGTGATATATTTTTCCTACCGCACTTCTACTCTTTACGATGATATAAATCAACAAAAACTCCCTTGTGCTTTGAGATGAATAAAGGATGTAAGACTATTCATTATGCCTTTGTTTGCTATCCTGTCAATGGTTAAGATCACCTTTCTATACCTTTTTCATCCTCTTATTACTGTCAACCACTTAACCCAATATGGTAAACACCTTCCCTTTTTCAATAAAGAGAATCTTCAATCAGTAAGGGCTCACACCTCACTAATTATTTTGGTTTCACACTAGATAGCGAAAAGAGCCACTTTTAGTATTTTGTAGCTTCAAACGTAATAATTTGAGAGGCTTTCGTTGGATATTGATTATATTTATAGTCTGAAGAAATCACTATCGATGTAAATCCTATTTTTTCTAATATCAATCGAAATTCTTCCACTCCATACCACTTTAATGGAAATATTTCAAGTTCAGAATCTATTAACTTTCCTTGTCTCCATTTTTCATAGCGATTATGATAGACAGCAAATTGATTGATTTGGTCAATTTTAACCAATGTTTCCTCTAACATAATTGTATCTCCTTGTGGATTGGTAAATCCTCGTTTTGATACAAAACCTTCTTTGGTGTTTTCGGGTAGAAAAATATCTAAAATTAATCTTCCATTTTTCTCTAAGTGTTCATAAAAACATTTCAAAGAGCTAATTGCCTCTTCTAATTGATGCAAAAGTAAAAATGAACCCGTTGGTACAATAATAGCCTCATACTTTTGATTAATAGTGAAATTGGACATATCTTGTTTATAACAGCTAGTATGAATACCTCTTTCATTGCAATTTTTGTTGAATAATTCCAACATATTATTTGAAGAATCTATCCCCTCTATATCTAAACCGTTTTCTAGTAAAGGAATTAATATACGCCCATTTCCAACCGCAGGCTCTAATACTTTCCCTTCTATTCCTTTTAATCGATCTTGGTAGTACTCCAAATCACCGAAAGATTTACCAATGTACTTATCAATTTCATAAACCTCCGAAGATAATTTTCCATATATACTATTCATTCCTATATCCACTCCTTTCACCGTACTCAAAAAATTTAATTAAGCCAAAGTTATCACTAGTAATTTGATGTCATTCGTCATTCGTCCACAATTACTTCATTTGAAAAGCTACCAGCTTTACATTGGATGCGGTCAATTTATGATTTAACGAAGAGGAAAATGCTAAATTTATTATTGGTTTTAGAATTAAACAGGCAGTAAAATCAAAATTGTTTCATTATTAACATCACACCTCAAAAATCAATACGCCCTATAATTTATTAATTGGTCATTTATGACTTATTTGTTATTTTGTTATTAAATTACCCTTTTTACACTTTGCGAATCTTTCCTTTCTGCTGACCAAAGGGTTTTATAAAAAAGTAAGTTTAATTTTTAGACGATATAGCTTGTTGTTTTTGATATTTCTTTTCTTTTAATTGATCTCTTTTTTCTCTTCTATCCTTTATAGTAGAATGTTTTTGATCTTGATTATATTCTAGACGACGATTGGTACGTTTTAAATCTTTTGGAACGAGATTAAATTCTGATTCATTAATCAATGATGATATTCCTATTTTCGATTGATATTCTTCCATATCAGGATAAATTGTTTTAAAATAATCATCTGCTTGCCCGGATACATAATTATTCGGCTCTGGATATGTGGTAATAACACCTTCAAAATTTCGAAGTACTACCTTATCAGCGCTTTGGGAAATAATATAATTAGGTTGGACAACAATTTTACCACCACCACCTGGAGCATCAACGACAAATTTAGGTACTGCATAACCTGACGTATGTCCTTGCAACCCTTCTATTATCTCTAATCCTTTTGAGATAGGCGCTCTAAAATGCCCAATTCCTTCGGATAGATCACATTGATAAATATAGTATGGACGTACTCGCATTTTAACCAGATCGTGATTCAACTTTTTCATAATCGGAACACTGTCATTAATACCCGCCAAAATTACCGCTTGGTTTCCTACTGGAACACCCGCGTTAACAAGCATTTCACATGCGCGCTTAGATTCCTCCGTTATTTCTATTGAACTATTAAAATGAGTATTGAGCCAGATTGGATGGTACTTCTTTAAAATCTCACATAATTCATTCGTAATTCGTTGCGGGAATACTACTGGTGCTCTGGTACCAATACGTATAATTTCTACATGTTTGATAGCTCTGAGATTTTTTATTATATATTCCAATACAGTATCATTAATTAGTAACCCGTCTCCTCCAGATATGAGCACATCGCGAACTTCAGGTGTTTGTCTAATATATTCTATTGCATTATCAAGCAAGTTTTTGGCAATCCCCATTCCAATTTGACCTGAAAAACGCCGTCTTGTACAATACCTACAATACATAGAGCATTGATTAGTTACTAAGAATAATACTCGGTCAGGATATCGGTGTGTTATACCGGGAACTGGAGAATCTTCGTCTTCATCTAAAGGGTCTTCTAAATCGTATTTTGTTTTATAAATCTCTTCAGAAATTGGAACAGATTGCATACGAATCGGACATCGTGGATTATCTGGATTCATTAAAGATGCAAAATATGGTGTAATATTAAGTGGTATAGTCTTAATTGAAATCTTAACCCCCGCTTCTTCTTCTGGGGTTAAATTAATTACTTTTTTGAGATCCTCCAAGGTTTTAATTGTATTTCTTAACTGCCACAGCCAATCATTCCATTGTTCCTCTGTGACATCTTTCCATAGTTCAATATCTTTCCAATTTCTAGCCGGCTTGTATAAATCTGCGTTATTAAACATTTTAATTTCCCTCCGTTTTTGTATAATGCATACTATTTATAGCTAAACTCCTAAACTATTTTATTTTCAATATTTATCATAATATTTAACAAAGTTTCCTTTAATAGATCAGCCGGCTCAGTACTTTCACTTATAAAAAAATGGCCTCCATTAAAATATCGATAACAAAATTCTCCTTGAATCTCCTCGCGCCACTTATAGATCTCTCGTTCATGAACAGCCGTATCATATTTTCCTAACCATAATTCGAATGGAAAAGATGATTTTACTACGCCATCTAAAGTAAATGTATCCAATAAGTGAAAGTCATTTCCAGTAATATTAATAATGGAATGCAATAAAGAATCATCCACATCTACTGGTATTCCTCCTAAAGCTTCTATATCCATTTTCACACTATCTCTTGATCTTACAATAAATGGTTTTTCAGGATGTATCGCATATTCAAGAACTGTTTGGGGAGATTTAGCTGCTGAGATGATAACTTTTTCAATATAATTCTGTTTCTTACTTAAACTACCAGATATAGCATATGAAAAAAGTCCTCCTAAACTATGCCCAAGAAATACGGTTGGCCTGTCCATACAATCTATTACTTTAGGAAGAAAATATGCCATAGCCTCTGAAAAATTAGCAACAAATTTTTGATTCGCCGATATTCCTCTCCCAGGTAACTCAAATAGGTAGGCCTCAACATCTTTAGGTAAAGTTCTCACTAAAGGTATAAATGATAAAGCGGAACCCCCAGCGTGATGAAAACACATTAATTTTACTTTTGCTTTTTTGTTTGGATTAAATATGATATAGCCTTCACGTTGTTCCATCTTCACGTGTTATTACCACCTAATATATACATAGCTTCATCTATTGATACATCACCCTGTTTAACTTTTTCCAATAACTCGATCTTATTGACAGACTCTGTTTGACCATTGGTTGAAGAATTATTATCAATTCGATGCGATAATTGCTCAACAAATCTATCTATGGTTGGGTATCGAAACAAATCTCCAATTACAAATTCATAATCAGGTAATCTCTGCCGCAGCTGGTTAAATAGTTTTAATACAATGAGAGAATGACCTCCTTGATCAAAAAATGTTTTATTCGTAAATACTTTTCTACCTAATACCACTTCCCACTCATTCCTTACAATGTCTTCTATCTCATTAGATGCAACCGAAACAACCTTTTGTGATTGATTAACTATTTTTTCTGATTCCTCCATGAGTAGTGGACGGTCAATTTTCCCATTGGAATTGCGTGGGAGACAATTAAGTAGCACAATAAAACGAGGAATCGCATAATAAGGGATTCTATTACTAATCTTTTCTCGAATCACATCTTCAGAATCCTCTGTCCCACTTAGAAAAACTACTAATTCCTTCTCCCCCTCCATTGATGAATATGTGACAAAACATTCCATACCTGTCTCCAAACTTAGGAAAGCATTTTCTATTTCTCCTAATTCCACTCTAAATCCACGTATCTTAACTTGTTGATCTTCCCTTCCATAGAATTCGATCATTCCATTTGTATTTAAACGCACGTTATCTCCGGTCATAAAATACTTTATATGGTTATGTTCATAAATCTTTGACGTATCCATACTATCCATAGTTACATATCCATTCATAACTTGATCACCACCAATATGTAACTCCCCTATCATCCCTGGTGCTACTGAATTTCCTGTTTCATCTACAATTCGTAATAATGTCCCTGGCAAAGGCTGACCAATTGGACACATACCTGAAACGGACAATTGGTCCATATTATCATTGCAGTGGTAGACAACAGATTCAATTGTACATTCACTCAATCCATATCCATTATAAAAATCCACACCTTTCCAAAGCATGTTACAAATCTCATTTTTCTCTTCAAGACGAAAAACATCAGATCCTACTACTATCGTTTTCAAATGTTCTAGTATCAGATTTTTATCATACAAATACTTTATGAATTCCCTGATTAAGTGAGGTGTTGACTCAACAAAAGATATTTTATATTCTTTAGAAAGAACATATAAATAATCCATATCCACTCTTCTATTCTCATCACATACGATTAGTGAACCTCCAGTGGACCATGCCTTAAGTAAATCACCCAAATAAACATCGGAAGTCCAGCTTCCGAGTTGTAGAATATGTTGGTTCTCTTTAAAACAATAGAATTTTTTCCAACTTTCGATAATTTGAAAAACACCTTTTATTCCTAAGGAGACAAGTTTTGGTTTGCCTGTACTCCCAGAAGTGGAGATAAAATATGCTAAGTCCTCTTCCTTAAATGCATAGGAATTTAATTCCAATTCATTCTGACATACATTGTCTTTTAAAAGCCCTTTCATTTCCTCTAGGTTTAAAATAATTTTGGGATTTAATACTTTTATTATTTGATCATTTCTTGTTTTTGGTACGCGTCTATCTAAGTTGCACCACCTAGCACCAATTCTCCAGCAAGCGAACATACCAATTGCAACTTCAATACCTTTTTCTCCATTCAGGGCAACTGTGTCCCCACTTTTAACATCTTGTTGTGATAAATAATTCGACACCTGTTCTATATAGGTTCTTACTTGCTTATAAGATAACTCCGTTTTTCCATCGGACAGTGCTAATTTATCACTCGACCAATCGACCATAGAATCAATTGAATAGGTAATTTGATTTATCGGTAATTCATTTTCTAAGCAGATTTTCAATTTTTCATTTTCCAAGGTAGTTAAATTAAATTCTTTTATCAATTTATCTCCATAAACTTCTATTTCTTCAAATATATGTTCTAATGATTCCATAAGCTCTAGTAAATCTTGTTTCTGATATTTACTAGCATCCCAACCTAATCTCCATTCACCGTTATCACGGTTTAAGCTGATGGTTAAAGACAAAGGATCAGAACTCGTTCCTTTTTGATGAACTAGTTCAGCGTCTTCAAAGTGTAAGCCACCTTGATAATTTTGGAATATAACAGAAGACTTAAACAGTTCGGTGTCTCCCGGTAAATTGCTTAGTTGCAAAAGCTTAGAATACGGAACCCCGCTATACTCCGATACATCTTGAATCGTATCCATGGTATTTAAGAAATACTCTTTAATAGAGATATCAGGTTTCAAATCTAGCTTTACTGGTAACGTATTAATTAGCATTCCGTTCATTTCATGCGACTCTCTTAATTGATACGGCCTTAAAGCAAATGTAGAACCAACAAAAAGTTGGTTCGTTAGTTGATATCTATTTAGTAATAAGCCCCAAAAAGACATCACAATACTCGATACAGTAACTTTATTTTGAACACTGTACGAATGAATATTTCTGCAAGCCTTTTGACTTAATTTTCTATCAAATATTTCGAATTTTTCTTCCTTACTTTCAGAAGAGGAACATTCAAAAGATAGCCGCTCTGCCGCTTTTGCTTCACGTAATACATTCAACCAATAGGCTTCACTCTGTTCTTTATAATCCGATTGCTGCATAAATTCTAAATATGCTTCAACATCAGGTCGTTCCTTTAACATGTAGTAGTCGTGATTTAGAACATTAAAAAAGTCATCTAAAATTTGCGACATAGACCATCCATCAACAAGAATATGGTGATGTAGCCAAACTAATAAGTGCTTGCCATCCTTCCAATGTTCAACCAAATACAATTTTTGTAATGTATCTAAGGATGATTGTTGAAAAGTTTGTAATTCATGATTCAACCAATTTTCAAAGCTTCCACATGCTCTAATTAACTGTTCATAATGAATTGTAGTAATAGATGCCACACAAGTGCTATCAATAACTTGCATAGGTTCAGAACCATTATTCCAATCTATCTTCGTTCTTAAAGCAGGATTTGCCTTTATTACTTTTGTCCATGAATTAGTTACATCATCTTCCGTATGATAACTTGGAATCTCATAGGAAACAACTTGCCAATAGGCCTCAGAAGAAGGATTCTTTAAGTTTTCCATTAACATAACAGTCTGTAAAGGAGTAAGTGGAAGCTTCTTTATGTTCTGATTCATTCTATCAACCTACCTTTATTTATTTTAAAATAGCAGTTAACTCTAATATAGTCGGATATTTAAGAAAATCCCTTGGAGTAAGGTTAACTCCTTCTGCACGTAATTTCGAAACAATTTGTAAAGATTTAATAGAATCTCCTCCTAGCTCAAAGAAGTTATCACCCAAACCAACTCTATTTATTTTTAAGACATCACTCCATACCTTTACAATGGATTTCTGAAGTTCTGTCTTGGCTTCAATAAAATTAGATTCCACTTTCTTATTTAGATATTCATACGCCATTTCACCTAATCGTTTTCTATCTCTTTTCCCGTTTTGTGTAATAGGTAGATCAGATAATTCAATAAATGCTGATGGAATGTACGATACAGGGAGATTATTCGATACCTGCTTTTTCACTTCAATATCGTTAGCTTCATGTTCATTTACAGAGGTGTAGAAGCAAACTAATTGTTTTTCCCTCATCCCTTCAGCTAAAACGACTGTGGCATCTTTCACGTTTGCCAAATTCATTACACATCTTTCAATTTCTTCCGTTTCGATGCGAATTCCATTCACCTTCACTTGATCATCTTTTCTTCCAAGAAAGTCGATACTTCCATTACTCGTAATCCTTACTAAATCACCTGTTTTATAAAAGCGTTGTGAATCTTTTATAATGAAAGACTTCTGTGTTTCATTCTCATCTTTAAAATACCCTAACGCCAAAGATGGCCCACCAATTAATAATTCTCCAGGATAACCTATTGGTACTGGATTTTCATCCTCATCGATAACTTGTAAAGAAACATATGGAAGAGGTTTTCCAATATTGTAGTTTCCATTACTGACTTCCTGTACAGTTACTTCAATACCTGTTTCAGTAGGTCCGTATAAATTTAAAATGTTTGTATTGGGCAAGATTTCTTGTATCTTTTTGGCTAGTTGTTTTGACAATGCTTCACCGCTTAAATGCAAGTATTTTAATGAGAGTGTATTCGTACTTAGTTCTTCAAAATAATCTAACACTCGTTGAAAAACAGATGGGACAAAATGACAATAATTTATGGATTTATTTTTAATAAACTCATATATTTTCTCAGGATCCTTATGCAAATCATTTGCTCCGATAACTAAAGTAGCACCAACAGAGAGTGTATAAAATATTTCCCATATTGATACGTCAAATGTATAAGGCGTTTTAAATAAAATTCGATTATTCGGCTTCAAGTGTTGTTGATTTTTTTGCCATAACACTCGAAGACTTGCCCCTAGGTGAGGACATAACACCCCTTTTGGGTTTCCAGTCGAGCCTGATGTGAACATCAAATAAGCTGGATCTTCTGTTTTAATGTGTTCCATTTTGAATATAGGCAGTTGCTGACATGTTTCCATATCATTTGTATAGATTAGTTCCCATCTTCCCGTGCTTATATAATTAACTTTTTTGTTAGATATTAAAACTCGAGGTTCTATTCTGTTTAATATATTTTTTATTCTTTCTTTTGGATGCTCCACATCTAAAGGAACATAGATTGCACCTATTTTTAAAATCCCTAAAATAACAACAAGCAGTTCCTTATTTCGCACCATGAAAACAGGAACATAATCCCCCTTTCTGATACCTTTGGAATGCAGTAATGAAGCAAATCGGTTTGCATGTTGATTTAATTCTCCATACGTAAATGCACTTGTATGATCTTCAACAGCAATAAAGTCTTTATGCTTTGCGACAGAATCCTCGAATAATTGGTGTAGTGGTTTACTTTCTTTCATCAAATTGTAATATTCCTGTGCCTCTATGACAGATGTCTTCTTAAAAGCACTCTGCCACTGTTGATCAGGGTAACGCACAAGAGAATCCATTAGATTAAAATAGCTATCCGTTAGTAATTTAATTTCTGATGTGTCAAAGTTGGCATATGAGAACTCAACATGCCCCGCTATTTCTTCATCTTGCACATGAAAAAAACCGCTAATTGGGAATCTAGCTCCACCTGTATCTTGCTCAATGAACTCTGCTCGTTTATTTCCTAACTCTACATCTAAATGGATTTTTTCACTAAATGTATTATTAACGATATCAAATTGCTTCCTATTTTCTGTTAGTGAAGCAATATCAACAATGGAAAAATCCCCATGTTCCATATGTTCCTGCATCAATTCATTTATCTCAGTTAATAAATCGATGAATGTTTTTTCTTTTGAGATAGTAATTGTAACCGGTATTAAATTAACAAACATCCCTACCTTGGAAAAATCAATATCCCCCCTACCATGATAAGGAATTCCAATTGTGATAGTTTCTTGTCTAAAGTATTTTGTTAGATTAATAGCCCAACCCGTTAATAAAATAATAAACTTACTTATTTTATGCTTTTTCGCCAATTGATCTATTGATTTGCCGACATTTAATCTACTTTTACATTCGTATATTTCCCCTTTAGCTAATAAAGATTCGGCATTTTCCTTCATTGATACCTGCGCTAAATGAAAATGGCCTGCCTTTTCTTTCCAATATGTTGACAGTTGTTCTTCACTTGAAGCTATATACTCGGTACTATATATGTTCTCTTTTGTACTAGTATTTAAGCTTCTATCGTTATATGCAGTAGAAATGTCACGTAATATTTTTTGTAAAGACAATCCATCGCATACAATATGATGCGTAGCTAGTACAAAAACAGTCCCATCATTATTCGTTTGAATTAATGCACCTCTAATGAGCAAATCTTTCTCCAAATCAAAGTTCGTATTGTAAATGGAATTAGCATGAATTAGTGCCTCTTCTTTGGAATCAACTTTCATTTGATAGAACCATTCCGTAGTATCAAATTTCCTTTGATATTTTCTCTCAATTTCTCCTTTTACATTTTCCCGAAATATAGTAGAAAACGTTGGTTCACGTTCGATAATAGTAACAATTATTTCCGACAATAAAGGAATATCTATCGTATCTTTCAGATGAAAAGTGGCTCCAATATTATAAAAAGTGTTATTCTCATTTGTTTTCCATAAATACCATAATCCTTTTTTCATGCTTGTTACTCGAATCCATTCATCTCTATTTATGACTGGAGATTCCTTACGTTGCCCATCTAATGTATTTTGCAAAGGTTTCCTAATTTGATGATATACATTTATTGGTGTTCTAACCTTTTGAATAAAATGAGGGGTACATTTCACCCTAAACAAATTTGACAAGGTTGCAGCTATTCGAGCAGCGTCCATCGAATTTCCGCCCATCTCAAATATATCTGTATTAGGATAACATTGAATTTGTAGGACATCAGAGTAGACCTTTGTAATTTGAGTCATCACGCTATCATTAACATCTTCCAAATAAGTGTTGTTTTTCGATTTTTGCTTGTTTTGTAAATGTTCTTCATGTAAAACAGTTAACCTTTTTCTGTCTATTTTCCCGTTATCCGTTAACGGGATTTGATCATGATAAAGTATTTGAATTGGGACTAAACTTTTTGTAAGTTTTTTACTTATGTATGCTTTTATTTCTTCTTCTATAAACATCGAATTCTTCTCTAATACAACAGAAGCTACAATCAATTTCTTTGAATGAAATTCTATTGGTAACACAATAGCATGTAAAACTTTTGCATGTGTTTGTAATACTTTTTCAATCTCACCTAACTCAATTCTGACCCCGTTAATACTCACCTGAAAATCTTTCCTACCATGAAAATAAAAATTTCCATCTTTACCTTTACTGACAATGTCACCTGTATTATAGGCTCTGATTAATTCCCCTCTAACCTTTATTTTTCTGAACTTTTTATCAGTTTCTATTTTAGTGTTTAAGTATCCCCTTGCTAATGCAACGCCAGAAAGCCAAAGTGTTCCTTGTTCTCCAACTTCTGAAATTTCATTCCCGTGTTCATCTAGGATAAAACAATCCATATAAGGTAGTGGCTTTCCAATATGAGGAAATTCATTACCTCCGTCTCTCTTTGGTTGAATGGTACCAGATGTACTGACAACAGTTGCTTCACTTGGCCCGTAATTATTAACTAAATTAAACGGAACACTATCTAATGGGAATTTTGTTAATTTATCTCCCCCTACTAGCATGTGTTTCAATGTAGTTTCATGATTTTTCCAAGGCAAATCTAGCAATCTTTCAGCAATAGGAGTAGAAACAAAAGAATGTGTTACCTTATGTATTGCCCATTCTTTTTGTAATTCATTTGGAAGTAATCTTTGTGCATCTGATGTAATATGAATGGAAGCTTTTGCACCAATAGCGCTCCAGATTTCCCATATAGACGCATCAAATCCCGGGGAAGCTGTTAATGACACAATTGAATCGGAGCCTACTTGAAAGGTTTTAGTATGCCATTCAATTAGTTTCATTAAGGACTTCCATTCTACAATTACACCCTTAGGTTTACCCGTTGTCCCTGAAGTAAAGACAATATATGCAGCTGCATTTAATGAAAAATTCTCATTCCCACTTAATTGAAATGCATCCGATCCATCTAACATTTCTAATTCATCGTCTAAATAAATAATTTTGCTCTTATCATTCAAGGACTGATTGGTATGGACCAAGATCACATTAGGATTCGTTTCTTCAATAATTGTATTTAGCCGTTCCTCAGGTGTATCTGGATCGATGGATACAATTACTCCTCCTGCTAAAAATGTCGCATAGTGTGCAACAAAGAGTGCAGGTGATCTCCTCAACATGATTAGCACCTTTTGCTCTTTTTTATGTTCTATCCCTTGCTCTCTAAAAAGTATTGCAAGCTGAAATGCCTTTTTCTCTAAATCTTTTAATAAATATTTCGTTTTATTAAACCATAAGCATTGTTTCTCATAATAATTTTGCTCCACTTTTACCATTTCTTCACAAAACATTTTCTACCCCCTTATTAAATATATAGTTTATGAATTCTTGCAAGGATATTTTTATCCCTAATAGATGATTTTAATAGGTCCACTGTTTCTTCCCTATTAAAGCCCTTATTAAATAGAATAGAAAAGAACTGGTTAGATAATTTTTTCGAATAAATAGAATCAATTTGAGGTCGATTATTTTTCTTTAATTTCCCTAACTCCTGCCTCAATTCTATGAATGGGGCATGTATTTTTTTTTCAAATTTCGACTGCTCTATCTTTATTTTAATAGGGGTCCCAACTATGATTCTTAAACTAGCTTGTAAGAACGAAATAATATCGTTCATAGAGTAGGATTGCGTTTCTGAATGAAATAAGGTATAATACCCATTTATTTCGTTGTAAGGGGAAACAAACACATTTGGATATTCAGCTTCAATGATCTTGGTTAATACAGTTTTAGGGCCAATTTCTATAAAATGACGAACACCTTCACGAATCAATTCATCCATAACTACAGGCCATTGCACACCTTCTGTTAATTGCTCGCTTAATTGATTAACAATGTCGTTTGAATGTATGTAAGGTTCGCCGGTAATACATGAGTATATGGGGTACTTACTATCTTTCTTCTGAATTTTTCTTAATGCTTCACGAAAACCGTCCTTTGCAGGCAGCATTAATTGACTATGCGCAGGTACACTAACATCCAATTTCTTGGTAACAGCACCTTGCCCATTAAGTATTTCAGCCACTCTATACAATGCATCTTGATGACCACTTAACACCAGCTGGTCCTTCATATTATAATTTGCGATAGTTACATGGTTGTTATTTGTACTTACTTCTTTACAAATAGACTCCACTTCCGTGTAATTAAGACCAAAACAAACCATCATTCCTCCATCTGCTCCACATTGGCTCATTAATTTTGCTCTTAATTGTACTAATTTAACTGCTTCTGAGAATGAAATAGCCTCACCGCAAACAGCAGCAGTTAATTCTCCCAAACTATGGCCAGAAAAATAAATTTCCTCAACTTGATTTAACTCTTTAAATATCTCCCAACTTGCAATACTATAAACTAGTATTGCAGGTTGAGTAATATTAGTATCATTTAACTCCCCAGATTTATTTTCACATGCTACTAAAAGATTATAACCAAGTATCTCACTAGCTTCGTCATATAATCTTCTAGCAATCTTATGATTTTCATATAAAAACCTTCCCATGTTAGTGTATTGAGATCCTTGTCCAGGAAATACGATTGCTGTTTTCAATTTTTTTCACTCCTTCATTTCCTATTTAATAAATGAAGTGCTTCCTCTGAGGAAATGTCATCATTTGTTAGAGCTTCAAGTATATCGTCTAATTCATCTTTATCAGTACCGTTGAAGAAACGGTCACAATAGGATAGCTGATTTTCAAAAGTAGGGTTACTATACAAATCAGGCACCTCAAAATTTATTCCTTTGAAATTCTGATTCATCAGTTGCACAAATCTCAAGGCACTGAGTGAACTCCCTCCGCTACTAAAGAAATTATCACTTTCTCCAACATCAACTACTCCCAAGACTTTATCCCAAATATCATATAATATTAATTCGATCTCTTCCTTATTTAATTCTTTCTGTATACTTTCGTCCTCTATTTGAACATCCATATTCACCTTTTGCTTGTCGTAATGATAATCATCGACTTCTTTCCAAAACGTTTCTCCAAACGGAATCTTTAACACTGGTTTCAAATAATGAACTTGCTCTAAATCAAATTTAGAAACCAAGCTCCATTGGTAACCATTCTGAAAAAAACACTTTAGTGCATTCTGGAATTCAACAAAATCTATTGGAGGAATTGCTGTATCATTTCCAAAATCTTTCTTATCATCTAAAATCAATGTAAGATTAATTGTATTACCGTTAATCCCTTTATGGTTTAAATAACCTGCCATAGAGTCCAAATATTGATTTACAGCACAACATTCACTCGCCGATTTAGTACCCATTAAAGAAGAAATGGATGAGAATAAAATAAAGAAATCCAATGTATTCGTATCTAACTCTCTTTCAATAAAATGAGTGCTCAAAACTCTATTGTAAATCCCTTTTTTGAACTGATTAATATTTAGCTCCTTTATCCATAAATGGTACAGCTGCTTCGCTAACATAAAAGCTCCGTTAATATCTCCGTATTTATTTTTAATTATTGTAAATGTATTCTTAACGGCAAGTTCGTCTGTAACATCACATTTCATTATATTTACTTTGGAACCATTTTGCTCAATCGATCGGATCATCTTTATTTTATAAATGAGCATTTCATCATCCGCATTATTTCTATTAATAATTTCATCCCATTCAGAACGGTTAGGCAGTAAATTTCTAGCTAACAAAATAATATTCACTTTATTTTTTTCACTCAAAAAGCTTCCTAGCTGTACTCCTAAATAACCAGTACCTCCTGCAATGACATAGTTCCCGTTTTCTCTCAATGTAATTGGATTAGCCTTTATATTCTCACGTTGTCTTTCAATTACTTTCGTATATCTTTGATTTGTTCGATAAGCTATTAACTCTGGTCTTACTTCTTTTGGTGTACGTAATTCCTCTACTAACTGTTTAGCGATTTCTATAGGATCTCCTTTTAAATCATGATCAATTAGGAAGGAACTAATCGTTGGCTGTTCCTGTGAAATTACTTTCGCTAAACCAAATAATGTAACCCTTGCTGGAATAACTTCTTCATTTTCATTCACTTGTTCAGTGAAGGAAGAAAGTGTATTAATTTGGATTGGATGCGTAACATCAAACCTAAATAAAATCTTTGTTAGATTGA